>JBNKYL010000271.1:0-13930 GCA_050300875.1 Paracoccaceae bacterium
CGTGAATCCATGAAACTGACTGCAAAAATCGTGGTTGGTTTGACAGCTGTTGCCGCTTTAATTCTGGGGGGTGTATTGCTATGAAAAAAGAACTTGGTGCTGCAAACACGGGATTTCATGATTGGTACTGGCAACGAATCAGCGCAGCCTTTCTGCTTTTATCACTACCGGGTGTTTTTATAACCCTGCTGGGCATTTATACAGGAAACATTGATTATCCAACATTACATAACTGGCTGGTGCATCCGGCAGGAAAAACAGGCTTTACCCTGATTTGGATTGCTATGCTTTTACATATGTGGACAGGCCTGAAAGTTATCATCGAAGATTATGTTCATACCACTGGTGGCCGGGTCATGGTTCTGAACGGACTTCTGGCCTGTTTGCTTTTGATTGGCCTGTATGAAATCAATCATATCTGGTCTGAAACCAGCTATATTCTGAATTGGGGAGTCTGAGCCATGGCTTATTTATCCACGGATACGGTTGAACACCACCACCATGATGTGGTGATTGTGGGGGCTGGCGGTGCTGGCATGCGTTGTGCACTGCAACTTTCCGAAGCTGGTTATCGGGTTGCTGTTGTCAGTAAAGTATTGCCTACCCGCTCGCACACTGTTGCAGCACAGGGCGGCATCGCGGCATCGCTGGGCAATATGGGCCCGGACCACTGGCAATGGCATATGTACGACACCGTGAAAGGGTCTGACTGGCTGGGCGATACGGATGCGATGGAATACCTCGCCCGCGAGGCCCCCAAGGCGGTTTACGAGTTGGACCACTACGGCGTGCCATTTTCGCGGACAGAAGAGGGCAAGATCTATCAGCGCCCCTTCGGCGGCCATACGACCGAGTTTGGCGAAGGTCCGGCGGTGCAGCGCACCTGTGCGGCGGCCGACCGGACCGGCCATGCGATCCTGCACACGCTTTATGGGCAGTCGCTGAAGAACAATGCGGAATTCTACGTCGAGTATTTCGCCATCGACCTGATCATGACAGATGGCGCCTGCACCGGCGTGGTCTGCTGGAAGCTCGACGACGGCACGATCCATGTTTTCAACGCGAAGATGGTCGTTCTGGCCACCGGCGGTTATGGCCGCGCCTATTTCAGCGCGACCAGCGCCCACACCTGCACGGGCGACGGCGGCGGCATGGCGGCCCGCGCCGGGCTGGCCCTACAGGACATGGAATTCGTCCAGTTCCATCCCACCGGCATCTATGGCTCGGGCTGTCTGATCACCGAGGGCGCACGGGGCGAAGGCGGTTATCTGACCAATTCCGAAGGCGAACGCTTCATGGAACGCTACGCGCCGCAATACAAGGACCTCGCACCGCGTGACTACGTGTCCCGGTCCATGACCATGGAAATCCGCGAAGGCCGCGGGGTGGGGGCGGAAGGCGACCACATTCACCTGAACCTGTCGCACCTGCCGGCCGAAGCCTTGGCCGAACGCCTGCCCGGCATTTCGGAAAGCGCCAAGATTTTCGCGGGCGTCGACGTGACGAAGGAACCGATCCCGGTTCTGCCCACCGTGCATTACAACATGGGCGGCATTCCGACGAATTACTGGGGCGAGGTGCTGAACCCGACCAAGAAGGACCCGAACGCCGTCGTGCCCGGCCTGATGGCCGTGGGCGAGGCGGGCTGCGCATCCGTGCATGGGGCCAACAGGCTCGGGTCGAATTCGCTCATCGACCTTGTGGTTTTTGGCCGCGCCGCCGCGATCCGCGCGGGTCAGGTGGTGGACCGGGCGTCTGCCATTCCGTCCACCAATCAGGCGGAAGTCGACAAGGCCATGGACCGTTTCGATGGGCTCCGCCACGCCGATGGCGGCACGCCGACCGCGGATCTGCGGCTGGAAATGCAGAAAACCATGCAGGCCGATGCGGCGGTGTTCCGTACGTCCAAGACACTGGCCGAAGGCGTCGAAAAGATGACTGCAATTGCAGGCAAGCTGGCCGATCTGAAGGTCACCGACCGTTCGATGGTCTGGAATTCGGACCTGATGGAAACGCTGGAACTGACCAACCTGATGCCCAACGCCATGGCCACCATCGTGGGCGCCGAGGCCCGCAAGGAAAGCCGTGGCGCGCATGCGCATGAAGATTTCAGCACACGCGACGACAAGAACTGGCGCAAGCACACCATCGCCCATGTCGATGGCCCCAAGGTGACGCTCAGCTATCGCGATGTGATCACCGCGCCTTTGACCACCGAAGCCCAGGGCGGAATTTCCGAAAAGAAGATCGCCCCGAAAGAGCGGACGTTCTGATGCGCTGGGCGTTCGTCCTCGCCTTCGGCCTGCTGGCCGCCTGCGACGTCGAACAAGGCGCCGATACCTTGGCGCGCGCCAGCGCCAAGCTTTACATCAACACGGTCGTTTCCAACAACTTCCCGGGCGTCAATCCGGCGCCGATCACCGATTGCATCATCGACAATGCCACCACCGCCGAGGCTGTGGTTATCGCCCAGGCGGCACTTGTCGGCGGATCGGCGGATGCGGTCACGACCATCGGCGATATCGCCGGACGGCCAGCCACCATCGGCTGTGTCGCCGAACAGACCCTGGCGGGGGCGCTGGGATGATGGAACCGCCCCGTATCCTGTGTGTCGGCGCCCACCACAAGACGGGCACCACCTGGATGAAGGGGGTGTTCTTTTCGCTCGCCAAGCGACTGGATATCCCGGTCATGCGGGTGCCGAACCCAAGGGTGAAACCGGACATTCCGGATGAAGGCCGGGTGCTGCTCACGAACTGGCGGTCAAGGTTCAACCACACCGTTCTGGCCCATCCCGAGGCCCGTTTTTTTCATATAATCCGCGACCCGCGCGACGTGCTGATTTCAGGCGCGCATTATCACGAAACCACGGACGGGATTCACGAGAAATTCCTGTATCACCCGCGCAAGGAACTGGACGGGAAAAGCTATCAGGAACACTTGCGCGCACTTCCCAGCTACGAAGAAAAGCTGGCCTTCGAAATGGGTGGCAAGCATCTGGATACCATCATCCAGTACCGGGAATGGGATTTCGACAACCCGCGGTCTTTCGAAGTGAAGTACGAAGACCTGATTGAAGACACCGATTGCAGCCTGTTTCGCAAGGCAATGGATTTCTTCGGCCTGACCGATGAAGAAACCGAAATCGCCGCGCGGGTGTTCCACGACAATTCCCTGTTCGGTCGCAAGGGCGAAACGCTGCGGGCGTCCGAACATGTGCGGTCGGGTCAGGCGGCCCAATGGGAACGCAAGATGCCGCTTCCGGTGGCCGAACTTTACGCTGAACGCTATGGCGATGACTTGATTCGTCTTGGATACGAAACGGACGACCGCTGGGTCGATCGGATCGCTGCGCGCGAGGCGGGCGGCGAAAGGGCAAAGGTGAGCTGATGCCCATCTACCGACATAAGAACCGCGTGATCTATTTCGCCCATGTGCCCAAATGCGGCGGCACCTCGGTCGAGGCATATCTGCAATCGTGCCTTAGCGCGCCGGCCTTCCTGATGCCGCGCTACAGGGCGCGGGCGGGAAAAGTATGGACGGTAACCTCGCCGCAGCATGTCGCGTGGGCCGATATGGCGCGGCTGTTTCCGGCAGATTTCTTCGACGAAAGCTTCGCCGTCGTACGCCACCCCGTCGACCGGATCCTCAGCGCCTATGTTTTCCAGCGCGACGTGGAAAAGACCCTGCCCGAAAGCGTCGACCTTGATGATTTCATCAACCGGTTGGCGCGACCACGCTTCCGCAATCGTCCGGCCTTCGACAATCACTTCCGCCTGCAATCCGACATCGTGCCGCCCGACGCGAAAGTGTTCCGGCTTGAGGATGGGCTGGACGCGGTTAAGGCTCATATCGACAGGTTGGCGGATGGGACTGACAAGACCGCAGAAATCGGTCGCCGCCTTGCCGGGAAATCGGACAAGCCGGTTCTGACCGCAGAACAACGCGCCAGGCTGGAACGGATCTATGCGGCGGACTTCGAACGTTTTGGCTATGACCGCAGCGAAGGCGCCGCACAGGCGATCGATTCCGCCACGGGTCGGGTTTTCGTGATCAAGACATGTGCACCGAACGCGGCCCGGCAGGACAAGTGGGGCGATCATCATTTCGCCGTCAGCCTTGCCGCCGCGCTTGAACGGCGCGGCCATGCGGCCCGTATCCTGCCGGTGGCGGATTGGGCGAATTTGAACGTCCCGGGTCAGTTCGACATCGTTCTGCGTGGCACCAAACCTTATGACGGCCGCGATGACGTGCCGTACCTGATGTGGGTGCTCTATCCTGGTATCAATGCCAGGCAAGCCCTGACAGAACGAGAGCTGGCTGGCGCGGGGCAGCTTGCCTATGCATCGGCGGTGCCGGTGCAGGCCGGACAGGGACGCGACCCGATCTTGATGTCGCAGGCCTTTGATCCGACCATCATGTTTCCACCCGATGCTGGCGCGGAACGATCGGGGTTGGTTTTCGTGGGCAACAATTATGGGCGCGGGCACGGGGCGATCCGTCCCATCGTCGCGATGGCGCTGGAAGCCGGTGAAAAGCCGGACCTCTACGGCCCGGGCTGGGAAAACACCGACGCGGCGCCGCATCAAAAGGCCGCCTATACCAACAACGCCAATCTGGGCGATCTGTATCGCGGCGCAGAAGCGGTGTTGTGCGATCATCGCGAAACCATGCGCCGCGGCGGCTATGTTTCCAACCGCATCTTCGACGCACTGGCTTGCGGCACGCCCGTGATCTGCGACGACCTGAACGGGTTGCCCAAACCCTTTGCCCCGCATGTATTTTGCTGCCGCAACGCGGATGATTTCGCCAAAGCGGTCCGGACGATCCGCTCCGAGTCCGCCGCAAAGAAAACTGCGCGCCGGAAATTTGCCGAGAAACTCCGCGATCAGCATTGCTTTGATGCCCGCGCCGCCGAAATCGAACAACTGGCCGATAAACTCGCGCCGATCCCGAAACCCGACGATCCTAGCCAAGAGGTTGCCGCCTGATGGTACAGCTTACACTTCCCAAGAATTCCCGCATCACTACCGGCAAGACATGGCCCAAGCCCCAAGGCGCCACGAATATCCGCACATTCCAGATCTATCGCTGGAACCCCGATGACGGGAAAAACCCCAGCGTCGATACCTATTTCGTCGATCTGGACGATTGCGGGCCGATGGTTCTGGATGCGCTGATATACATCAAGAACAAGATCGACCCGACCCTGACCTTCCGTCGGTCCTGCCGCGAAGGCATCTGCGGGTCCTGCGCGATGAACATCGGCGGCGTGAACACGCTGGCCTGTATCTACGGGATGGACGAGGTCAAAGGCGACACGGTCAAAATTTATCCCCTGCCGCACATGGAGGTGGTCAAGGACCTGATCCCGGACCTGACGCATTTCTATGCGCAGCATGCTTCGATCATGCCGTTCCTGCAGACCAAGACCAACCAGCCCGAAAAGGAATGGCGCCAGTCGATCGAAGATCGCAAGAAGTTGGACGGACTTTATGAATGCGTCATGTGCGCGTCCTGTTCGACATCCTGTCCGTCCTACTGGTGGAACTCGGACCGTTACCTTGGCCCGGCGGCGTTGCTGCATGCTTATCGCTGGATCATCGACAGCCGTGACGAGGCGACAGGCGAACGGCTGGACGAACTGGAAGACCCGTTCAAGCTCTACCGCTGCCACACGATCATGAACTGCGCCAAGACCTGCCCCAAAGGGTTGAACCCGGCCAAGGCGATCGCCGAGATCAAGAAAATGATGGTGGAGCGGGTTGTCTAACCCGCAATCACCTTCAGGAAGCTGTCGATTTCACCTTCGGTGGTGCACCAGCTGGTGACCAGCCGCGCCGACAGGATTTCATCATCCGGGCCGGTCATTGACTGATCAAAGGGCCACAGGTGGAACACCGCCCCCGCGTCTGCGGCCCGTTGCCAGATGGCGCGGGGCAGGTGGGCAAACAGGATATTGGCTTGACGCGGATACATCATCGCACCGCCCGCAGCGATGATCCCCTGTTCCAGCCGTGCTGCCATCGCATTGGCGTCGCGGGCCATGTCCAGCCACAGACCATCGGTCAGATAGGCCTGCATCTGTGCGGACAGGTAACGGTGCTTGGAAAACAGGTGCCCACCGCGCTTGCGCCGCAGCTCGAATTCCCAGGCCTTGGCGGGATCGAACAGGATCACGGCCTCGACCCCCATCAGCCCGTTCTTGGTGCCGCCGAAGGACAGCACGTCGACACCCGCCCGCCATGTCATGTCGGCGGGGCTGGCATTGGTGGACACCAGCGCATTGGCAAAGCGCGCACCATCCATATGCACGGCCATGCCGTTTTCGTGCGCCGCGGCACTGATCGCCGCGACCTCTGCCGGGGTATAGACCGTGCCGCATTCGGTGACATTGGTCAGCGAAACCGGCCCGCGCTGGACCGAATGGACGAAACCTTGCGCAGTCTTGCCGATGGCCGAAGCCAGCGTTTCGGCAGTGAACTTGCCGTCCGGCCCGTCCAGAAGCGTCAGCTTGGCGCCGCCCGCATAGAATTCGGGCGCGCCGCATTCATCGACCGCGACATGCGCGTCGCGGTGGCAAAAGATCGTCTGCCAGGGCTGGGTGTAGACGGCCAGCGACAACACGTTGGCCGTGGTCCCGGTCGATACCAGGTATACGGCGGCTTCCGGTGCCTCGAAGGCCGCGCGGATGCGGTCGCGGACCTCATCCATCACCGTGTCGGCACCATAGGACGGCGCATAGCCCTGATTGGCCTTGGCGATTGCGTCCAAAACGGCCGGGTGGGCGGGCGCGGCATTGTCGGAGCCGAAAAACATCAGCCGATCTCCTCTATGATATGGTCTTCCCAGTCTTCTTCGGGGATTTCAAATTCTGGCAGGGTCTGTCCACGCATGGACACGCCGACCCCGTGCACCGCGTCCGGATCGCCCGAGATCAGCGCGTGCCAGTCCGGCAGATTCTGCCCCCGCCAAAGGCGCACATAGGCGCAGGTGCGCGGCAGCCAATAGGCATGTTGTTCGATGGTGGCAGGGGTCAGCTGGATGCATTCCGGCACGAAAAGGCGGCGGTTTTCATATTGGGCGCAGCGGCAGGTTTCGTCGTCCAGCAAGCGGCAGGCAATGCGTGTCAGCGCGACCTCGCCGGTTTCTTCGTCTTCCAGCTTGTTCAGGCAGCATCGCCCGCAGCCATCGCACAAGGCTTCCCATTCTTCGGGGGTCAGTTCCGACAGGCCGAAACGGTCCCAAAACCGGGGGCGCAATTTGCTGGTCACAGCGACGCCAGGATGTCTTTGGCCCGGGCGCAATCGGCGTCCATCTGGGCGATCAGTCCGTCCATGGTGGCGAATTTTACTTCGGGGCGCAGATATTCGACAAGGGCGACGGACAGGTGTTCGCCATAAAGATCGCCCGAAAAATCGAACAGGAAGCTCTCCAGATTTGGCAGGTTATCTCCAAAGGTCGGCCGCGTGCCGATGGACGCGGCACCCTTGTACGTGCCCTCATGCGGGCCGGTTAGCACGTCGACCAGCACGGCATAGATGCCGAAACGTGGCGGGTGCAGGCCCTGAATGGACATGTTGGTGGTCGGGTAACCCATGTCGCGCCCGCGCCGGTCGCCGCCGAAGACCTCGCCATCGATGCGGTGCCAGTGTCCAAGCATGGACGCGGCATCGCGGGGGCGACCATCAGTCAGCGCCTGACGGATCGCCGTTGAGCTGACTTCGCCCATTTCGCCATGCAGAAGGTCGGCCACCGTGACACCGAATCCATATTGCTGGCCAAAGCTGCGTAGGGCGTCGGTGTCGCCTGCACGGCCCTTGCCGAACCGAAAATCGGCGCCGACGACGGCGTGGGACAGGCCAAGCCCATGGGCAAGCACATCACGCGCAAATTCTTCGGGCGACAGGCCGGACAGCGCCGGGGTGAACGGCAGTTGATAAAGCTTTTCGACGCCGAGTTTTTCCAAGCGATGCGCGCGGGTTTCTGCATTGGTCAGGCGAAAGGGCGGGGCATCGGGCGCAAAGACTTCGCGCGGGTGGGGTTCGAAGGTGACGATGCCCAACGGGTGGCCCGGACCGACTTTGGCGCGGGCAATGTCGATGACATGCTGATGGCCCAGATGCACGCCGTCGAAATTACCGATTGCCGCAGACGCGCCGCGGTCATCGGATTTCAGCCCTTGCCAGAAATTGATCGTTCGCATCTGCCGCCCTTGCGGGCTGGCCCGCCCGTCAGTCGAATTTCTTGGAAGGCGCCAGCACCACGGCTTCGCCCTTTAGCACGGTCGTATCGCCCACGTTGCAGCGACAATCAAGGGTGACACGGCGGCGCGAATGATCGATCTCGCGGACCCTTACGATGGTATGCACCATGTCACCAGGACGCACGGGCGCCATGAATTTCAGCGTCTGGCCCAGATAGATGCTGCCATGGCCGGGAAGTTGTTCGCCGATCACCGCCGAAATCAGCCCGGCGGTCAGCATGCCATGTGCAATGCGGCCTTCAAAGATCGTGTCCTGCGCGTAGTCATCATCCAGATGAACCGGGTTGCGATCGGTCGACACCTCGGCAAACAGTTCGATATCGCGGTCGGTGACCTGTTTCAGCAGGTCGCGTTCCATTCCGATTTCAAGGTCTTCGATACAGATGGTGCCGCGGGGCATATTGTCCAACATGGGGTCGGGTCCGGTGATTCATACTGCAGTGCAGCATAGCCGTGCCCTGCGGGTAGGGCAATGCCGAAAAGCAAGAAAAGTTCCCCAAGGCGGTCCATTTCGTAATTATGTTGCGGTAAGGATTTGGCCTGATCAGGCGGCCAAGGACATGGCGCGGTCATTCAGGCGCCGCAGGATTCGGCCAATCGGCGGGAAAACTGACAGCCCGCCACGTCGCCGCGGACGTGCGGTTCTGTGTGTGACGGACTTGTTCAGAGCGTTCAAGGCCTTGGCACGGCCCTTGCGGGCCTGGATGACGAACTGGCTGGTCATACGGCGACTCCCTCGTATCATGAACTGGGCGTTCTGCCGTATCGCTGACGGGGCTTTTGCCCCGAACTACAGGATCACTCTGGCACGATTCGGGTTAATTGCGGCGGTACTCGATGTTCACGACCGGTTCATTCAGGTCATGTGCCCTTCGCCAGCTTCAGCGCAGCGTCGCGATGGCGGCGTTCGGTGACAGCGACGAAGCGGCGAGCCAGTCGTCGAGCAGGGTCTGGTCTGGGTTTGCCGGGTCCGGGCCGAACTGGTCGGCGGCGAGGCCACCGGTGATGAACAGCGTATCGAGGTTTTCCGACAGCCCGCCCTGCACGTCCGTATGGATACCATCGCCTACGCACAGGATGCGATCATCGGGTATATCGGCCAGTGCAATCAGTCGGCGGCGCGCAAGGTCATAGATCGGGGCGTGCGGTTTGCCGAAATACAGGCTCTCGCCACCCATCTCTTCATAGAGCGCCGCAATGGCGCCGGCGCAGAAGATGCGTTGATCGCCCATGTCCACGACAAGATCGGGATTGGTGCAGATCAGCTTCATGCCCTTCTGCTTGGCGTAGAGCAGCGTCGCTCGGTAGTCTTCGGGCGTTTCGGTCAGATCGTCGAACAGGCCTGTGCAGACGATGCCTTCTGCCTGATCCAGCGGCACGCGAGTGATTTGGCTGGCGTCGATGTCACGTGGGAAGTCGGTGAAGAACGAATAGTCCTTTTCCGGCCCGATGTGATAGACCTTCGTGCCTGCCAGGCCCGCGGCCATGCCGGCCTGAGATGCATCACCGGATGTGGCGATATCGTCCCAGCAATCTTCGGGTACGCCGATGCGTTCCAATTGCCGGCGCACGGCGCCGCGCGGGCGCGGGGCATTGGTCAGCAAGATCACCTTGCCGCGTCTTGCGCGGAATGCCTGAAGTGCAGCCACCGCGCCGGGAAAGGGCGCAATGCCATTGTGCAGGCAGCCCCACAGGTCGCAGAACAACGCATCGTAACGGTCGGAAATGTCGCTCAGCGAGCGGATGATGGGGGTCATGGCCGGTCCTTCGGGTCGAGCGGCTGACCGTCCAGCCGCTTGGCATAGAAATGGCGGGCATGGCCCGGCGGATAATCCGGGATCGTGCCGCAGCGCGTGTAGCCGAGACTTTCATAGAAATCCGGCGCCTGAAAGGAGTAGGTATCCAGCCAGACGCCAATTTTCCCCTCGGCACGCGCGCGGTCTTCCAGCGCGCCCATCAGGTCGCGTCCGATGGATTTTCCACGCCCCTGCTCGGTCACGGCCAGCAGCGCGACGAAAACCCATTCGCGGGCGAATATCGCGGTCACGCCGCCGACCCGGGTGCCGTTTTCGACTGCTTCCCAGCCACGCTGGTCCATCACGAATTTCACCCCGACCTGCGCCTCGGCATGGTCGTTCAACAGCCTGTCCAGCCACACGCCCGTTTCGTTCACATCGCGCGCCGCCACGATGTCCACGCTTGGACACGCTGTCATTGCGCCGCCCCGTCGATCTGGTTCCGGCGGGCATGGGCCATCCGGTGAAGCATATCCATTTCAGCATCGGCGATGCCCATCTGGTCGAAATGGTGCTTGAGGTTGTCGATATAGGCGATGTTGGTGCCAAGCACGCCTTCGGCACTGGCCAGTGCTTCGACCTGTTGGTCGCGTGTCAGGTCAGGGCGGATCGCTTCTGCGCTGTGATCGGCCAGGAAGGTCAGTGCCTGTATGTCGCCCTGATCAGTCTGGGCGGTGACCATTTGGCTAACATATGCCGGCGCAATCCTTTCACGGCGCCAGATGTGGCCCAATTCTTCGGACAGCCTTTCGCCAGCTATCCGTAATGCCAACCCGTGGCAGCCGTTGCCCTTGTCCAATGCCGCCATCACCGCCGGGCGGTCCGGCGTGCCGCGCCCGCCTTCGGTCCACAAGATGAACCGCCGCGCGCAATCGGGCACGAAGGCGTGGCGCAACTCGTCGAAATAGACCGCCGGGTCCCACATCAGCGAGCCGTAGGCAAAAACCCACAAGTCGCGGGCGCCATGCTGGTCCAGAAATGCGTGGAATTCGGCCTCGCGGATGTCGTCGGGATAGCGCCAGTCTGGTGGGCGGCCCATCTGGGCCATTTGCTCGTCCAGCGAAGCCGGCTGGAAGCCGCGAAAAAAACTGTCGCCCGGGGGCGTGATCAGCGCGCGCAGGTCGGGGTGATGACGGAAAGGATCGGACCCGTCCGCCGCCCTCCAGGCCTGCTCGCCCGAACCCACCCTAGACCTTCAGGCTGGGGATGATCTGCTTTTTGCGGCTCATGATGCCCGGCAGCACCACGGTGTCACCGGTCACGGTCGCGCCAAAGCTTTTTTCAGCAAGCCCTTTGACCAGATCGTTGGGCACGAACAGCGTGGCTTCTTCATTCAGGATGTCGACCACGAACAGCAGGACCTGATCGACGCCATCTTCCTTGGCCACATCACCCATGCTGGCCATTATGCTGTCCTTGCGGTCCATGACGATCTTGGGCGCGGTCGTTTCAAGAACGCTGACACGGAAGGACGTGTCGCCCACGGAATATTCCTTGCTGTCCATGCGCAAGAGTTCGGCGTCGGAAAAGGCCGACACGTCCGACTTGGCGGCGAACATTTCGGATGCATAGGCCGACAGGTCGATGCCCAGTTCGCCGGCCAGTTTTTCGGCCAGATCGCGGTCCTGATCGGTGGTCGTGGGGGACCGGAATTCCAGCGTGTCCGACAGGATGCACGACAGCATGGCACCCTTGATGTCATCGGGCATGGCGTCGTGATTTTCGCCCATCAGGTTGTACATGATGGTCGCGGTGCAGGCCAAAGGCTTGATGGTGATGTCGATCGGGCCCATGGTTTCCAGCCCGCCGGTCAGCTTGTGGTGGTCGATGATCTGGATGATATCGGCCGAATTGATCCCGTCGGGCAGTTCGGCGGGGTTGTTGGTGTCGACGATGACAACCTGTTCGCCCGCCCCGATGCCGCTGATGATTTCTGGCTTGTCCAGGTTCCAGCGTTCCAGCATGAACAACGCTTCGGTATTGGGTTCGCCCAGCAATTTGGCTTCGGCATCCAGATTGCGGATGGTCGAAAGATACCAGGCCCAGATGATGGGTGAGCCGGTGGAATCGGTATCGGGCGATTTGTGGCCGAAAACTTTGATCGTCATGGATGTACTGGTCCGTCATATGTCTGTTTCGCGCGCCTTATAGGCTTGCGTCCGGCGCATGTCACGGGGCGCAACGTTGATTTTGACGGGGCGCGACGAATGGGCTATGCAGGGCCACCAGATCGGAGGAACCTGACCATGGACAAGGCAAACTAGGCCCCGTCACCCGGGACGCGAAACGTCCCCAGATCAGACCCGAAAATGGAGCGCCCTGCAGATGGACAATCAAGGCTGACGCCACTTGGCGATTTCAGTGCGCGCGTTTCGTGCGCGGAACCGACATTCCATTGAACGAGGCAAATCATGCCGAAGAACAAGAACCCCAAACCGCCGTTTCAGGCGGACAAACCCGCTTTCCCCGGTGCATCCCGCAAGTTACGGCGCACCAAAGCCGCACAGGCACATCAGCCCGGATTGCGATCACAGCTGAAAGGCGGGCGAGGGATGCAGATGCGCATCACCCAGCCAAACAAGTCGAAAGGTCACTGACTGGGGCAGCGGCTGGGAATTTATCGTGAATTCCCAGCCGTTTTCTCAATGAGAAAACGCGACCTATTCCCAGTCGCCGGAAAATCCCTTGGGCACCATCAGGATGTCCCGCGTCACATCCTTGATGTCGCGATGCCCGCACAGCGCCATGGTCAGGTCCATTTCCTTGTGGATGACTTCCAGCGCTTTCGTCACGCCGGCCTCGCCCATCGCGCCCAGCCCATAGACGAAACCGCGCCCGATCATCACGCCCTTGGCCCCCAGCGCCAGCGCTTTCAGCACGTCCTGGCCTGACCGGATGCCGCTGTCGAAATGCACTTCGACCTTGTCGCCGACGGCGGCCACGATATCGGGCAGGGCACGCAGGCTACTGATCGTGCCGTCCAACTGCCGACCGCCATGGTTGGACACGACGATCGCATCGGCCCCAAGTTCGACCGCCTTCTTGGCATCCTCGACATCCATGATCCCCTTCAGGATCACCTTGCCGCCCCACATATCCATCAGCTTTTTCACCCGGTCCCAATCCAGCGACGGGTCCAGCGCCTCGGCCACCCAGGATGACAGCGAAGACGGGTCGGACACGCCCTTGGCATGGCCGATCACGTTGCGGAACGTGCGCCGTTTCGTGCCCAGCATTCCCAGGCCCCATCGCCACTTGGTCGACAGGTTGATCATGTTCTTCAGCGTCGGTTTGGGCGGGGCGGAAAGGCCGTTCTTGATGTCCATGTGGCGCTGGCCCATCAATTGCAGGTCCAGCGTGATGACGATCGCCGAGCAGCCCGCCTTGCGGGCACGTTCCATGAGCCGTTCCATGAAATCATCGTCGTTCAGCGTGTAGACCTGGAACCAGAACGGTTTGGTCGTGTGTTCGGCCACATCCTCGATCGAACAGATTGACAGGGTGGACAAGGTAAAGGGCACGCCGAATTTTTCCGCCGCACGGGCGGCCTTGATCTCGCCATCGGCGTGCTGCATGCCGGTCAGCCCAACCGGCGCCAGCGCCACGGGCATGGCCACATCCTGCCCGATCAGCTGCGTCGCAGTGGTGCGGTTGGTCATGTCGATGGCGACCTTCTGGCGGAAATAGATCTGATCGAAATCGGATGTGTTTTCGCGAAAGGTCTGTTCGGTCCAACTGCCGGTTTCGGCATAGTCGTAGAACATTTTTGGCACGCGCCGGTGGTAGAGCCGTTTGAGGTCGTCGATATTGGTGATCGTGGGCATGTGCGGACCTGTCTAAAATTGGTGAGTTTTCTTAACCAGTCTTC
>JBNKYL010000272.1:0-4555 GCA_050300875.1 Paracoccaceae bacterium
GCGGGCTATGTATCTTTTGGGTGGGCACAAGGCTGACCGTTCACGCCAAGATGCATGGTCTGTTCATTTGGCATCGAAACACCTGTTCCTGATGTTTTTGCATCGTAGGTAACTGTCCATCGCAACCGACCAGCGCGAGGATCGATACATCGGGCCGCCCGGTATCCCCTTGCCGCCGATCGGTCCGGGATTGGGCAGTGGCCCGCCGCAGACGGGTGGTACCGCTAGGCCCGTTGCGAAGTTGCGTTCACGCCAATGAGGTTCATATCGAATGGAGTCGTTTGGTATATGTCGTTGATCCAATTACCATAAAGAAGATGACCGTGACTGCGCCAACGATTCTGGGGCGTCAAAGTCGGATCGTCATCGGGATAGTAGTTCACCGGCACGTTGATGTCCGTGCCATTGGCTACGTCGCGATCATATTCCTCTTTCAACGTGCCGCTGTCATATTCGAAGTGGTTGAAAATATAGAGCGCGCGATGATCAGGGTCCTCGACCAGGCAGGGGCCAACCTCTTCCGAGCCAAGCAGGGTGCTGAGCGCGGGGACTGCGTCAATTTCGTCCTGGCGCATTTCGGTCCAGCGGCTGACCGGCACCACGCAATCGTCGGAAAAACCGCGCAAGTAGGGCGAGGCCGGGGACAGGTTCTGATGTCGGAAACAGCCGAAGGCCTTGTGCGGCAGCATGTGTTTGGCAAGCCCGTGAAAATGATAGGCCATCGCCATGCCGCCCCAGCAAACGCCAAAGGTCGAATGTACATTGGTCTGCGTCCAGTCGAAAACTTGCTGCATTTCATCCCAATAGGTCACCTCCTCGAACGGCAGGTGTTCGATGGGTGCACCGGTGATGATCAGCCCGTCAAATTTCTCGTCCCGCACCTCCTGAAAGGGGCGGTAAAATTCGGCCATGTGTTCGGCGGCGGTGTTCTTGGTCTGGTGTTCACTCATCCGGATGAGCGACAATTCGATCTGCAGGGGCGTGGCCCCGATCAGGCGGGCAAACTGGTTTTCGGTCTGGATCTTCTTGGGCATCAGGCTCAAGAGCCCGATGCGCAGCGGGCGGATATCCTGATGCTCGGCCCGGCTTTCCGACATCACCATAACGCCTTCGCGCGTCAGCACGTCATAGGCGGGCAGGTTTTCGGGCAGGGTGATGGGCATGTCAGGGGACCTTTTGTGCAGAAACGGGTAACTAGGGGGCTTGGTCGGCCATCTCAAGGGCCCGCGCGATCAGGACGTTGAAATCATCGGCCGATTTCAGGCCCGCGACATCTTCGGCGCTGACGCGTATGCCCCAATTGTCGGCCATGGCGGCATAGCGCGGCTGGCGGTGGGCCAGCGCACGGGCATAGGTCCAGCGCACGAAGGCATCCGGGTCAACGGCGGTTTCGTCCATGCCGGTCTCGTCCAGGTATTCTGCCCAGGCGCTGGTCAGAAACTCGGTCTGATAGCACATCGGTTTCGGGGCGCGGTCGAAGCGGCGTATCAGCTCTTCGGTATGGGCGTCTGACCCTTCGATCCAGACCATCAGGTGATTGCGGGCCAGGCTGGTCAGGACCGGGTCCGTCGGATCGTCCGGGTCGACAACCTCGCAGATAGACCCACCGCTGTCGCAGACGAAATTCGCATAGCCGTAGATGTCTTGCGCCCGGGCGATGAAATGTTCGGTGTCAAGCAGGGCGGCCCTTTCAGCCTCTTTGTGCAGGTCCTGACGGCGCATGTATTCTGCAAATGACAGCCCGCCCTTGGCCGGATCGCCGGGCTTTCCCAGATAGGTGGACAAGGGCGCGAGGTTGTTGAAGGTGATGCGCGACCGGATCGAGATGCTGTCGGACATCAGCAGGTCGCGCAGGAACGGGTTCTTCATCGCCTCGCGTTTGAAATTGTCGACGATATGTTCGCCCATATACCGTGTGCCGATGCGGTAATCGACCGAGTAGTGGTACCAGTCACCCTGCGCGCGCAGCATGTTGGAAATATGGGTCTTGCCCAGCCCGGACATACCGAACAGCAGCACCTGCTTGTGATCGGCGTTCAGCCAGTCCTTGGCGGTTTCGTACAGCATTGCCTTGCCCGTTTCGTGTTCTCCGGGGCGTTGATACGGTTATTGGCGGGCTTTGGGTAGGGGGCGTCGGGACCGTGAAACGAAAACCGGCGGCCCACTGGGACCGCCGGTTCCAAAAAGCCGGAGTTGGTGAAGGTCAGTAGCTATAGCCGACCTTGACCCCGAACCCGATCGCGGAGTTGCCAGAGAAATCCGCGCTGATCGTTTCGGTCGTCGTGTCGCCCAGCATCGTGTAGTTGATCCCCGCCGTGAGGGTCATGTTGTCCTTCGTGTAGATGCCTGCCAAGGTGATGCCGGTCTTGCCATCGGTGGGGGCAAGGTTGGTAGATGTGCCACCTTGCGCTTCTTCGAAGCTGAGGCTCAGGACACCTGCGAAGCTGTCATTGAAACGCCGTGCCACGCCCAGCCCATAGGTCATCACGTCATTGCTGTAGTCGATCGTACCCAGCGCGCTTTGCGTATTGATCGCGGTACTGGTCCAGTCTGCCCAACGGACGGATGCTATCAGCAGAGTGTCCGCCGCGATACCGGTACGGAAATCGAGGTTCACGGATTGCGGCATATCATAGCTGCCGGTCGCTGCCGCCGCCGGTCCTAATGCGCTTGGGTTGGTGGCGGTGATCGCGTTGTCATGCGTCGTTGCCGAATTGTAGGTCAGGCTGGCGCGCAGCGCGATGTCCGGGATTTCATAGGCGGCGCCAATGGCATACCCGACGCCTGTGCTGGCGCCGTAGTTCAGGCTTGTGCCGGCAGTGAAATCAATGTCGCCCGACATTGTGACCGCGCGAAGCCCGCCATGCACGCTGAACCGATCATTGATTTTGTAACGCGCCAGTGCACTGATCGCCGAACCGCCAAGCTCGGCTGTGAAGCCACTGCTCAGTGCAGCCGTAAGCAGATAGCCTGGATCGGTGTTCGTGTAGTCGACCGATGCCCCATAGGCCTGTTCAAAAAGAAGCGCGAAAGACAGCTTGTCGTTTACGTCCTGTTTGATCGCTGCGCCAAAGCTCATGTAGTCGCCTGCCATGTCGCCTGAGCTGTTCGTCAACGGGTCCGTGCCCGTTACGTCAGGTGCGGCAAAACCAAGGCTGAATTCCGAATAACTGCCTGCTTCGAACAGCGGCGAAATGCCCAGACCGGACCGATCCAGCCCGCCGGCCATGGCCAGCCCCGTGCTCGCCAACAGGGCAAGCGAAGAAGTGAGTGTGATTTTCATTGTTCCCCCGAAGAAATCGTTACGCGCAAATGGCGTTTATCACGGAATGGAACAGCGAAATGTTTCGCAAATCAAGGGTGACGGTGGGTCAATTTTTCCCCGCAACCCGGGCCTCATAGGCGATGTTCGCATAGTTCGCGCCAAAGATGATGGCGGCGCCCAGCAGGGTCAGGGGGCTAAGCGGTTCAGCATAGATCAGGTATCCGATCGCCGCGATCACAGGCAGGCGCGCAAAATCGACGGGCATGATGACGGCGGCGGGGGCCAGCGACAGGGCGCGGGTCAGGCAGAAATGTGCGACCAACCCCGCCAGTGCAATCACCGTGACGCCGGGCAGGGCGGCGACAGAGGGCAGGGCGATGTCGCCGTCATATCCGGCGCAGATCAGGCCAAATACCAGCTGCATCGAGGTCAGCCAGAACATGATCGACACAATTGATTCGTGGCGGGTCAGCAGGCGTGTGGCTATTGCCGATCCGGCAAAGCCGATGGCAGCCAGCGCGGCGGTGACGATGCCGGGCGACCAGCCTGCAGCCCAGGGTTGGGTGACGATCAGGACGCCGACGAACCCCAGCGCGGCTGTGGCCAGACGCAACCGGGTCAGTTTTTCGCCCAGGATCGGCACGGCCAGGAACATCGCCCAAATGGGCGAGGTGAATTCCAGCGCGAAAACCTGCGCCAGCGGGGCGGCAGTGATGGCGAAAAACCACAGGTTCTGGCCGGCGAAATGGCTGATATTGCGCAGCGCATGCATGCCCAGCCGGTCGCGCCGGATCCGGCCCAGATTGCCGGTGGCGGTGGCGACGAGTGTGACGATCACCACGCCGACGAGTGACCGGAACAGCATGATCTCGAACGTGTCGAGTTCATGGCTGATTGCGCGACCCGCCACGGCCATGGACGAAAAGGAAACGATCGCCCCCAGCATCCAGACCGCGGCGCGCAATGGGTGCGAGGCGGTCATCTGGCCGGGTCTTCGGCGACGCGGATGGGCGCGGTCAGGTCCCACAGGCGGGTTTTCTGCTGACCGTCCGCATCGAAATTGGACGGGTCCAGCCACTTGTCGAAGGCCGCTTTCAAGGCCGGCCACTCTGTGTCGATGGCCGCGAACCAAGCGGTGTCGCGGTTGTGGCCCTTGACGACCATCATCTGGCGGAACACGCCTTCGAAGCTGAAACCCAGCCGTTCGGCCGCCCGGCGAGATGCCATGTTGGCGGCGTTGCACTTCCATTCATACCGGCGATAGCCGGTTTCAAACGCCCAGCCCATCAT
>JBNKYL010000273.1:0-3737 GCA_050300875.1 Paracoccaceae bacterium
GCACCATCGAGTGGTCGCCTTCGAGATAGTCTGCCATGAGATGCATGCCTTCATAGCCCCAGGAGTAGGGATCCTGCACCACGGTGCCCGCAAAGGACCCTTCGCGCACCGCGCCCAGCGTGATCGGGTCTTCGTCAAACGCGATCACGGTGATCTCGCCCAACTTGCCGGCGGCCTGCAGCGCTTCGTAGATCTTCGGCGGGTTGTAGGAATAGAACCCCACCATGCAGTTCACGTCCGGGTTGGCGACCAGAACGTCATCGACATTCGACCGCGCCCGGGCGAAATCCACGTCATCGCCACGCACATCGACCAGCGTGATGCCAGTGCCTTCGACCGCCTGGCGGAACCCGGCAATCCGTTCGATCGCGTTATCGGCGCCAAGGAAGCCAACGAACCCCATGCAGGTGGCCCCGTCGGGCAGCGCGGCAACCGCGATCTCGCCCGCCTGGATACCGGCCGCCGTGTTCGACGACCCCAGATAGGCGATCCGGTTGCTGTCGGGCGCATCGCTGTCGGTGGTGAACAGCGGCACCTGCGCCGCGATCCGGTTGAACGCGTCGATCGATGTCTTCGGGTCCACCGAAGAAATCATGATCGCATCCGTGCCCGCCGCCACAAGGTCATCCATCAGCGCGTTTTGCAGCGCCGCAGTGCCCTGTGCCGGGTACCGGAATTGCAGGTCGTAGTCGGGCAGCTCGGCCTGCGCGGCCTTCACCCCGGCCTCGGCCAGTTTCCAGAAATCCGATGCCGCGTTCACGACGAACGCCATCGATGGTTTGTCCTGTGCCGTGGCCCCCGTGGCGGTCACTGCCGCCAAGGCAAGCACGGCTGCTGTGGTCCTGAGTTTCATAATCTCCTCCCTCGCGCCTGAGCGCTGTCTTGATTTCGCAATGCCGGTATTACCGACATTATTAGTAATATTAGTTATGAAATGATTCTCAAACAAAAAAGGCCGGGTTCGGAAGGACCCGGCCTTTTCTTTTTCATTTCGGGTCAGTTATTGGCGCAGAAACCCGGGTCTTCCAGGTTGCAGACGTCCAGCCCGGTGAACAACGGATCATCAACCGATTCACCATTGATCAGCTGGATCATCACGTCAGGTGCCTTCAGGCCCATTTCGAACGGACGCTGACCCACCTGCGCATGGCTGCGGCCTTCGCGGAACGCTTTCGTCTGCGGCGGCAGCGTGTCACCGGCGATGATGATCAGCTCTTTCGAGTTCAGCTTGTCCATCACCTGGTCGGTCACCTGTGCATAGGCCTGCGGCGCGAACTGCGCCCAGCCGCCGACCAGGATGAAGGCATCCAGATCGGGGTTGGCCGTGAACACGTCCGACATCTGCTGGTTGGCCAGATCGGCCTGGTCGTTGGTAAAGACCGGGCAACCCTCGATCTCGTTCCAGCCACCCTGCCCGGTCAGCCGGTCGATGCCGTCACCGCCACCGGCGGTGTCCCGGAAACCCTGCGCACGGGCGTTGATATTGTCAGCGGCCACGTTGCCCAGCTGCAAGCAAACCGACCCGCCTTCGGGCTTCAGCTTCATCGCCTGTTCGGCCATGTAGACACCCATCAGATAGTTGTCAGTGCCCAGGTAGGTCGCGCGAATGTCACGGTCTTCGGCAAGGAAATCCGCATCCACCGTCATCACCGGAACATCCGGTGCGATGGCGCGCACGCGGTTGGCCATGGCGGGCGCATTCGACGGCGAAATGGCAATCGCCGCAACGCCCGACGTCAGAAGGTCATCGACGATCTGAACCTCACCCGCTTCGTCCGCAGACGATGCCGGGCCAGTGTACAGGCACTCATACTCGCTGTCGGGGTTGTTGGCCGCCCATTCCTGGCAGCCCAGGTTGATCTGTTCGAAGAATGGGTTGTCCAACCCCTTCACGACGATCGCCAGCGTCTTCTTGTCCTGCGCCGCTGCGGCGGTCGCAATGGCCGACACCAACATCGTGCCTACCATCAGTTTTCCAAGCGTTTTCATTGGTTTCCTCCCTTTCTTGGAAATTTGCATCCACGGCTGATACTCAACCGGGATACCAGATCTTGCGTGGATCATCCGGCGCGCGCTCATAGCTCCACGCCATGTCGATAAGCGCGCTCAAATCGACCACTGGCGCCCAATCGAGCCGTAGCCGAGCCTTCGAATTGTCAAGGTGATTGCTGTAATACGGGGTCGCAATATCGACCGGGTCCATCCCGTGGCCGTCCCGCAACAGGTCGCCGACCCGCCGGTAATCGACCGGTTCGGTCATCGCGATATTGAACGTCTGCTGACGCGCGGCGGGGTTGTCCAGCGCCGCCAGAATCGCTGAAACCAGATCGTTGACATGCACGAAATTCCGGCGCAGCCCGCGCCCTTCATTGTCCAGCATCACAGGCACGCGGCCCGCCGCGTGATGCGCGGCGACAGCCTCGGCGGGGATCAGATCGGTCCAGTCCGGCCCACCGAACTGATCCGGTCCGAAACTCAGCGCGAATCGGAAGTCATCCTTTTCCATGATCCAGGGCGCGCGCAGGATACAGCCGTTCAGACCATACTGGATCTGGTACTGTTCCAGCATGACCTCTTCCAGAACCTTGGTCAGCGCATAGCATCCCGGATAGGCCCGGCGCGGCGCGTCTTCGGTGATCGGCGCGCCGTAATCATGAAAGATATGGCCCACCGAACAATCGCCGCCGATCAGGATGAACTGCTGGAAATCCGGCATGGTCCGACATTCTTCCAGTAGCGTGAACATGCCCTTGATCGCCACATCGATCACCAGGTCCGGGCTTTCCTTCACCGCCGCCATATGCAGCACATGGGTCACGCCGTACATGGCGCTTTGGACCGTGTCTCGATCCGCGATGGACCCCCTGATCGTGGTGATGCGCGGATGCTCCTGAACCATCCGGTTGTTGCAGATCGCAACCAGCGTCCAGTCCGCAAAACGGGCATCAGACAGGAAGGCCTCCAAGAAAGCCTGCCCGACTTTGCCAGTCGCTCCTGTAAGCAGCAGCCGCATCCACCCTCCGGCACCAGATTCATTAAATAGTATTATTTACTAATATTAATTCGTCAAGTAATGTCATCGAACCGGCGGATTTTGTCTGACATGACTGATGCGACGTGCGAATATGAATTGCTGGCAGCGAAATGGGGGGAACAGTGTCGCGGCTTGAACTATCGGGTATTTCCAAGAATTTCGGGGCGATTCAGGCGCTCGAAGGGGTATCGCTTTCCATCGAACCGGGCGAGGTTTTGGGGCTCATGGGCGATAACGGCGCCGGCAAATCGACGCTGGTCAAATGCGTCGCAGGCAACTTTCGGCCCTCCAGCGGACAGATTCGCGTCGACGGCAAGGTTATGGATTTCCACAAACCGCTGGACGCGCAGCAGGCCGGAATCGAAGTCGTATATCAGGATCTGGCGCTCTGCCACAACCTGGATGCGGTGCAGAACCTGTTCCTCGGCAGGGAGCTGACCGGTCCGTGGATTTTCGGGCGCCGCATCCGCCGCGCCGAATGCGAAGTACGCGCCGCAGAGGTGATGAAACGCATGCGGCTCGGCAACCTGTCGCTGACGCGGCCTGTTGGGGCCATGTCGGGAGGACAGCGCCAGAATATCGCGATTGCCCGTTCGATCCTTTGGACGCCCAAGGTCGTCATACTCGATGAACCGACAGCGGCGCTCAGCCATTCGGCCTCAGCACAGGTCTCCGACCTGATCCGCAATCTGGCAGACCAGGG
>JBNKYL010000274.1:0-10162 GCA_050300875.1 Paracoccaceae bacterium
GGCGGGCAAGCTGTGGCACGTGTCGAACCTGTACCAGATCGACCAGCAACAAGCCTTGGCCGACAAGCTGGTGGCTGAAACGTTCGCCGACACCGTATTTTTCACCAATTCTGGCACGGAAGCCTGCGAACTGGCCGTGAAGATGGCGCGCAAATACTGGTACGAAAAGGGTCAACCGGACCGCAACGACATCATCACATTCAGCGGCAGTTTTCACGGCCGGTCATCGGCCGGGATCGCGGCAGCGGGCAGCGAAAAGATGGTAAAGGGGTTCGGCCCCCTGCTGCCGGGCTTTGTGCATCTGGAATTCGGCGATCACGATGCGCTGAATGCCGCGATCAACGACAAGGTAGGCGCGATCCTGATCGAACCGATCCAGGGGGAAGGCGGCATTCGGCCGGTTCCGGACCAGTGCCTGAAGGGGCTGAGGGACCTGTGCGACGAACACGGCATCCTGTTGATCCTGGACGAGGTGCAATGCGGCATGGGCCGGACCGGCAAGCTGTTTGCCCATGAATGGGCTGGCATCACACCCGATATCATGATGGTGGCCAAGGGTATCGGCGGCGGCTTCCCGCTGGGCGCGGTGCTGGCGACCGAGGACGCGGCCAGCGGCATGACCGCGGGCACGCACGGGTCGACCTACGGTGGCAATCCGCTGGGCTGCGCGGTGGGGTTGAAAGTGACCGAGATTATCAGCGACCCGGCCTTCCTGGCAGAAGTGAACCGCAAGGCGGGCCTGTTCCGTCAGAAACTTGAAGGCCTGGTGGCGTCACATCCGGATGTGTTCGAGGCTGTGCGCGGGTCGGGTTTGATGCTCGGGCTGAAATGCAAGGTGACCAATACCGATGTGGTCAAGGCGGGCTATGGAACCGATGTGCTGACGGTCCCGGCGGCTGACAACATCGTGCGCATTTTGCCGCCACTGAACCTGACGGATGACGATATCGCCGAGGCCGTGGCGCGATTGGACAAAGCGGCAAGCGCCGTTGAAGCGGCAAGCTGAACAGCGCCAAGGACAGAGCAATGAAACATTTCCTGGATATTCACACGACCGATCCTGCAGACCTGCGGGCCATGATCGAAAACGGCAAGGCGATGAAGACTGCGCGCGCCGGGCGCCCCAAGGGCACGCCGGATGACGAACAGCCGTTAGCGGGCCATATGGTGGCACTGATCTTTGAAAAGCCGTCGACCCGGACCCGTGTGTCCTTCGACGTGGGCGTGCGCCAGATGGGCGGTCAGACCATGGTGTTGTCTGGCGCCGACATGCAGCTGGGGCATGGCGAAACCATTGCAGACACAGCGCGCGTTCTGTCGCGCTATGTCGATCTGATCATGATCCGAACCTTCGAAGAACAGACCCTGCAGGAAATGGCGGAATACGCCACGGTGCCTGTCATCAACGGGCTGACCAACCGCACCCATCCCTGCCAGATCATGGCCGATGTCATGACGTTCGAAGAACATGCGGGCCCCATAGCCGGGAAAAAGGTGGTCTGGTCGGGCGACGGCAACAACGTCTTTGCCAGTTTTGCCCATGCTGCGGGCCAGTTCGGCTTTGACCTGACGTTTACCGGCCCGCCGACGCTGGACCCTGAAAAGGAATGGCTGGATCTGGCCGCGTCCAAGGGCCATCCAATCACCATCGAACGCGATGCAGCCAAGGCGGTTGAAGGAGCAGACCTTGTGGTGACGGACACTTGGGTGTCGATGCATGATCCGCAATCCGCGCGCGAACGGCGGCACAACCAGCTGCGCGGCTATCAGGTCAATGCCGACCTGATGCGCCACGCCAAGGACAATGCGCTGTTCATGCATTGCTTGCCCGCCCATCGTGACGATGAAGCGACGTCCGATGTCATGGACGGCCCGAATTCGGTAATCTTCGACGAGGCGGAAAACCGGCTGCATGCGCAGAAGGCGATCATGCGCTGGTGTCTGGGGGTCTAGCGTGACCGGTGGCCGGGCGGATACCAAAGGGTCACTGGCCCGTGCTGCGCTGCCGATCTTTGCCTTGGGCGCGCTGATTTACCTTGCCATTTGGTACTTCGCGCCGGACCCGAAGGTGCTGGAGGCTGAACGTGGCCTGCCTTGGTGGGAAGCGGTGGAAACGTCGCGCGGCATTCAACTCTGGCGCATTCTGGGCTTCCTGCCCGTCAGCATCGCGTCGGTTGTCGCCAGTTTCCTGGCACTTAGGCGGGCGCGCAAATGGGGCCTGTCTCTGTTTTATCTTGCACTGTTCGTCACGAGCGCTTTCTTCGCACTGGCCGCCGCGTTCGCGCTTTTGACGGGCGGACATGCACCCACGGGAATGCTCGGCTAATCGCTGTGCTCAGAAATCCCGAAGGATTTCCTTCAGTTCCGGTTCATCCACCATCTTGGCCGCCTTCTTCGGGCTGACCCAACGCCGTTCTCGTTCATCGCTTTCCGGGAAATCCTCGGTCAATTCGATGACTTTCAGGGGGAATACGGCGGTCTTGCAGGCGATGTCCGGGGCGTCGTCGCGGCGCTTGCGGTATTTGTATGACCCGAGCGGATCGGGTTTGACCTTGCCTTCAGAAACGCCAGCCTCTTCCCAGGCTTCCTGACGCGCGGCGTCAGGGTCGTCCTTGCCCTTCATCGGCCATCCTTTGGGAAGGATCCAGCGACCGGTGTCGCGGCTGGTAATCAGCAGAATTTCTTTGTCGCCGGTTTTGGTCTTTCGATAGCACAAGGCCGCGACTTGTCGGGCCTTGGGTAAAGCCTTGGACTCACTGCTATTGCCGCGCTTACCGCGCCGAATGGACATGTTCATGATGGCTGAAACCGCCTCGGTTCCTTATCTTTCTCCTAATATATAGAAATCATTAAAGAATTGCAAACTATCCACAGGATCACATCTTGGTGCTTGCATCCCACGGGGGCAGCAATAGTCTGGCTACGGATGTTTGCGGTAACGGGGGGCGCATGACCAAGGCGGAAATCGGGCTCGTCGGCCTGGCAGTGATGGGCGCGAACCTGGCGACGAATATCGCGGAAAAGGGCTTTCGCATTGCGATCCACAATCGAACCGTTGCCCGCATTGGCGAGACCCTGGACGGCGCCGGCGCGCTGTCAGCCAACATGATCGGTTGCGACACGCCGGAAGCAATGGTTGCGGCGATCGAACGACCCCGTGCCATCATCATCATGGTCAAGGCAGGCGCGCCGGTGGATGCCGTGATCGAACAGTTCCTCCCCCTGCTGGCACAAGGCGACATGCTGATCGACGCGGGCAACGCCAATTTCCACGACACACGCCGGCGTGCCGAGCGGCTGGAAGGCACCGGCATCCATTTTGTCGGCATGGGCGTTTCGGGTGGCGAGGAAGGCGCGCGTCACGGGCCATCGATCATGGTGGGCGGACCCGCAGCCAGCTACAGCCGCATCGGCCCGTTGGTCGAAGCCATTTCAGCCAAGCATGACGGTGTGCCTTGCGCCGCCCATGTCGGACCGGACGGTGCGGGCCATTTCGTCAAGACCGTACATAACGGCATCGAGTATGCCGATATGCAGATGATCGCCGAGATTTACGGCGCCTTGCGCGATACCCGAAGTGCTGGCGAGATCGGGCAGTTGTTCGAGGCTTGGAATGCCGGGCCGTTGAAGTCCTATCTAATTGAAATTACGGGCATTACCCTGAAGGCCACGGACCCCGAAACTGGAAATCCGATGGTCGAGGAAATCGTCGACAGCGCAGGCCAAAAGGGTACGGGCCGTTGGACGGTGATCGAAGCCCTGTCGCTTGGCCAATCGGCCAGCACGATCGAGGCAGCCGTTGGTGCGCGATCCTGGTCCGCCGATCGGGCGGCACGAGCGGATGGGGCAGAAATCCTGGCAGATCATGCCGAACCTGTCGTCCCACTGTCAAACGACGAATTGGAACGGGCGTTGCTGGCCGCCAAGATCATCGCTTACAGTCAGGGGTTTTCATTGCTGCGCGCGGCGGATGTCGAATATGGCTGGGGGCTGGATCTGGCGCGGATTGCCGAAATCTGGCGCGAAGGCTGTATCATCCGGTCCGCGATGCTGGACGACATGGCCAGCGCGGCGCGCGCGGGGCTGCCACATGGGCACCTCATCATGGCGGCGGGTTTTGCTGAGCGGCTGTCGGGCAGCATAGCGGCGCTGCGCAAATTCGTGGCGGCCGCCGCGACATCGGGGCAACCCGCGCCCGCGCTGTCGGCGGCGCTGGCCTATTACGACACAATGCGTCAGACGCGCGGCACGACCAACCTTGTTCAGGCCCAGCGGGATTTCTTTGGCGCGCACGGGTTCGAACGGTTCGACGGGCGCAAGGGCCAGCACGGGCCTTGGGGCAGCTAGCCGCCCTTGACCTGCTGCATTAGGTAGATTTCCGCCCCTTCGGGCAGGGGGGTCGTCACCGATGAATGGATGATCTGCCCGTCAATGGCCACCGACACGCCATCTTCGATGATCGGGGCCAGTCCAGGATATGCGCGGGCGAGTGCGTCCAGCATCTCGCCCACGTTTTTTGCCTCCACCTCGACCTTGAGCTTCCCGCCCGTGAAGGCGCGCAACCCGGCCCAGAGGTTGACCTCGGCCATCAGCTCTTGAGTGCCGCCAGGATCTTGGGCGGCGACATCGGCAGGCTGGTCAGACGCACACCGGCGGCGGCGGAGACCGAGTTGGCGATCGCCGCCAACGGCGGGCAGATCGAGGTTTCACCAACCCCGCGCACCCCGTAGGGATGGCCCGGGTTCGGCACCTCGACGATGACCGTGTCGATCATCGGCAGGTCAGATGCCACCGGCAGGCGGTAATCCAGGAAGATCGGGTTCTGCAGACGCCCGTCTTCGCCATAGATATATTCCTCGTTCAACGCCCAGCCGATGCCCTGGGCAGCGCCGCCCTGGAACTGGCCTTCGACGTAATCGGGCTGCATTGCCTTGCCAGCATCCTGGATCACCGTATAGCGGGTGATTTTGGTGTGGCCGGTTTCCGGGTCAACCTCGCTGTCGACGATATGCACTGCGAAACTGGCACCCGCCCCGTCTGGGTTGGATTCGAAATGCCCCGAAATCGGCCCGCCGGTCCTGGACATGCGCTTGGTGATCTCTTCCAATGGCATGGGCGGGAATTTGCCCGCATTTGGGCCAGCAGGCTTCGCGGCGCCGTCTTCCCAGATGACAGCTTCGGGATCGATCCCCCAGGCATCAGCGGCCCGAGCGCAGAGCTTCTTCTTGGCGTCCCGCGCGGCTTCGATCGTGGCCAGCCCGCTGGCAAAGGTTGCCCGGCTGCCATGCGACTGTTCGTTGAACCCAAGCTGCGCCGTGTCGCCAATAGTCACCCGGACGTTCTCGTAGGGGATACCCAGTTCTTCGGCGACCATCAGCCCCATGGACGCACGGCTGCCGCCGATATCAGGCGTGCCGACGACCAACTGCGCCGAGCCATCATGGCTCAGCGACAGGGATACGGATGTGTCCATGCCAAAGTTGTACCAGAACCCGCAAGAGATACCGCGACCTGCACCGGGCGCCAAAGGTGCCTTGTAATGCGGGTGCGCCTTTGCGGCTTCCAGGCATTCGATCAGGCCGATGCGCTTGAATTTCGGGCCGTAGGACGACTTGTCGCCCTCTTTAACGGCGTTCTTCAGGCGCACTTCCAACGGGTCCAGCCCGAAATGGCGGCACAACTCATCGACGACGGATTCCACCGCAAATGCCCCCATCGGCGAGCCTGGCGCACGATAAGCGGCCTGTTTGGGTCGATTGGTCATGACGTCATAGGTCTTGTAGTGCACTGCGCCGAGCTTATAGGGCGCAAACCCGCATTCGGCAGCCATCGCCGCCGGGGCGCCGGGGAACGCGCCGCCTTGCAGACGAAACTCGCCACTGGCGGCGGTGATCGTGCCGTCCTTCTTCATACCGATCTTGACGCTGGACGAACTGGAGGATGTCGGCCCGCTGGCACGCAGCACTTCGGACCGGCTCATCACGATCTTGACTGGTCGCCCGGTCTTGCGGCTGAGCGCCAACGCGACGGGTTCGATGAATACAGTGGTTTTGCCACCAAACCCACCGCCGATTTCCGAACTGGTCACACGCAATTGGCTGGTTTCGATGCCCAGCAGGGCCGAACAAGTCTTTTGGTCGGCCCAGTGGCCTTGCGTGCAGCACCAAAGCTCGCCCTTGCCGTCGGGACCCAACATGCCCAGACAGGCATGCGGTTCGATATACCCCTGGTGGGTTGCAGCGGTGTTGAAACTGCGTTCGATGATATGGTCTGCCTCGGCAAACCCTGCGTCGAGATCGCCGTGTTCATATTCGTGGTAGCCCACGACATTGGGGTGCATGCCCGGCGGCACCGATTTGCTGGCTGCACCTTCGCGGATCACGGGCGCGCCGGCCTTCATGGCTTCGTCTACGTCCGTGACATGGGGCAGGACTTCATACGTCACTTCCACCAGCTTGGCTGCATCGCGCGCGATCAGCGCCGATGTCGCCGCCACACCCGCCACGGCATGGCCATCATAGAGCGCGGTATCGCTGGCCATGACGTTTTCCAGAACGTCCCAGTCGCCGCCGGTCAGCCCTTCGGCGAAATCCGCGCGCGTGACCACCGCTTTGACGCCATCCAGCGCCAATGCCTTGGACGCGTCGATCTTGACGATTTTCGCATGAGCATGTGGGCTGCGCACGATGGCGCCGTGCAACATGCCGGGTGCATAGGCATCGGCGCCGTACTTGGCGCGTCCGGTGACCTTGTCGACCCCGTCAGGGCGACGCGCACGGGTGCCTACGAATTTGAAATCGCTGGTTTTGACTTCATCAAATGCCATCTTACGCGTCCTCCCGCATTTCCTTGGCCGTTTCCATCACGGCCCGGATGATCTTGTCGTAGCCGGTACAACGGCACAGATTGCCTGCCAGCCAATAACGCACCTCTTCCTCGGTCGGGTCGGGGTTGCGTTCCAACAGGTTCTTGGCTGCCACCAGGATGCCCGGCGTGCAGATGCCGCATTGCAGGGCAGCCATATCCAGGAATTTCTGCTGCAATGGGTGCAGGCTGTCACCTTTTGCTATGCCTTCGACCGTTTCGATGTGCTTGCCTTCGGCTTCTGCACCCAGCATCAGACACGAACAGACCAGCCGGCCATCCACGATGACTGAACAGGCACCGCAATCGCCGGTGCCGCAGCCTTCTTTGGTGCCCGTCAGGTCCATGCGGTCGCGCAACACGTCCAGCAGGGTTTCGCGTGGGTCGCAGATGAAATCGAACGGGTCGCCGTTGACGGTGGTGCTTACGGTAATCTTGGTCATGTCCGTTTATCCTTTCGCGCGGGCATAGGCGATCTTGGCCGCCCGCTTGGCCAGCACACCGGCCACATCCTTGCGGAACGCGATCGTGCCGCGTTTGTCGTCGATCGGGTTGCAGGCCGCCGTTGCCGCCGCCGCCAGCTTGTCCAGCGCGGCGTCGTCCAGCGTCGTGCCGATGATCGCATCGGCGGCATCCTTGACCAATACGACGGTCGGGGCGACAGCGCCCAGGGCTACACGTGCCTCGGTAATGGTGTCGCCATCGAGCCGCAGGTTCACTGCAGCCCCCACCACGGCGATGTCCATTTCAGTGCGGGGGATGAACCGCAGATAGGCGTCGCCACCATTGGTCCCGCGCGCAGGAAGGTTCACGGCGGTGATCAGTTCGCCCTTGGCCAGCGTCGTTCTGCCGGGTCCGGCGGGGATGTCTTCGACTGCAACCTCACGGCTGCCATTGGGACCGGTCACGCTGACCGTGGCCCCCGCCGCGACCATGCCCGGCACGCTGTCGGCGGCGGGCGAGCCGTTGCAAAGGTTGCCCACCAGCGTCGCGCGGCCTTGGACCTGGGTCGAACCGACCAGATCCATGCCTTCGGTCACCCCCGGCCAATCGGCGCAGAGTTCGGCATTTTCGGTAATGACAGCGCCCGGAACCGCCGCACCGATCGTCCAGCTGCCATCGCTGTTGCGTGTCACGCTGCCGGTCCCCGGGATCAACTTGATATCAATCAGGTCGTCGGGCGTGACGACATCCGAACGAAGCTGCACCAATACGTCTGTGCCGCCGGCCAGAAACCGGGTTGTGCCCGTCGCCGCAGCGGCAATCGCGCTGGCTTCGTCAAAGCTGGTTGGCTTGTGGTAGTTCATTCTTCCTCCTCGTGTAGGCGCGCTTTTCGAACTTGCGCGCCACGCACCATCTGGCAGGCGTTGCGAATGCTTGCTGTTCTGACCATGCCGGTTTTTTGGTGGTTTACTTTGGCATACCAAATCACTTCGGTCGGCAGTCCGCAAGGGTCAGTCGCCTAGAAAAATGCGACATCTCCGTAAAGGATGCTGGCGTCCGCATGCCCAATCAGGGTGATGCTGTCAGCGCCAAAGTCGATCACGATGTTCCCGTTCTGCACGGACGCGAAGCTGGCGATCAGGTCTGCCGTCGTTGCGGGCGTTGCCCCCATCAGTGCCAGGTCGATTTCCAGCTGGTCGATACCGTCTTCAAAATCACCGATCACGTCGTGACCGTCGCCAGCTTGAAACAAAAAGTCGTCCGTGCCAGATCCGCCCCAGATGCGGTCGTCCCCGGTACCTCCTGACAACTGGTCATCCCCGCGTCCGCCCCACAGCATGTCATTGCCTGCCGCGCCAAACAATTGGTCGTTCCCGTCCAGCCCGAACAACCGATTTGCGGCGCCATCCCCGTAAAGCGTATCGTCAAACAGTGAACCGGACAGATCTTCCACGCTCGCGAACGTGTCGCCCTGCGCTGGCCCGGCGTTCAGCAAGTCGTTCGCAAGGCTGGCCGTGACGCCCGATTTGGCCCAGGAATAGTCAACCCGATCCGTGCCCGCGCCGCCGATCAACTGGTTGGCCCCGGTTCCGCCCAGCAGAATATCATCCCCTGCGCCGCCGTCCAGAATGTCAGATCCGCCGCGCCCGTTCAGCCGGTCATCGCCGGAGTTGCCGGTCAGGTGGTTGTTCTGGTCATCGCCGAACAACCAATCCTGCCCGTCGCCGCCCCAAAGGTTTTCGATGGAGGAATAGCTGTCGCCACTGGCATCGCCCTTGTTGCGACCGGCATTTGCCAGATCCGCCCAAATCGTCGCGGTGCCGGTATATACGGCCCAATCCGTGCCTGCCCCACCTTCCAGTCGATCCGCACCTGTTCCGCCATCCAGCCAGTCGTTGCCTGTGCCGCCCTTCAAAATGTCGTCGCCCGCCAGGCCAAACAACTGGTCATCGCCCGCCCCACCCATCACAAGGTCTGCGCTGTTGCGACCAGTCAGGCTGTCCGAAAATCCGCTGCCTTCGACCCCTTCGATCAGCGAATACGTATCGCCCGCCGCATGGCCGGTATTCTGTCCAAGGTTGGACAGGTTCACGGTGACTGGTCCTGCAGCAGTGGAATAGGACGCGATGTCAAACCCGGCCCCGCCCATTAACTGATCCGCCCCTGCGCCGCCGATCAGCACGTCATCCCCGCCATTTCCGGTAAGGATGTCATCGCCACTGGTGCCGGAAAGAACCTCCGCTGCGCCGGTGCCGACAAAGACATTCGGACTCCCGGCACCACTGCCGCCCGGCGACAGGATCAGCGGCGGGCGGTCCACCGGAAATGGGTCAAATGCGGTCAGATCGGCAAGAGATAGCGGGTTGCCATCCTTGGAATAGATATTGACCACATCGCCCTTGATCGTCAGTCGCGCCCCCCAACTAGTGGACGCATGTGTGATATCCGCGATGTCATGGATCAGCGCGTAATAAGACAGATCCAAGCCATCGACGCCACGTTCGAAATCAGTGATCGTGTCGGTCGTTCCATCCTCGATCAGAGCGAAAATGTCTGCACCTGCGCCGCCGGTCAGGTTGTCGGACCCGGCGCCATCGCGGATCAAGTCAGCACCCGCCCCGCCATCGACCACATCATCGCCCGCACCTGCCAGGATCACATCGCCAAGCCCAGTGCCAACCAGCATGTCCGCAGCAGCGGACCCAGTGATTTCGCCACCATATCCGGATAAGTCCGTGCTGAAGTGGCCAAGCCCGGCCTCGGTATCGGACCCGGTGAACAATCGCAGCGTCGGACCATCCACTACCAGCGCCAACGCCGAGATATTGTCCAGCGGCACGGCATTTGTGTCGGC
>JBNKYL010000275.1:0-8596 GCA_050300875.1 Paracoccaceae bacterium
TGTTCGATGGCGCTGCCCAAATAGACCACCGGGCCATCGACCTGCGCGAAATAGGCGGCGGCGGCCTGCGACCGATCATCGGGGAAACGGATCGAATTCATCGGGTAGGCCGTCAATCCGACGCCCAGCGCAATCGCGCCAAGCACCCGGCCCACTGAGCCGACCGCGGGACGGGAAACGAGGGCTGCAGCGAAGAACAGCAACAGGAATACAGTGAACGGCAGCCCGTGATACATCCAGCCCTTCCACTGGGAAAGAAAGACCAGGAAACCGCCGACAGCCGCCAGGAAATAGGTTGCTGGCAATGGATGGCTCGCGTCCGCGCGCGCGCGAACGCCCTGAAGCCAGATCAATGTGCCGAGCGCAAGAAAGACCGCGTAAAACCACGTGTAGCCCGGCATTCGGGAGAACGTGGAATAGAGCGATCGGGTCGAAAGATCCGCAATCACTTGCGGGTACAGCCACAACTGCAAAGCCGCCAGCGGGATGGCCCATGCGATGATCCATGCAGCGACCGGGCTGGGCCGCCCCATGCGGCGCCAGTGTACAAGTTCCGGTCCGATCAGGATCAGTGCGAAATGGGGTTTGATCGACAGGGCAAATGCGCCCAGCAACCCGGCCAGGACATGAATGGCCCGCCCTTTCGCGGCGCTCATGCTGGACGCGGCGATCAGCGTGACGACCGGAAACAGCAGAACCGCCGCCACATGTTCGCGCTGCGCCAAATCGTAGCCCACGCCGAATACCGAGAACACGCAAAAGCTGGCAAGGATCACGGCCACCGAGGACGCCGGCAATCCCATACGCAGCAGGGGCCAAAGGGCCAGCAAGGCGGCGGCCAGGGTCAGCGCGCAGATCCAGACAAGGATTGCATCCTGCAGGGCCAGGGCCGTGACCTTGGCGATCCAGATGGCGGGAATGAGCGACCAGAAGGAACTGGGCAGGTTCGGGTCGTCATAATCGATGTAGAGCCTGGCCCCTTCTGTCATCTGTTCGGCCACCAGCGCGATCCAGGCGATGTCCGGGCCGATCATGTTGTCTGGAATGAGCGCCAGCCGCAGGCAGGCGGCGGCGATGATGCTCAAAAGGGCGACCAGAGCCGGTTGAAGGAATGCAGTTTTCAAAGCGGTCCCAATCGGCTGTCACGCTGGTACTGGAAATCTTCCCCGGCACCATAACCGATACCGGCCATGTGCCAACTTGAAACTAGCCCAGAAGGGGCTCGAACGCGGCCCAAAGCTCTTCGACCGGTTCGCAGCCCACAGACAGACGCACGAAACCTTCGCCCACCGCATCGCCCCAACGCGCCCGGCGTTCGGCGCTGGAATGGGTGCCGCCAAAACTGGTGGCAGGGCGCAACAGGGGACATGCGTTGATGAAGTTCTCCGCGTCGGCCTTTGATGGAAACTCAATCCCAATCAGGAAACCCGGCGTCGTCATCTGCATCTTCGCCAGATTATGCTGGGGGTGGTCGGGCAGGCCCGGGTAGACCACCAGCCCGGGCAGACGGTCGGCCAATCGCGCCGCGATCAACTCGGCACTTGCACACATGCGCGACAGGCGCAGTTCCAGTGTTTCGAGCGACCGGTGCAGCAGCCAGGCTTCATGTGGCCCGGGGATCGAACCGGACAGGCGGCGCCAACTCGATATCCGCTCCATCACCGCAGCGTCGCGGCTGGCGACGTGACCCAGCAGAATGTCCGACTGGCCCGAAGGCGCCTTGGTGTCCGAGGCCACGACGATATCGGCGCCCAGATCCAGCGGGCGTTGGCCAAAAGGCGTCATTGTGGTGTTGTCGACCACGGTCAGCCCACCTGCTGCGCGCACCTCGTCCGCGATCGAGGCAATGTCGCACAGGTCCAACGCCGGATTGGAAGGGGTTTCGATGAAGACGAGCCGGTATCCAACAAACCCGCCCGCCGCGAAATCCAGAGTCGGGCGTTGGTTAACCTTGATGCCGAGAGGGGCCAGAAAGTCGGCGGCAAGCAGTCGGGTCGCGTAGTATCCGTCCGACGGCAGCAAAACGCGGTCACCTGCCCCTAGAAGGGCAAAAAATGGGGCGGCAATCGCGGCCATACCGGACGGGAACAACAGGCTGGTCGCGGCTTCCATCGCCGAAAGCAGGTGTTCGGTTGCTTCCCATGTCGGGTTGTCTGTGCGCCCGTAGGACGCGGCCCCGTCCGGATCGCCGGGAAGATGAAACATCGACGCTGTGACCAATGGCGGCGAAATCGGTTCGCCACGCGCCAGCCCCTGCCCGCGCAGGTGAAGCAGGTCGGCCGCAGATGGTGGCTTGGGTGGCATTGGCAGGCTCCGTTCCTCACTCGCCCGCAGGATAGTGAAATGTCACCAACCGAAAAGGGCGAATTCCAATATGGAACTCGCCCCGAAAATCATCGTGATTTCCGCCCCCGGTTTGCATCGTGCCGGGGCGCGTGGAGATCAGCGTTTTTGCTGATGCAGGTAATCCGTCCAGCACGGGAAATCGGCAGCAAAGAAATGCGCAACGGTCTGGCGCAGGGTGGTGATGACTTGAGTCATGGTCTTGAATTCCAGTTGTTTTTTGGTCGGCGTTATATCTACGCCTCGCCACCGGTTCCGACCAGCGCCAAAACCGAAACCCCGCCATGCAGCCATTGCATCACTTCAGCTGGCTGTCCTTGGACCCGCGCCTGTTGATGCCTGCCCGCTGCGCAGGTCGCGCTTCGCGTTCGGACACGCAATCGATGCACAGTTTCACCCCCGGCACAGCCTGACGCCGGGCTTCGGGGATTTCTTCGCCACATTCGGCGCAATGGGTCAGGCTGTCGCCGACCGGGCGGCCCTTGGCGCGCATCCGATCCAGTTCATCCTTGATCGAGGCCTCGATCTGTTCGTTCACCGCGCCATCGCGCGCCCAGCCACCGGCCATGGTTCGTCCTCCTGACCGCGAGACCCTAGACGGGAAACGCCGCCCCGGTCAAACCCGACCGGGACGGCGTCTTTCGGTTTGGAAACCAGATCAGGCGTCGGCGTCAAGGCTGCCGGATTTGAACAAAAGGCCTGCGGCCACTGCACCGATGATCGGGGCGACGATGAACAGCCAGAGCTGGCCCATCGCCGTGGCCCCCGCAAAAATCGCCGGGCCAATCGATCGCGCCGGGTTCACAGACACGCCGGTGACGTTGATGCCGACCAGGTGGATGACGACCAGCGTCAAGCCGATGGCCAGCCCCGCGATGGAAGCCGGGGCGCCTTTGCCCGTGGCCCCAAGGATCACCACGACGAACAGGAAGGTTGCGACGACTTCAAAGACAAAAGCCGCGCCCATCGTGTATTCGCCCAGATAGCCCGCGCCCCAGCCGTTCTGACCCAGCCCGTTCGCGGCCACGGAATAGTCGGCCTTGCCCGACGCGATCATCAGCAACACGCCCGCGCCCGCGATGGCGCCCAGCACCTGCGCGATCATGTAGGGGATCGCTTCGGCAAAGGTCATCCGGCCTGCGGCCACCGCACCCAGTGAAACCGCCGGGTTGATGTGACAGCCCGAAACCGGCCCGATGCCATAGGCCATGCCGATCAGCGCCAGCCCGAAAGCAAAGCTGATGCCGGTCAACCCGATATCGCCCCCGGCCAGCACTGCCGACCCGCAGCCAAACAGCACCAATGTGAAGGTGCCGATAAATTCCGCTATGGGTTTTTTCATGAAATCCCTCCTGTCCCAGCGTTATGGGTCGAAGGGTTACGCGCCGATTGCAGCCGCGAAACGGGGAATTTCCGGCGCAGCTACACCCCAGTGGGCGGTTCGCCGCCGGCCTTCCATTCCAGCACACGATGCGGATAGGGGATTTCGATGCCGTTATCTTTCAGCGCGTTCCAGATCAGGAACAAAACGTCGGATGTGTATTTGTGATCGCCATCGTCGATGCCGTTCACCCAGAATTCCACGGCAAAGTCGATGCCGCTATCGCCGAAACCGCGCAATTCGCAATCGGGCGGATAGGGTTTTTCCAGAACATCGGGGTGTTTGGCCACGGCGGCCTCGATGATGTCCGGCACTTTGTTGATGTCGGTATCGTAGCTCACCGAAAACGGCGCCTCATACCGGTTTGCAGACCCACTGTCGGAATAGTTCACCACGCGGGTGGTGATGAAATGCTCGTTTGGCACGACGATCCAACGTCCATCGAAGCTTTCCAGAATGGTCGTGCGCATCGACATTTTCACGATGGTGCCCGCTTCGCCGCCATCGAGTTCAACATAATCGCCGACCGTGGCCTGACCTTCCAGCAGCAGGATGATGCCGGATATGAAATTCGACGCGATCTGTTGCAGGCCAAAGCCTATGCCGATGCCGATAGCCCCGCCCAGAACAGCCAGCGTCGACAGGTTGATGCCCATGATCGACATCAGCAGCAGGAAGGCCGCTGCGAATATGCCCAGTTCAACCGCCTTTATGGCCAATTCGCGCGTGGCCGGGCGCATTTCTTCATTCTGCTGGATGATCGTGCGGCTCTGATCGGACGACCATCGTCCCAGCCAGAACAATAGCGCCCCGGCGATGGCGCCGCGGATCAGCGCGTTCAGCGAAAACGAGATATTACCGAGATCGACGGTCATTTCGGCCAGCTTCGCCTGTACCGGGTCCAGAAGGCCCAGCGCATAGATCACCATGATCGGCATCAGGATGTAGCGGCCCATCGCCTTCAGGAACGGGTCGCGGATGATCTTCGTGACCAGCGCCCGCGCTGCGAGCAGTAGAAAGACCCGCTTGCCAAAGGCGATGACTGCGCCCGACCCGAACAGCGACCGCGTCACGCTTTCACCGATGGCGGTGAAGAAATAGGCCAGCAGCGGCAGCAGCAATGGCAAGAAGATCAGCGCAAAACGGCGCAGGCGCGACAGGTATGTATTCGATCCGTCCGGCGGGGTGATGACCCGCACCAGCACAGGGTCAAGGCGGCGGGTGGCCAGGACGGCGGCGAAATAGGCCACCAACAGCAACCCGAATTGCGACCAGGCTGCCGGGCTGGTCAACCAGTCGCGCGCAAGGTCCAGGCCAGGCTGAATATATTGAAGCGCCTGATCCGAAAGATATTCCATGATGTACCGCCCCGCAAACAAGTTACCCCACACGGGGTCGCGTCATACTGCACAGGACCTGCGCCGCCAATCCCCGCACCCCAAAAATGCAAACACCCCGAGGGTTTGCCCTCGGGGTGTTAAGATTCTTGCAAGAGTTTTGGCAAGGATTTTCAAAAACCCTTGCCCGCGGGCGTTACCCGCGCTCTTCGATGATCTCGACCAGGTGCGGGACCTTGCGGACCATCCCGCGGATGGACGGGGTGTCCTCCAGCTCGCGGGTCTTGTGCATCTTGTTCAGGCCCAGGCCAACCAGGATAGCGCGCTGCTTGGCTGGGCGACGGATCGGCGAACCGATCTGCTTGACGACGATGGTCTTAGCCATGACTTAGGCCTCCTCGGCTTCGGCGGCAGCCGGAGCATCCTGACGCGGCAGGATGTCGGCGACCTTTTTGCCGCGACGCTGAGCAACCGAACGCGGGCTGGCTTCCTTGCCCAGACCGTCCAGGGTGGCGCGGATCATGTTATAGGGGTTCTGCGACCCGATCGACTTGGCGACCACGTCCTGAACACCCAGCATTTCGAACACGGCGCGCATCGGACCACCGGCGATGATACCGGTACCTTGCGGGGCGGTGCGCATCACGACCTTGCCAGCGCCATGACGGCCCTCGATGTCGTGGTGCAGGGTGCGGCCTTCTTTCAGCGGCACGCGGACCATCTTGGTCTTTGCCTGCTCGGTCGCCTTGCGGATGGCTTCGGGCACTTCTTTCGCCTTGCCCTTGCCAAAGCCGACGCGGCCTTTCTGGTCGCCCACGACGACCAGCGCTGCAAAACCGAAGTTCTTGCCGCCCTTGGTGGTCTTGGACACGCGGTTGATCGCGACAAGGCGATCGGCGAATTCCGGGGTTTCTTCACGCTCGCGGCGCGGCCCACGGTTTCCTGGTTCTCTGGCCATGTGTGGCCTCCTTTTTCAATCGTGGGCGGTCAGGCCCGGTCTGGTGCAACCGCAGTTCCCCGGATCATATCCAGGGCCCCGGTCATCGGCAGGGCAGCAAACCGCCCCACTCACGTTTCGTAGGGTGGGTGTGAACCCACCATTGCCTAGAACTTCAGCCCGCCTTCGCGTGCTGCATCAGCCAGCGCCTTGACGCGGCCATGGAACAGGAACCCACCACGGTCGAAATACACGTCTTCGACTTTGGCCTTCTTGGCGCGTTCGGCCAGCGCAGCGCCCACCTTTGCGGCGGCTTCCACGTTGTTCTTGCCGACAACGCCCAGGTCCTTTTCCAGCGACGAGGCCGAAGCCAGCGTCACGCCGTTCACATCGTCGATGATCTGGGCGCTGATGTTCTTGTTGGAACGGTGTACGGACAGGCGAGCCTTGCCCGAATTCACCTTGCGAAGCTGGTTCCGGACGCGCTGGCGGCGCTTGAGGAACAGTTCCCTTTTGCTGAGTGCCATCTGTCTGGTCCTTACTTCTTCTTGCCTTCCTTACGGAAGATATATTCATCCTTGTAGCGGATACCCTTGCCCTTGTAGGGCTCTGGCGCACGCCATTTGCGGATCTGTGCTGCCACTTCGCCGACGACCTGCTGGTCGATGCCTTCGACGGTGATTTCCGTCTGCTTCGGCGCGGTGATGGTCACACCTTCGGGTGCGATGTAATCGACATCGTGGCTGTAACCCAGGTTTAGCTTCAGGACATTGCCCTGCATCGCGGCACGATAGCCGACACCGGTGATTTCCAGCTCTTTCTTGAAGCCGTCAGTCACGCCGGTGACGCAGTTCTGTACCTGCGTGCGAGACATACCCCATTGCTGCCGCGCGCGCTTGGACGAACCGCGCGGTTTCACGGTGATCGCGTTGTCTTCCAGCGCAATCGTCACATCATCCGTAGCGGTGAAGCTGCGGGTACCTTTCGGGCCCTTCACTTCAACGGTCTGGCCCGACACATTCGCGGTCACGCCCGAAGGCAGTTCAACCGGTCTTTTCCCAATACGAGACATGGTTCGGACCCCTTAGAAGACCGTGCAAAGCACTTCGCCGCCAACATTGTTGGTGCGAGCATTTGCATCCGACATCACACCCTTGGGGGTGGAGACAATCGACACGCCCAGGCCCTGACGAACCTGCGGAATGTCCTTGACGCCCAGGTAGACGCGGCGGCCGGGCTTGGAAACCCGCTTGAGCTCGCGAATGACAGGGGTGCCTTCGAAGTATTTCAGGCTGATTTCCAGGGTCGGGTGACCATTGGTATCGGTGCCTTTTTCGTAGCCACGGATGTAGCCTTCGTCGGCCAGCACATCCAGAACCCAGCCGCGCAACTTGGACGCGGGGGTGGATACGGTGGATTTGCCACGCATCTGCGCGTTGCGGATGCGGGTCAGCATATCGCCGATAGGATCGTTCATGTCTTAAACCTCCTTACCAGCTGGACTTGACCAGGCCAGGGATCTGGCCGTGCGAACCAAGTTCGCGCAGCATGATCCGGCTGACTTTGAGCTTGCGGTAATACGCATGCGGGCGGCCGGTCAGCTGGCAGCGGTTGTGGATACGGGTTGCCGAGCTGTTGCGCGGCAGTTTGGCCAGCTTCAGGGTGGCGCGGAAACGCTCTTCCATCGGCTTGCTTTCGTCGTTGATGATCTCTTTCAACGCGGCACGTTTGGCGGCATGCTGTTTGACCAGCTTGGCGCGCTTGATTTCGCGTTCGATCATTGCCTTCTTAGCCATGTCTCTTCCTTCCCGCGCTTAGCTGTTGAAGGGCATGTTGAAATGCTTCAACAGCGCCTTGGCTTCCGCGTCGGTACGCGCGGTGGTTGCGATGACGATATCCATGCCCCAGACCTCGTCGACCTTGTCGAAGTTGATCTCGGGGAACACGATATGTTCCTTCATGCCCATGGCGTAGTTGCCACGACCATCGAACGACTTGCCGGACACGCCACGGAAGTCGCGGACGCGCGGCATCGCGATGGTGATCAGGCGATCCAGAAATTCGTACATCCGGTCACCGCGCAGCGTCACCTTGGCGCCCATCGGCATGCCTTCGCGAACGCGGAAACCTGCGATGGAATTCTTGGCGGTGGTCATGACGGCCTGCTGACCGGCAATCGCGGTCAGATCTTCGACCGCCGACTTGGCCTTCTTGCTGTCACGAACCGCTTCGGCGCCGCAGCCGATGTTCAGGACGATCTTGTCCAGGCGCGGGATCTGCATGTCGTTGGCATAGCCGAATTCTTCCTTCATCGCGGCACGGATCGTGTTGCGATAGGCGTCCTTCAGGCGGGGGGAATAAGTTTGAGCGTCAAGCATCAGATCGCGTCCCCTGTGGTCTTGGCATAACGGACCTTCTTGTCGCCATCCATGCGGAAGCCGACGCGGGTCGCTTTGCCGTTCTTGTCCAAAAGCGCCAGGTTCGACAGATCGATCGGGGTTGCCTGCGGAATGCGGCCGCCCTGCGATGTCTGGGTCTGACGGGTGTGACGGATGGCGATGTTCACGCCGTCCACGATGGCCTTGCCTTTGGCGGGCA
>JBNKYL010000276.1:0-8193 GCA_050300875.1 Paracoccaceae bacterium
GGCTGCAACCTTGCGGGCGAAACGGGCGGCAGTCACATGGCAAGCCAGATTGGCGCGGTCCGCCCGCGCCACCGCCCCGCATTGGCGGCTGTGACATCGGGCTAATATTCCTCGCACGAATGCGTTAGGGAACGCCTAAGAGTTCATAAAGCAAAACCGGCTATCCGGTCAGTGACCCGAAATGAAAGGCCGCCAGATGTCCAAGATCAAAGTCGCCAATCCCATCGTCGAAATGGACGGCGATGAAATGACCCGCATCATGTGGGAGTTCATCAAGGACAAGTTGATCCTGCCCTATCTGGATATCGACCTGCTGTATTATGACCTGTCGATCCAGGAACGCGACCGGACCGATGACCAGATCACCATCGATGCCGCGCTGAAAACGAAAGAGGTCGGCGTTGCCGTCAAATGCGCGACGATCACGCCGGATGAAGCCCGCGTCGAAGAATTCGGGCTGAAGGAAATGTGGAAAAGCCCCAACGGCACGATTCGCAACATCCTGGGCGGCGTCGTGTTCCGCCAGCCGATCATCTGCAAGAACGTGCCGCGCCTTGTGCCCGGCTGGACCAAGCCCATCGTGGTGGGCCGCCATGCCTTTGGCGACCAGTACAAGGCCACCGATTTCCATTTCCCCGGTGCTGGCAAGATTACCCTGAAATTCGAAGGCGAAGACGGCACGGTGATCGAACGCGAGGTCTTCGACGCCCCGTCTGCCGGGGTGACGATGGCGATGTACAACCTCGACGCATCCATCCGCGATTTTGCGCGGGCCTCGTTCAACTACGGGCTGGATCTGGGTTGGCCGGTCTACCTGTCGACCAAGAATACGATCATCAAGGCCTATGACGGCCGATTCAAGGACCTGTTCGAGGAGATTTATGAAGCCGAGTTCAGGAAGGCCTTCGAAGAAAAGAAGATCTGGTACGAACACCGGCTGATAGACGACATGGTAGCGTCGGCGCTGAAATGGTCGGGCGGCTATGTCTGGGCCTGCAAGAACTACGATGGCGACGTGCAGTCCGACACCGTGGCGCAGGGCTACGGGTCACTGGGGCTGATGGCGTCAAAGCTGATGACGCCCGATGGCAAGATCGTTGAAAGCGAAGCTGCGCATGGCACCGTTACCCGCCACTACCGGCAGCATCAGGCAGGTGAAGCGACCTCGACCAATTCCATAGCATCGATTTACGCCTGGACCGGCGGGCTGCGCCACCGCGCGAAACTGGATGACAATGCCAAGCTAGCCGAGTTTGCTGAGACGCTGGAGCGGGTCGTGGTCGAAACCGTGGAATCTGGGTCGATGACCAAGGACCTTGCGTTGTTGGTGGGACCGGATCAAAGCTGGCTGACCACAACCGGTTTCCTGGAAAAGATCGACCAGAACCTGAACGCGGCGTTCTCAGGCTAGGTTTGCCGCATGGCAAGCTGCTTCTGGCTTCCGCGCGCTGCGCCGCATCAAACAACCCGCGCCTTGAAGGCCCGGAACCGTGCGAGCATTTTTTTGGCTTTCAGGGCCTGCGCCAGCCGGTCGGACATGAAGAAATTGCTTGTTATGATTGGATCAGTCTGCACCCAGAAATCCGGTCCTTCGAGCGCGGCCGGGCTGACGGAGAAAAAACATTCTTCCGTCGGGTAAGAATCGTCCAAAAATGGTGATTGTGACCAGACATTGCCCCCGGGGCTGAAACGCCTTAGCCCCGGCGACTGCTCGACCAGGCAGGTGTTTTTCACGTTGCCAATGTTCAGGCTGAAATACTCGCCCTCGATCGGTGTCTTGCGATCCCCTTCGACGATCCTGACCGGGTAAAGGTTGCCCTGCCCCATATCATGGGCACGGAAAATCTCTGCGCAGTCTGCGTTCAGCACCAGGCTCAGGCTCGCGACATTCACATATGGGATCTTGGCGATCCTGCGCCGTTCGCGTGATGTGTCGGGGTACATGACGGTCGGGTAAGCATCGGCAGGAAGGGGGACGCCATTCCGATCCTGCTTGGCGAGCGCTCCAGCTTTGCTCATGTCCGCCAACCGGTCATCCCAGGTCAGCCACCCTTTCATGATGCGTGATTCCGAGAACGGAAAACAGACCCAGACAATTTCTTCGCTCAATGACTTGCCTTTCAATCTGATTGAAATGCCGGGCCAGCACCGGCCCTACCTTGCGTTCAATAAAGTTCATGGTGCACTGCCTTCGCGCCCATGTCCAAGGGTATTGCAATGCAGTGCGTGCCACGCATGGCGGGCGATCTGTCTCTTGCAGAACGGTCGGGACCCGATCAAAACGGGCACACAAATCCCCGGTTATGGGCCAAGGCCCACGACATAACGCACGGCGGGACACCCCCCCGGCACCAATAACGGAAGCCTACCATGCAATCGACGTATCTTGTTCTGCTTGTCGCGATTATCGCCGAAACAATCGGCACGACCGCCCTGCAGGCCAGTCAGCAGTTTTCCCGGTTGGGACCGTCGGTGGTGGTCGTGATCGCCTACGCGGTGGCTTTCTATTTTCTGTCGCTGGCGCTGCGCACCATGCCGGTGGGGATCGTCTATGCGATCTGGTCGGGGCTGGGGATCGTGTTCATTGCGATCATCGGCTTTGTCGTCTTCGGTCAAAAGCTGGATATGGCCGCAATCATCGGCACCGGACTGATCCTGGCCGGCATCCTGACGATCCACCTGTTTTCGAAATCGGACCTGGCCTGACCGCACAGTGCGTGACCGGTCTTGCAGCGCCCAGATTTCGGCTATTCGGCCGCTTCGGGCTGTTCGCCGGTTCCGACCGGGGCGTCATCGGTCTTAGGCGCGCGCGGTTTGCGGGGGCGCTTGGCCCGCGGCGCCGGCGACTGTTCCGGCGTTTCCACCAGGCCCGTGTCGGTATCAGGCTCCAACACGATGTCGGGCTGATCGTCCGCACCATCCGGGTTGGCTTCGGCCTCTTGCCGATCCAGCCGTTCACGACGCTGGTCATCGCGCTGCTGCTGGCGTTCGCGCTGTTCGCGTTCCTGCTGTTCGCGGCGCGCATCCTGTTCTTTCTGCGCGGCGCTCAGCAGGCGCTGGTAATGTTCGGCGTGCTGCTGAAAGTTTTCGGCCGCGACGCGGTCATTGCTCAGCTGCGCATCAGATGCGAGCTGGTTGTATTTGTCGATGATCTGCTGCGGCGTACCGCGCACTTTGCCTTCAGGACCGGAGCTGTCAAAGACCCGGTTCATGACGTTACCCATCGAGCGGTTGCGGTTATTTTTGTTCCGCGAACGAGACTTGGAAGATCGCATATTTTTCTTTTGCAGTATGTTACTGTCCGGTGCCGGAATGCATGGCGCGTAGTCCGTTGGGTGCCTTTCCCAGTAATCCGGCGGTTTTCAGGCAATCTGCAGCGTGGGGAGTGAACTCCCTCCGACGTGCAAAGCCGAATAAGCACGTGAGTTGGGCAAAAACAAGCCCAAATAGTGCGAAACCCCCAGAATCTCGTTCAAATCCCGTGAATCGCCACATTATCTGGCCGGTGCACGGCCCAGAACGACGCGGTCGCGGCCATCAAGGTCAGGAAAGACCTCGATTCTTTCCAGCCCGGCGTTTTCGAAAATCGTCACGACGTCCGCGCCTTGTGTTGGCCCGATTTCCACGATCAGCCGCCCGCCGGGGGTCAGATGGGCCAGGGCCGCGCCCCCGATACGGCGATAGGCCGTCAGGCCATCATCCGTGTCGAACAACGCGATCTTGGGGTCGTACTGTTCGACCTCTGGCGCCAGGTCCATGATCTCGCGCGGGTCGATATAGGGCGGATTCGATACGATCAGGTCAAATTTCCCCCCCACCGCATCGAACCAATTGCTTTCGACAAACGCGACCCGATCCACCACCCCGAGAGCGGCGGCGTTTTCCTCGGCAGTTTCCAGCGCCCATTTTGAGATGTCGGTGGCAAGCGCAGTTGCATCCGGATTTTCGCAACAAAGCGTCAGAGCGATGCAACCCGACCCCGTGCCAAGGTCCAGAACCGTCGCGAATGGTTCCGAAAGGGCGTGTTCAATCAGGATCTCGGTTTCGGGACGCGGGTCCAGCACATAGGGTGTCACCTTGAACACCCGGTCATAGAAGTGCCGATACCCAAGGATGCGTGCCACCGGTTCACGGGCCGACCGTTTGAGGCACAGTTTTTCGAAGCTCCGCCATTGTTCAGGTTCGATCGGGTCATGTTCGACCAAGGTGACGCGCGCCGGGTCGATGCCCAGGACATGGGCCAAGAGCACGCGCGCATCCCGCATCGCGTCAGGCACGCCTGCCCGACGCATCAAGTCCCGCGCCGTCTGCAAAGCGGCCCGGTTCGTCAGCGGATTGCCCCATTCGTCGACGCCGCGCGTCACACACCCATCTCCGCCAGCATGGTGGCCTGATCATCGGCGATCAGCGCGTCGATCACTTCGTCCAGATCGCCACCCATCACGGCGTCAAGCTTGTACAGCGTCAGGTTGATGCGGTGATCGGTCATGCGGCCTTGCGGGAAGTTGTAGGTGCGAATGCGTTCAGACCGGTCGCCCGATCCGACTTGGCTCTTGCGGGCCGAAGCGCGTTCATCCGCCGCCTTTTGCCTTTCCATGTCATAAAGCCGTGCGCGCAGCACGTTCATGGCGATCTCGCGGTTGCGGTGTTGTGACTTTTCTGAAGACGTCACGACGATGCCGGAAGGAATATGGGTGATCCGCACCGCCGAATCCGTCGTGTTCACATGCTGCCCGCCCGCGCCCGACGACCGCATCGTGTCGATGCGGATATCGCCCGCCGGGATATCGATATCGACCTCTTCGGCTTCGGGCAGGACCGCCACCGTCGCGGCAGAGGTATGAATGCGCCCGCCACTTTCGGTTTCCGGCACCCGCTGAACGCGATGCACGCCGCTTTCGAACTTCAGCCGCGCAAACACGCCCTGACCGCGCACATTGACGATGGCTTCTTTCACGCCGCCCAATTCGCTTTCGTTCAGCTCAACGATATCGAACCCCCAGCCCCGCGCCTCGGCATAACGCTGATACATGCGCAGCAGATCGCCCGCGAACAACGCCGCCTCATCCCCGCCCGTGCCGGGCCGGATTTCAAGGATTGCAGGCCGCGCATCGGCGGCATCCTTGGGCAAAAGCGCCACACGCAACCGCTGTTCCAGGTCAGGCAACTGGCCCTTCAATTCGGGCAGCTCATCCTCGGCCAGTTCGCGCATTTCCGGATCGGCCAACATCGCTTCGGCCTCTTCGATATCGGCCAACAGTTTCTCATAGGCCGCGATCTCTTCGACCACCGGGCGCAGGTCGGAATATTCTTTGCCCAAGGCAGCAATATCTCCGCCGCCCTGGGACATGGCGGCCTCAAGATATTCGAACCGTTCGGTGATCTGGCGAAGTTTTTCCAATGGGACCATGGCGCCTTCCCCTGCCGCAAGCCCTGCATCACGTCAAGGGTGCAGCGGTGCAAATAATGTGCTATGGTTCCGGTATGGTCCGCGTGGTTCTATTGCTGTCCTTGCTGGCCGGTCCGGCTTTCGCCGATGGGACCGGGAAGAAATCTTTCAGCGAACTTTATCCCGCCCTGCCCGGCGTCGAATATTTTTGCCTGGATGCGCGCGGGCTCCGTTACGAGCTTGGCCAATCCATTTGTGTCACGGCATCTTGCCAGACCTGGATGGCTACCTGTTCGATGAGCCTGAACAACACCACATGGCGTAAGATATCGGATGGCTGCCCGACCGCTTCACTGGTGGACCGCATCAAGGCGCTTGGCTGAAGGCTAGTCGACGCCCATTTCGGCCAGCCAGGACGCCACCCGCGCTCGATTGACACCCATATCACCCTGGCCAAATCGGACCCGGGCAAAGATGCTCAGCTCGGTACCCGCATCGGTCGAACGCGCTTCGACAGTCGTCACGTCGGGAAATCCCCACAGAGCCGAGCGCGTCACGTAGGTGATGCGCCCTTCGGCGACGGATCCGGCCAGCCGGAAGGTGCGCGGTGTCGCCATGGCAATCGCATCCAGCGCGGCCAGAATGTCTGTGGGCGGTTGCTGGACCGACATGGTGACGCGATAGGACCCTTCAGGTCCCGGGCCCGGGGCGGTTGCAGGATCGACATGCCAGCGCGCCGCGTCCAAGGGCGCCAGCCGTACAAAGACGGCAAACCCAAGGACAAGCGCGACAACAAGCGACGCTGCGAGATTCACCGTGACACAGGCTGTGCCGTTTCCACGAGCCGGGCAAAGAAACTGGCCCCCACCGGAGCCACATCGTCGTTGAAATCATATTCCGGGTGATGCAGCCCCGCTGCCGGACCGATGCCAAGGTAAAGATAGGCGCCGGGCCGGGCCTGCAGCATGTAGGAAAAATCCTCGGCCCCCATCTCCGCCGCGCCTTCGGCGCTCACCCGGTCCTTCCCCGACACTTCGCCCGCTACCGAAATGGCGAAATCGGCCTGGGCGGCATGGTTGATGGTCGGCGGATAGCCCTTTTCGTAGTCCAGTTCGGCGGATACGCCGTAAGAAAGGGCCACGCCCTGAACGATTTCTTCCATGCGGCGAATGACCATGGCCTGCACATCCGGATCGAAATGGCGCACCGTGCCGTTGACCATCGCAGTGCCGGGGATGACATTGTCGGTCGAGCCGGCATGGATCTGCGTGACCGACAGGATCAATTCCTTGCGCCCGTCATGGCTGCGGCTGACGATGGTCTGAAACCCGTTGACCACTGCGACTGCGGCAACCAGCGGGTCGACGCAATCCTGCGGATAGGCGCCATGCCCGCCCTTGCCGGTAATGTTCACCGTGAACGTGTCGGCCCCCGCCAATAGCGGCCCGCGCGTCGTGTAGAAATCCCCCGGCGCAATGTCCGGCACGTTGTGGATGCCATAGACCTCGCCAATGTCGAAACGGTCCATGATGCCTTCGTGCACCATCACTTCGCCGCCACCGCCGCCCTCTTCGGCGGGCTGGAAGATCAACGCCACCCGGCCCGAAAAGTTGCGGGTTTCCGCAAGGTATTTCGCCGCCCCAAGTAACATGGTGGTATGCCCATCGTGGCCGCAAGCGTGCATCTTGCCGGGGTTCAGGCTGGCATGTGCAGCGCCCGTGGCTTCCATGATCGGCAGCGCATCCATATCGGCGCGCAGCCCGATGGTCGGTCCCTCGCCATGCCCGTTGATGATCGCCACCATGCCGGTCGTGGCGATGCCGTCGTGGATTTCGTCAACGCCGATCTCCTCCAGCCGCGCCTTCACGAAGGCCGCCGTTTCGTGCAGTTCGAACCCTAGTTCGGGATGCTGGTGAAGGTGGCGGCGCCAAGCCTTCATTTCTTCGGCATAGCCGGCGATGCGATTGATGATGGGCATTGGCTGGACTCCCTTGCAGGCATTGGTCAGGGTCCAGATCAACCCGAAATTCACGGATAAGACAATGGATGACGATCTGATCCCCGAAAAACCCGGCAATGGCGTCGACCGGCTGCTGCAAATCATGGCGCGGCTGCGTGATCCCGACACGGGCTGCCCCTGGGACATCGAACAGGATTTTGCCTCCATCGCGCCCTATACGATCGAAGAGGCGTACGAGGTCGCCGATGCCATCGAACGCCAGGCCTGGGACGAGCTTGAGGGCGAGTTGGGCGACCTGTTGCTGCAGTCAGTCTATCACGCGCAGATGGGCGCGGAGGCCGGGCATTTCACTTTTGACAGCATCGCGCAGCGCATTTCCGACAAGATGGTGGCCCGCCACCCGCATGTGTTTGGCAACGAAAGCCGCGACAAGTCGGCCGAACAGCAGACCCGCGACTGGGAAGCGATCAAGGCTGCCGAACGCGTGGCCAAAAAACAGAAGGGCGTGCTGGATGGCGTGGCCAAGGGGCTGCCCGCCCTTACCCGCGCCGTCAAGCTGCAGAACCGCGCGGCGCGCGTCGGTTTCGACTGGCCCTCGACGGCGGAAGTTTTTGATAAGATCGACGAGGAACTATCGGAAATAAAAAAGGAAATTAGCGCTGATGCCACGCACGACAGACTGGCGGATGAGATCGGCGACCTTCTTTTCGTCGTGGTCAACCTGGCCCGTCACCTGAAGGTCGATCCTGACGCAGCCTTACGAGGCACCAACGCCAAGTTTGAACGCCGTTTCCGCTACCTTGAGGCCCGCCTCGCAGAGGACGGCAAGCCGCTTGAGGAAAGC
>JBNKYL010000277.1:0-9102 GCA_050300875.1 Paracoccaceae bacterium
GACGGGTTCGGCGGGCGCGTTTCCAGCCGCACCACATGGTCCTGCTGCAACTGCAATTCTGCGGCGTCTTCGATCGTCACGATCCGTTCGCGGTTCGAAATATGCGCCGACATGGCGTTGAGCATGGTGGTTTTACCCGAACCCGTGCCGCCCGAGATCAGGATGTTCAGACGCGCGTTCACCAGCCCGCGCAACAGGTCACCCGCCTGATCCGACATGGCGCCCGCTTCGATCAGGCGTTCCAACGTATAGGGCATCTTGGCGAATTTGCGGATCGACATGGACGGGCCATCGATGGCGCAGGGCCGGATGATGGCATTGACGCGGCTGCCATCTTCCAGACGGGCATCAACCCAGGGCTGACTTTCGTCGATCCGGCGCCCGATGCGCGACACGATCTTGTCGATGATGCGCAGCAGGTGCTTTTCATCGCGGAAACGGATCTTGGTCTTTTCCAGGATGCCGAACCGTTCGACGAACACATCCTTGTGGCCGTTGACCAGAATATCGTTGACCGTCGGGTCCGCCAGCAGCGGTTCCAACGGGCCGAGGCCCAAAACCTCGTGCATCAATTCTTCGACGAGGCGCTGAAATTCGGCTGACCGCAACGGCGTGCGTTCCGCGGTCAAAACCTCGGACGCCAGACCTGCCACTTCGCGACGCAAGTCTTCCGGTTCGATCTTGTCGATGACCGAGAAGTTCAGCCGGTCCAGAAGCGATTCATGCAGGCGGCTTTTGAGTTCCAGGAACTTGATCAGTTCCTTGTCTTCGACTTCCAACGGGGCCGGCGCAGGGGCCTTTTTAGGGGCGGCAGATTCTGCCACTTTCAGGGTAACGACATTGCCATCACTCTGGTCGCCGGACTTTCCGAAATTCTTGAACATGGCGAATTACCCCTTGCTGGATTTTACTTTGCCGTCCGCGTTGGACAGTTCGTTGATCGTGGCCGTACCCAGTCGCGCGATGGCCTTGGCCATGGGCGAACGGGATGCAACCTGGCTGAGCGGCTGGCCGCGGTCGACGGCTTCCTTGGCGGCTTTCGGGTCCATCGGGATCCAGTGCTGGAACGGACGTTCCAGGATCTTGGCGGCCTCGTTGTGATGGCGCCCTTTGACCAAGGGTTTCTTTTCGTGGTTGATGACGATGTCGATTTTCAGATCGAGGTTATCTTCGGTGAAAAAGTCGATCAGGCGACGAGACTGGCGCACTGACGGCACCGAACTGTCGGTGACCAGAAGCATTCGGTCAGTATGTTCCAGAAGCGGCGACAGCCAGCCCACCAGCGCGCGTGGCAGGTCAACGATGACATAGTCGAATTTCTGCGACAAAAGGTCGATCAGGTGGTGCATCTGGTCGTCGGACAAGGCGTCAAGCGGCGCAAAGCTGGAAGGCGCCGAAAGCACCTTGAAGCCGCAGGGATGCGGGTCGAGCGCCTGTTCGACAAATGTCCAGTCCGGCATCTGACCGTCGACGGCCAGATCATAGAGCGCGTTGTTGGGCTTAAGGTCCAGCAGGGTCGAAATGGTGCCGAATTGCAGGTCAAGGTCGATCAGAACGACCTTGTTCATGGTCACGTGCTTGCCCCGCCCTTTTTTCTGTAACAGCGTATCGGCAAGGTTGGCTGCGATCATGGATGCCCCGATGCCACCACGCGCCTTGGCCACCACGACGACCTTGCCCAAAGGCTTGGCTTCGTGGGTGACGTGCACAATGGCGGGCGCCGGATAACGGGTGGCACCGTCGATGATTTCACGCAGTTCTTCGGTGGTGATGCTGTCGGGCACGACATCGTTCACACCTGCCCGGCGCAGTTTCTGCACATCGGCCAGCGATGTCTGGTCGCCGGTCAGGGCCACAAGCTTGGATTTGCGGTCGGCATCGGCATGGATTGCCCGGATGGCGGCATAGTCCTCTTCATCCGCCGCATCGGCGCGAAAGATGATCAGGTCATGTTCGCCGGCCAGTTCGATGGACGTCCCGTTCAGGTCGGCCAGTTTGCCTTCCCGTTCCTGGAACGCGACGTCCGGCAGCTTGCTGATGGCGCTGATGACGCCTTCCTTGTCTGCCGGGTTGGCGGAAATCAGGACAACCGTTTTTTCTTTTTGTGCCATGTGACTGCTTGCCTTTTCTTATCCTGCCGTGCCCAGCGCCAGATCTTCGGCTGGCAAGGACACGCTGAGATTGGTCATCGGGATCTGCGCCCCGAGCCCGGAGGGTGCGGCCCCGCCGATCACCGCGATCAGCCCCGAAAACGGGGTGAGGAATTGGAAGTTCAGGTTGGTCAGCTGCACCGTGACCATCGGCACATAAGGCCCGCCGACAAAGCCCAGGTTTTGATCGAAGGAATAGCTGAACTGAAGGTTTGCGACCGTGGCGCCAACAGGCAGCGTCCCGTTCACATAGCCCCAGATTTCGACCGAGGTGGTGTCCGTGCCGCCGCTGCAGGTGAAGGTGCCGGGGTTTACGCAGGTGCCCGCGCCCGCGCTGCACATCGTGCCATAACGCGCGCCGGTCGCACCCTGGGCATGCACGGTCGGCACACCGGCGCAGATCGGCGGACGCACGGCGGCCACGCGGGCTGCTGTGTAGAGCGCACGTTCCGCCGTGACCCAATGAAAGGCCAGCCGTCCGAAGTCGATCAGACCGAAGAATATCAGCAGGAACATCGGCACGGCGAAGGCGAATTCCACCATCGTAGCGCCGTCTTCGCGACGCAGCAGCCGGGATATGAAACGGCGCGTGTTCATAGGCCGTAGATCCGGCTTTGGTCCGTCACCGTTGTGGTGATCGAGGCCTGCGATTGCCCGGCAAAGGTGAAAATGCCGCTGAACAGGAAGGTGATGGTCAGGCTGGCCTGCACCTGCGCCACCGGCGCTGGCGACACGCGAAAACTGCCGGTCACACAATTGAGCGACGGTGTCACGCTGTTGATCGTGATCCCGCCGGGGAACAACGAATTGCCCTGGATCGAATTGGCAACGATGCCATTCAATGTAGTGGCATAGGTTGTGATCGCGGGGCCGGAATAGCTGGCCTGGCACATTTCGTTGGGGGCCACACGTGCCAGATACCGCGTGGCGTCACGGACACCGGAAATCGCCGTCTGGTACGACCACATCATGCGCCCGCCGTCGAAAATCACGGCCAGAAGCAGCAGCATGATCGGCAGCAGCATGGCAAACTCGACCAGCGCCGCGCCGCGTTCTTCGCGGCCCAGGCCGCGGAAAGGCCGGGCGATATGTGGGGTGCGCACCATGGTCGTCACCGGAACAACTGCACGAAGTCGTGGAACACGCCGTTCGGCCCCGGGCCACTGTTTGCGCCACCGCCAGATCCGATGACCTCGGCCCAGATATCGGTGGTGGGCGGCGAAGTCGTCCCATTGCTCTTCACCGGTTCGGTCAGGAACAGTTCGACGTATTCAAGAACCGGGATTCCGGTTTGCGCACCGGTGATCGAGGTAGACGTGCAGTCGATCGCGGCGGCGAAAACCACGCGGCGATTTGGATCGGTGCTCATGTTATTGGAACATGAAGGGCGACCGGATTCCGACAGCGTGTTCGACAAAAGCGGGTTGGTCCGCAGGTTTGCGCCGGCTTGCGTGATTTCGGCATTGTACATCGCCCAGCGGGTCGTTCCGGTGCCGCCGATTGCGGTGATCGGGTCGACGCCGCCGTGATTGGTGGCGACATATGTCGTGCGATCCCAGACGCCGTTGCCGAAACGGTTGCCGTTGGCACAAGTTCCGGCGGCAAAGCAGGTATCGCGCGGCAGGGCAATGGTGTCGGGCGACGGGGCCTGGCCAGCGCCGTTACCAGCACCGATGCAGTTGCCGCTGGTCGGGATGATGCCCTTGATCACATTCGGCGCAGGTTGATATTTCGCGGTGTTCTTGTTGCCGTTCATGGTCGACACGTAGATGTCGAAACGGACGTTGAAGAAGGCGTCATACTGTCCGGTTTTCTGCCCGGGTTCGATATCGACGCCATTCTGGGCAAAGCACTGGGTGATCGGGCCTTCCGCGCCGATCAGGCAATCGTCCTGTTGGCCGGGCGGCGCAGAGCCGCAAACCCCGTTGGGGTCGATGGCCAGTTTGCTTGGATCAAGGAAACCGTAGCCGCCCGCCGTCCATTGCGACGCGCCACCCTGCGAATGAAGGTTGATCATCTGGCCGATATTGGCGCTGGCCCGCCAGCCGCTGGGCACGCAGAAGGTCAAGGGGGCGATGTCGCAAGCGTAGGACGTGAACCCGGCAACAGCACGGGCATTGACCACGTTGTTCGGGCCATTGGCCCCGGTCAGCCCGGTGAAGGCCGCGCCGAATGTCAGGTCGACGGTGGCGTTGTTCACGGTCACCAGAACATAGCGCGCCTTCTTGTCGTCATTCGTTGTGCTGGTGGGGGCAGCGGTGTCGGAACCTGGCAGATCGGACAGGAACGTCAGATTATAGTCCGTGCCCCCGCTGAGCACATTGTTGGCGTTGCCATAGGTTTGCGTGTCGGACACCATCGCGGCGGCGGCGGCAGTTGCCCGGCTGATTGCCCCGGCCCCGCCGTCCAGTTCGCCCGCCGCAGCCAGCGCGACGTTGTCGGCAAATGACTGCAATTCGGATTGGGTGACGTTGACGCGGCCCAGGTCGAACGACATGGCGACGATGCCCAACAGCGCGGCAAAGGATACGCCCCAAAGCGCCAGGATCGCGCCGTCATCGGCCTTTCCTGCTTCTTTCAGACTGCGCCACTTGAACATCTTGATACCCGTTACGTTGTCGTTCCTATCTTGCGTCCTGCCCTGTTACTGTTCGACCAGCTGCACATCGACACCACGGCGCACCTTGATCGTCGGCTTCGGTGCGTCTTCGGGCACCGGCGACAGATCGCGCATGACGTCGCTCAGCCGGATCGATTCCAGCGGCTTGTCGTCATTGCCTTCCAGGTTGCGCAGGGTCAGGCTGAGCAGCCCGGCCTGCTGGGCAAGCGCCAGGGTCTGGCCCTGTTCCGGCGTCACCTCGACCGTGACGGTGCGGGCGATGTCGGGTTGGTCCATCTGTTCGTTGGATGCCTGGTCGACCCCGATGACGCGGATATTCTGCATGATCGTAACGGCGCGAAGGTCTTCGCCACCGCCTTGCGTCAAAACAACATCGACGAAATCGCCTGGCGTCACAAAACCGCCGACGGCAGTTTCCGCCGACACCCGCAAGGCCATCGCGCGGTGATTTGGCTTGAGTTTCTGGACGATGGTGACCTTTTCGCCGAATTCCGAAACCTTGTTGACGAGCACCAGTTCGCCCTGTGCAATCGCGCGTTTGGCGCGGCGGGGCTGTTGGTCATCATTGGGCAGCAGCACATCGAAATCGCTGAACACGCCATTCGGGACGGCCTCGGCGGGCCAGCTGATCGTGGTCAGGAACTGCGCTTCGATGACCTGGCCAAAGGCGATGTCCTGATTTGCGACGATGACTTCGACCAGGGCGGGTTCGGACTCGGTCGCGACATTGGCAGACTGTGCTTCCAGAAAATCGCGGGCCACATAAGCAGACCCCCCGGCGACAGCCAATCCCAGAACCGTCATCAACAAAGACCCAACACGCATCGCCCGAATTCCCGTTTCTTGTTTGGGACCTCTTTCCAGAGGTCGGTAAAAGCCGATCGAATAAGTCGCTCACTACGGCATTTTGGCGCCGGCATTGTTCATTGCGCTGCCGATGTCATTGGACAGAACCGCCCAAAGGACATTCACGCCGATGAGAACGGCCAGACTGATTGCAATCCCGTATTCGACAAGCGTGACGCCTGTCTGATCCGACATGAACCGCGCGGCTTTACTCGTAATCCAACTGAACATCTTCCGCTCCCGCTCCGCATTTCCGGCGCGATCACCGGCCAATCGATTTGCGGCAGGCAACAAAGCGTCGCCTACGTTTGTCCTGGCGCCGCAGCAGGACCGCGGCGCCAGGACAGAACCATTACGGCATTTTGGCGCCGGCGTTGTTCATGGCGTCGCCGATGTTGTTGGACAGCGCCAACAGGGCGGCACCGCCCAGCAGAACGGCCAGCGAAATGGCAATGCCATATTCGACCAGCGTCACCCCACGCTCGTCATGACGAATTTTGATGTAGGTCTTGAGAAGAAGATCCCGCATGAATTCACTCCTGATTCGTTACTAATCCCGGTTGCCCAGGTCGATGAAAGCCCGGCAAAAAAATGCGAGCCGAACGAGTCTCAGAATAGCCGGGATTTGGCAGTCCGATCATCGGACAAACCGATGAGGAATACCCGCATAGGTTGTAAATTGGTGGAGATGTGGCGCAAATATGGCGGAAATGTGCCGACACCTTAAAGGCGCTTGACGCAAATTTCTTGCGATTCGCAGGCCTCAGTCTTCGCGAAGCGCGCGATGGAAATATCGCGTCAAAGGTTCAGTCAGATAAGCCAGCGGCGTTTGGCTGCCGGTCGCAATAAACGCCGTCACCGGGGTGCCTGACGGGATGGCCGCAAGGCGCAATTGTTCCTGTGCCCCGGCATCCGGCTGGATCGTGACGAGGTAATATGACGGCCCGGATGCACCAGATTGCATCAGGTCGGCAGAAATGCGTTCGACGTGGCCCTGCAAATCCGTGTCGCCCCGTGGATCCCGTGATCGTGGTCGGAAATAGACAGTCATGCCGACATGAATTTTCGCGCCATCTTCGGGGCGGACCTGCGCGAGGACGCGCATTGGCCAGGGATCCGGCACGATGATCAGCACCGGTTCGGCGGGCCGGATGACGGCCCCTACGGCATGGATGCGCGCGCCGTGCACCGTGCCGGCGATCGGGGCGCGCAGGTCCAACGCCGCAAGCCGGGCACGCAGCTGCGCCATGTCGCGTGTCAGTTCTGCCTGCGCCAGGTCAAGGTCCTGCAGGGCGGCAATCGCATCCTGCCGGCGGGTTTCGATGCGCGCAGTGCGGTCCAGATCAAGCCCGCTTTGTGCGGCGCGGGCTTCGGCAATGGCGGCAGCCAGGCGGGCGGTCGCGCCGTTCAGTTCCGCCAGCTTCATGTCCAGACCGCGCGTTTCGCTGACCCTGACCAGCCCCGCACGCGCCAGGTCGAGCTTGTCCGCGCGTTCTTCGGCCACCAGTCGGGCCTGCTGCGTCAAGGCGTCGATTTCGGCATTGTGACCGGCGATCTGGGCCTGCAACTGGCGCCGCATTTCGTCGATCCCCGCCAGCGCGGCCTGATGGGTAGCCAGACGCGCAGCAAACAACGCCCCCTGCCCCGGATCCGCGCCCAGTTCGGTTGGCGCCAAGGCACCGTCGCGTTCGGCCATGAACAGCGCGCGACGGGCGGCGATCCGGGCAAGCCGGTCTTCGGCCAGTCGCAGTTCGGCCTGCAGGTCGTCACCGTCCAGTCGCAGCAACAAGTCGCCCGCCTGCACCTTCGTGCCATCCGGCGCAGGGAACTCGACCGTCAGGCCGCCAGTCTCATGCTGGACAGGCACGGGGTCGGTGTGGGCCTGCAAGCGGCCTTCGGCCACCACTGCGCCCGACAGTTGGGCTTGGGTGCCCCAGCCAACCGTCGTCAGGACAAACGCTGCGATTGCGGCAAAGCCGATCCACAGCGGCAGGCGTGCGCGGATCATGGCACCCGGACCGGTCATGCGCGGACCGGTGGCACAGATTGGTGCAGGCGACGAACCTTGCCGGCAAGTTCGGCCACCAGATCGCCCCTTGGACCCTGCCGCACGATACGCCCACGATCCAGAATGACCATGTCGTCGAACCCGGAAAGCTGATCGGTGCGGTTGGTCAGCGCGATCACCATGGCGCCCCGTTCCTTGCAGGTTTCGATCACCCGTGCCAGCGCCGCGATGCCGTCGGCATCCAGATGCGTCCCCGGTTCATCCAGCACGACCAGGTGCGGGTCGCCGATAAGCGCACGCGCCAGGCCCAGTCGTTGCCGCACGCCACCAGATATCGGGTGGCCGCCATGGCCCACCGGCGTCTGATAGCCCATCGGCATCGCCAAGATCGCATCATGCACGCCGGCCAACCTGGCGGCGCGTTCGACCGCGCCCGCATCCGGTTCGCACGCCATGCGGGCGATGTTGGTGGCGACCGTACCGGGCAGAATTTCCACATCCTGCGGCAAGTAGCCGACGGACGTGACCGGGCCGTAGAGGTGCCCCGCGGTGGGTTGGTTCACACCGGTGATAAGCCGGGCCAGTGCGGTCTTGCCCGCGCCGCTTGCACCGACGATGGCAAGTGCCCGCCCGGGGTTCAGGCGGAAGCTGATTGCCGCCAGTACCGCTGCGCGACCCGGTCTTGGCACCCAGGACAAGCGTTCGACCACCAGTGCGCCGGATCGCGTGGCAACCCGAGCGCGCGATGGATGGGGTGCAGGCAGATTGGCTTGCGCACGCCAATCGTCCAGGCCAGCCTGGATCGTTGGCCAGTTGGACAGGATCATTTCAACCGGCACAAGCGCACGGCCCAGCAGGATGGACGCGGCCACCATGGCGCCACCGCTGATCTGACCCTGCAGAACAAGCCAGGCGCCCAGCGCGAGCACCGCGCTTTGCAGGAACAGGCGGAAGGCGCGTGCCAGTGACGCCGCTGCGCCGCTGCGGTCGGACAGTCGAACGGCCTGCACCAGAGCCGCAAGGCGCAAATCGGCCCAGCGAGCGCCAATTTCCGCGCCCATGCCTAGCCCGGTCACCGTGTCGCCGGCAAGATTGGCCTGCAGCGCCAACCGAGACGCCGTCGAAGTCGAATCCGCCACATGCCGGGCCAGATGACGCACCAGCAACCGGGTCAGGCCCGCCATGAGGACCAGCACAAGAAGGCCGGACAAGGCAAGCCAACCCATCGTCGGATGCAGCAGGAAAAGCGCGGCCATGAACAGAACCGTCCACGGCAGGTCGAATAGGGCGGAGGATAGGGGCGATGCGATCAGCGCGGCCAATCTGTCAAGCTGCGCAAGCGCCGCGCCATCGCCGCGGGCCGCGCTGTCAAATGCCGCGGGTGCCGCCTTGACCTGCAGGGCAGCGGCCAGCCGCGCCAGCAGTGCCCCGCGCGCAAAATCGATCGCCGCGTAAAGGGCAAAAAGGACTGCGACCAA
>JBNKYL010000278.1:0-7802 GCA_050300875.1 Paracoccaceae bacterium
GTGGCGCGCTGGGGAGGATTCGAACCCCCGACCCCTTGATTCGTAGTCAAGTACTCTATCCAGCTGAGCTACCAGCGCGCGGACGACAGGCATGTAACGGGGTGACCGGCGCATTGCAAGGGGCAATTGCGGGGCGCGCAGGGCTATTCCGCCGCGGCGTCCAGCATCGCCATTGCCTTGGGCAGGTGCAGGGCAAAACGGGTTCCGTCCGGTCCCGTCGCGACCAGATCCAGCCGCCCGCCATGGCCGCGCATCAGTTCCGCCGCGATCGCCAGCCCCAGCCCCGACCCACCGGCGCGCGCGCCGCCCTGGAAGGCTTCGAACAGATGCGCACGGGCCTTTTCGGGCAGGCCCGGGCCGTTGTCGTCGACCTCGATCACCCATTCATTGCCTGCCTCGCGGGCGGATATCGCGATGCGCCCGGCTTCGGCCCCAGCCAGCGCCTGCCGCGCGTTGCGTACAAGGTTGGAAAGCACCCGATGCAATTGTTCGGGATCAGCGCGCAGCATCATGCCACCCGGGACATCGATATCAAACACCACGGGCGCATCGCCCAAGGCCAGTTTTTCGCCTTCGATCACATCTTCGACCAGATCGGCCAGCCTGAACATGTCCAACCGGGGTGACGGTTCTTCAGCCTTGCCGAAACTCAGCGTGCTTTCGCAAAGGTTCACCGCCCGGCTCATCGACCCGATCAGTTTCGGCACCGCGCGGCGCACCGCCGGGTCTTGGCTGGTTTCCATGCGGTCCGTGAACAGCTGCGCCGTGGTCAGAATGTTGCGCAGGTCGTGACTGATCTTGGCCACCGCCCCACCCAACTGTGCCAGCCGCTCCTTTTGCCGCAGGGCTCCGGTCAGCTGCATCTGCATCGATTGCAACGCCTCCTCGGCCTGGCGCAATTCGACAATGCCGCTGTCCGGCGAAATGACCCGGCGCGCGTCTTCGGGCGCATCCGCGTAGGATTTCATCGCATCGACGACACGCATGATCGGGCGCACCATCAGGATACGCACGGCAAAGAACAGCATCCCCGCCGTTATGACGGAAATGAAGGCCGAAAGCGCCAGGATGCGCATGCCATAGTCCAGCATCGCCGTTTTCAGCGGCGCGCTGTCCATCGTCACCTCGATCTGCAAACCGCCCTTCTGCACCGGTTCGCCGATCACCCGGATGACCTTGTTTTCGGTTTCACCCAGGCAAAAGATCGCATCGCGGATCAGTTCCCAGGCCGAGGCGTCGCGCATATCGTATGTGTCTTCCACGGGCGACGGCAGCGTCGATGACAGCATCAACTGCCGCGCTGCATCGCGGATCAGCACGACGTTGTAGACTTCGGCATTTTGCAGCAGCTCGGCTTCAAGCTCCGGCGCGATCATGTCATCGGCCAGCAGGCTCAGGGACGCGATCTGCGCCCGTTCCAGGCGCAACAGCAAGTAGTCTTCGCGGAAACGTGCCACCGAGGGCACGAAGATCAGTACTTCGGCCAACATCACGAACAGCACGGTCAAGACCAGGAAACGGCCCGACAGGGTATTCAGGAATGGCACTTTCACCGGGGCATTGCCTTTCACGGCAGAAATCGCTGAACCAGACGAACTATATGCTTTATTTTCGCATTTTCAAAAAGCCTTGGCGAGAAGTATGCCCCGGCGACACGTTTGTGCATGTCGGCCATCGTCGGATAGGGTGCGATCATCCCCGCGATATCCGACATTTTCAGCCGCTTCGACAGGGCCAGTGCCCAGACCGCAATGTGTTCGCCTGCATTTGCGCCCACGATCGTGGCCCCCACCGGGCGACCGCCGCGGACCATCACCTTGATGAACCCAGTGCCTTGCCCGCTGGCCACCGCGCGGTCGATCCCGGCCAAATCAAACCGCACAACCTCGACCGCATCGCCGTGGCGTTCGCGCGCCTCCGCCTCGGTCAGCCCGACCTGCGCCAGTTCGGGGTCAGTGTAGGTGACCCACGGGACGTGATCGGCCCGTGCCTTGGCTGGCATTCCGAACAGGGCCGACCGCACGACCACGCCCGCCTGATACCCTGCGACATGCGTGAATTGCGCGCCGCCAGTGACATCACCGATGGCATAGACCCGCCGGTTGGAGGTGCGCAGCCCGGCATCCACGGTGATCCCGCGCGGGGTATGGTCGATCCCCGCGGCATCCAGACCCAGGCCGTCCACGCTTGGACGTCGTCCGGTTGCCACGAGCAGATGCGTGCCCTCGAAGCGCCGTCCGCCGGCCTCGACCACGATCCGGCCAGCTTCGCCGTACACCTTTTCGACCTTGTGGTTTTCGGCAAGCGTGATGCCTTCGTCCAACAGCCGCATCCGCACGACCTCGACTGCCTCCGGATCGTCTCGCAACAGGATGCTTGCCATTTCCACCACTGTCACGTCACTGCCAAGACGGCGGTGCGCCAGCGCCATTTCAACGCCAATCGGCCCGCCGCCCAGCACGATCAGGTGCCCCGGCGCTTGCGTCAGGCTCCACAGCGTTTCATTGGTCAGGTACGGTACCACGTCGAGCCCCGGTATCGGCGGCACGGCCGGCCCCGAACCGGTGGCAATCACGAACCGGCGTGCGCGCACCTCGGTCTCGCCAGCCCGCACCGTTTTCGGGTCGGTAAAGGCGGCGCGCGCGCGGATTACAGTGCAACCTAGCCCTTCAAACCGTTCCTGGCTGTCATGCGGTTCAATCGCTGCAATCGTCGCGCGCACATGTTCCATCGCCGCCGCGAAATCCATGCCCGCAGCGCCTGCGTGCAGCAAAGCCTTGGACGGCACACAGCCAAAATTCAGGCAATCGCCACCCATCTCGCCCGCTTCTATCAGCACCACGGATGCACCCATCCGCACGGCACCAGCGGCGACCGACAGCCCGCCCGACCCCGCGCCGATCACGCAGATATCGCAGGTGACCCTGTTCACGCCCTGCGCCCCAGCGCCTTTACGGCCACCGGCAACAGCGCCAGCGCCACAAGCCCCAGGATCGGCAACAGGATATGTGGTTCGAAGATGATGCCAAGATCAGGCGTTTCGCCGCGTGCGAACACTTCGCCCAACCCGGCACCGACCGAGGTGTATACCACCGCACCCGGAATGATCCCAAGGAAGGTCGAAATCACATAGCGATGCAACGGCACCTCCAGAAAGGCGGGGATCAGGTTGGCTACAAAGAACGGCACCGCAGGCACCAGACGCATGACGAACAGCATCGACCACTGGTTTTCGTCCAGCCCATCCTTGATCTTTTTCACTGCGCCGTCGCTGGCTTCCAGCTTGGCGCCCAAACGGTCCCCCAGACCCCAGCGCGCCGCCAAGAAGATTGCGGTGGCCCCAAGAGTGGCGGCGATCACGTTGAACAAGGCGCCCGGAAAGGTCGCGAACAAGAAGCCACCGGTCAAGGTCAGCACCGTCGCGCCGGGCAGAGAAAAGGCAACCGTCGCCGCATAAAGCACAATGAAACCGATCACCGCGACCAGGTAGTTCGCGTCCCGAAAGGCGATCAGCGCCTCGCGGTTGTCGCGCAGCACGTCGAACAGGGATATGTCCCAATACCAGACCGCCGCAAATCCCGACACGGCAGCCGTCAGGATCGCCCCCAGCGGGATCATCCTGCGCCATCCCGGGGCGGCATCTGTTCGGTTCACCGTCATTGTCATATCTGTCCTCATTCGCGACCCTGCCGCAACATGGGCGGCAAATGTGGTCAAAAACAGCCCACTCACGGCGGGTTGATTGCAGGCGATGGAATGTTTCAGAATTGGCGCGCGGTTTGTTTCAAACCCGGCCCGGAAATTCACGCATCCGTGCGGATTTGGGTTTGACAGCATCCGACCCACCCCCTAAAGACCGGGCTTCGAAATGCCTTTGGCCTCGAATCCCGCGTGGATTCGGCCAGACCAGACCGGAGAGATGCAATGAAACGCACATTTCAGCCGTCCAACCTGGTGCGCAAGCGCCGCCATGGTTTCCGCGCCCGCATGGCGACCAAAGCCGGTCGCAAGATCCTGAACGCCCGCCGGGCGCGCGGCCGCAAGTCGCTGTCCGCATAATCAGCGGCTCGACAGACCTTACACAAATGACACCGCCGATGGCCCCAGACGGGAACCCGCCGGCGGTGTCTTTGCGTCTGGAGGTGATGAAAAAGCGCGCCGATTTCCTGGCCGCTGCGCGCGCCAAACGTGTTGCCATGCCCGGTTTCATCCTTCAGGCCCGCGATCGCGGCGATGATGCCGCGCCCCGCATCGGCTTCACCTGTTCCAAGAAGGTCGGCAATGCCGTGGCCCGTAACCGCGCCAAGCGCCGCTTGCGCGAAGCCGCGAGACTGGCGCTGGCGCCCATCGCTCGACCCGGTTGGGACTACGTGCTGATCGGGCGGCGCGAGGCAACTGCGACAATTGGTTTCGACCAGCTTCAGGCCGACTTGGCAAAGGCGGCCCTGCGCCTACATGACAGTGGGTCATGACCCCGCTGGCCCATATCGTCGCCCTGCCCGTCCGGGCCTATCGGCTGTTCCTGTCCCCGTGGGTGGGTCACGGTTGCCGCTATCAGCCTACCTGTTCTGCATATGCGCTCGACGCGTTGGAACATCATGGCGCGATCAAGGGCACCTGGCTGGCCGCTCGCCGCATCGCGCGCTGCCACCCGCTGGGCGGATCTGGCTACGACCCTGTGCCCGGCACCGATCCGGAACACGATCAAAGCACTTGACCGAATGGCCCGCTCCCGGCCATAACACATGCACGTATTTGAATGTCAGCAGGGCTGACGCGCGCAACCGGATAAAGGGGGGACCCATGGGTTTTGAATTTCAGGGCCGCGAGATTGAAACCAATCCGCAAGGCTACCTTGTGAACCAGGAAGACTGGTCCGAAGAACTGGCCACAGCAATGGCCGCAGCTGAGAACATCGAGCTGACCGACAAGCATTGGGATCTGCTGAACTACCTGCGGTCGGAATTTTTCGACAATCGCGAAACCCAGCCCAACACCCGCGCCATCGTCAAGGCGATGTCCGAAGAATGGGGCGAAAAGATCAGCCAGGGCGATCTATACAAACTGTTCCCCCTGGACCCGTCCAAACAGGGTGGCCGCATCGCAGGCCTGCCTGAAAGCCGCCGCAAAGGCGGGTACTGATCATTTCGGGACCCGGAAAACCTTGGGTTCTCCGGGCTGGAAATCCCCGGGATTTTCAAGGCGAATTCCATGATGGAATTCGCCTACCGCCCGCCTTCGATCTTGCGGTGCCGCTGCGCTACTGCCTGCGGTCCATAGGGGTAAACCGATGTGATCGGGGTGCTGACCACGTCCAGCGCCTGCCTGTCGCCATCTGACAGCACCACCGCCGACGCCCCCATATTGTCCACCAACTGCGCCACGGTCCGTGCGCCCAGGATCACCGAGGTCACGGCGGGCCGGTCCTTCAGCCAGGACAGTGCCACCTGTGCCATCGACGCCCCCGTGTCGCCGGCGATACGCTCGACCTCGCCGATCACGTCCCAAGTCCGGGTGTCGGCATTGCGCGGACCATAGGCTTCCATGCCACGTTCCGGGTTGTCGCCTAGCCGGCTCGCCCCTGTCGGCATCTGGTCGCGCTTGTACTTCCCGCTCAACCAGCCGCCGCCCAGCGGCGACCACGGCAGGATACCCATGCCCGCATCCTGACACGCCGGGATCACCTCGTGTTCGATACCGCGCACCAGCAGGTTGTACTGCGGCTGCAAGGTCACGGGTGCGGCAAAACCCGACGCCTTGGCAATGGCTGCGGCCTTGGTGACCTGCCAGCCCAGATAGTTTGAAAACCCGTAATAGCCGATCTTGCCCGCGCTGGTCGCATCGTCCAGAAACCGCAGTGTTTCGTCCAGCGGTGTCAGCGCATCCCAAGCATGCATCTGGTACAGGTCGATATGATCCACCTGCAACCTTTTCAGCGACGCATCCAGCGCCTCGCGCAAATGCCGCCGCGACAGGCCGATGTCGTTCGGCCCCGGCCCCATCGGAAACCGCGCCTTGGTGGTCAGGACCACCTGCTGTGCTTCGCCCGGATTGTCCTTCAACCAGCGCCCGACGATTTGCTCGGACAGACCCGCCGAATAGACATCCGCCGTGTCGATGAAATTGCCGCCTGCATCCCGATAGGCGGCCATGATGGCGCGCGACGTGGGTTCGTCAGCCTCGTCGCCAAAGGTCATGGCGCCCAGCGCGAATTCTGACACGATGCAGCCGCTTTGGCCAAGTTTACGATATTGCATTGTCCGTTCCTTTTGGATCCACCATTCACCCGCAATCCCAGCTGAAAATCGACCGTTCGAATTGCCGCTTTTCCAGCGCATCGGGTTCAATCAGAAATGTCGCCTCGCCTGCATCGCCCCAGCAAATTTCCCAGTCACGATCCCCGCTGCAAAACCCCATTTGCAGCAACACCCGGTCATGGGCACGAAGCTGATCATCGTCGCGAATGTCATACTGCACAAAATCCGGGAACCCGCCATAGTACAGGCAGGCAGGGCGGCTTTCGGCAACCTTGTCAAAAAGTTTGTCGCTGACCGCGCGCGGGCAATCCTTCAGCCAGTCTTGCGCGAACTGGTCAAATGCATTGCACCCCGCTGGCGGCGGCATCGACGTGGCCCGTCCCAGCAGCGGCGCGCCTTCGGCATGCATGCGGCGGCCCATAGGCGACCAATTTTCGGCATATTCTGGCGGATCCCTGCGGGTGAACCCGGCTGGTTCCTCGAACCACAATGTCCGAAAGCCCCGCTGCCCCCGCGATGGAAATTCACAGCCAAACACATCCTCATTTGTCACCCAAAACGACAGCAATCCCCGGGCCGGATAATCGGGAATGGGCGGCATATCGGCAAAGTTGATCTGTGCCACGAACAACATAGGCGCGCCTTGCGTATCCAGCGGCCAAGCCATCCCGTCGGGCAATCCGGGCCTGCCGCCGACCGAACTGGCATCCCCCCCGCCGACCCGTTCGCCCGGCTTCATGTCCAGCGCAACCGCGGGCCGGGCCATCGCAGTCAGCGTGTCATTTGCGGTAGCCAGAACAGCGTGCCAATCAACGTCCGGGGCGACGGGCGTGCCGCCAAAATTCAATATCCGCTTCAACCAGTCCATCGCACGCCGATATCCTTGTTTCACATCGCAAAACCCAATATGGCACGATCATGTTCGACGAGCCCGACGATATCCACCCATTATTTGCCGGCGCGCCATCGACGACCGAATTCAAGAAGCTGCGCAAACGCATCATCCGCTATGTGCGCGAAGCCATCGACCAATACGGCATGGTCGAACCCGGCGCGCGCGAACCTGACGCGGCTCCGCCACGATGGTTGGTCTGCCTGTCCGGCGGCAAGGACAGCTACACCTTGCTGGCAGCCCTTTATGAATTGAAATGGCGCGGTCTGTTGCCGGTCGACATCCTTGCCTGCAACCTCGACCAGGGTCAGCCCGGCTTCCCGGCGACGGTGCTGCCGGAATTCCTTGAAAAGATGGGCGTGCCGCACCGGATCGAGTATCAGGACACCTATTCAATCGTCGTCGACAAAGTTCCGCAGGGCCGTACCTATTGTGCGCTGTGTTCGCGTCTGCGTCGCGGCAACCTGTACCGGATCGCCCGCGAAGAAGGCTGTTCGGCGGTCGTGCTGGGTCATCACCGCGACGATATTCTAGAAACCTTTTTCATGAACCTCTTCCACGGCGGGCGACTGGCGACCATGCCACCCAAGCTGGTGAACGAAGAGGGCGACCTGTTCGTGCTGCGCCCGCTGGCCCATGTCGCCGAGGCCGAT
>JBNKYL010000279.1:0-3749 GCA_050300875.1 Paracoccaceae bacterium
CTTGGACAGCCAGTCGGTCAGTTCCTGTTCTGCCCGCCAGTTTGACGGTTCGGTCGGGTCCCACTTGACCACCATGCCGTCGGCAACCGGGTCGGCGGTTTCGTCATCCTCGGCGTTGACGCCGGTATTGCCGATATGGGGAAAGGTGAATGTCACGATCTGCCCGGCATAGGACGGATCGGTCATGATTTCCTGATATCCCGTCATCGCGGTGTTGAAACACAGTTCGGCCACCGTCTGACCGGTCGCTCCGAAGCCCTGTCCGTAGAAGATCGACCCATCGGCAAGCGCAAGGCAGGCGGTCGGCTTGGCTGGTGCGGACGCAGCGGGCATGGGGCGACTCCTTTTGTGTAAATTGGCGGGAAACTAGGCAAAGGCAGCGATAGGGTCAAGCCAAGGTGCATTTTTGCAAATCGTTTATTTTCAGTATCTTACGGGCAGGAGAGGGGAGTTGTGTCCGATTTTCTGCTGAGTTAAGTTGGGGCCTTCGGTAATCAGATTGGGGATGAGACACCGATGCAGATGCGAAACCGCGTTCAGGACGCGATGAAAGCGGCCATGAAGGCCAAGGATGCGGATCGTCTGTCGACGCTGCGCCTGATCACCGCGGCCATCAAGGATCGCGATATCGCGGCGCGTGGCGAGGGCCGCGAAGATGGCGTCGATGACGGTGACATCCTGTCGATCATGGGCCGCATGGTCAAACAGCGCCAGGAAAGCGCGCGCGCCTATGAAGAAGGCGGGCGGCTGGAACTGGCGGAACGCGAGCTGGCCGAAATCGGGGTTATCGAAGAGTTCCTGCCACGCAAATTGTCCGCAGACGAAACCAATGCTGCGATTGACGACGCGATTGGCGAAGTCGCTGCCGGGTCGATCCGCGACATGGGCCGGGTGATGGCCGTTCTCAAGGAAAAATACGCCGGGCGGCTGGATTTCGGCAAGGTTGGCCCGATGGTCAAGGAACGCCTGGGCTGACGCGTCATCACGCCTGCGGCGCGCGCAGCCCATTCAGGATCGCACGCAATTCATCATAAAGCGCATGGCGTTCTTCGGCGGTCAGGAACGCCCCCAGTTCAACCGTGCGCCCTGCGCCGCGCAGCGTCAGGTAGTTTTCCACCGGCCCCTTGGTGGGGATCATGTCCAGTTCCACCCAATGCGGATTGGCCTGCCAAGATCTGTCCGGTTTGCCCGGATCATGCCGGGTCAGATTGGCCAGATCGCGGGTCAGGCGCAGCTCTTCGTATTGCTGGCCGCTCCGATAGGTGCGTTCCAGGAAAAACCAGATCAGCCCCAGCGTGCCGACCAGAAACGGCAGCAGGACCCAAAGGACCTTGGATCCAAGCGCGGTCAGGGCAGGCACCATTAGCATCGCCCAGGTGGCGCCGATGAAAATGGCAAAGCCCTTGCGCGGCAGCGACCGGTGCGGCCAGGCGGTCAGCACGCGGGTTTGATTTTCCTGATCATCTGTCCAGTGGTACGGCATGGCCGGAACATGGGGTGCCGCGCCGCGCATGTAAACGCGGCGCTTTGGCTCCTGGGTAGTCAGGCGACCTTGTGCAACCGGGCCTCCGGCTGAATGCCCAAGGCGTGCAGAACGTCGCGGGTCATGGACGGGCGGTTCAGCGTGTAGAAATGCAGCTGGTCCACGCCTTCGTCGATCAGATCGCTGCAAAGTTCCGTGCAATGTGCCGTTGCAAGCAGGTCGTGCCGATCGTCGCGGATCGCCTTGCTGAAGGCATCATCCAGATCGGCCGGAACGGACGTGCCGCAGCGCGTGGCGAAATTGCGGATGTTGGTCCAGTTCTCGATCGGTAGGATGCCCGGAATGATCGGCGCGGTGATCCCGGCCTTCACGCAACGGTCACGGAACTGCAGGAAAGTTTCCGGTTCGAAGAAGAATTGCGTGATCGCCGTGGCCGCCCCGGCATCCAGCTTGGCCTTGAGCCAGGCGATATCGGCATCGGCATCTGCCGCTTCGGGGTGCTTTTCCGGGTAGGCACCGACATGCAGGCGGAAATTGCCGGTGTCTGCCAGTGCTTCGATCAGTTCGACGGACGACGCAAACCCGTCCGCGCGCGGGGCGAAATTGGCCGCGCCCTTGGGCGGGTCGCCGCGCAGGGCCACGATTTCAGTCACGCCTGCCGCAGCATAGGCTTCGGCAATGGCCAGCGTTTCTTCGCGGCTGGCATCGATGCAGGTCAAATGGGCGGCCACGTTCAAGCCAAAATTCTTGCCAATCGCGCTGACCGCGTCATGGGTCAGCTTCCGCGTCGTGCCGCCCGCACCATAGGTGACGGACACGAAATCGGGCTGATAAGGCGCCAGCGATTGCACCGTGTCATACAGGCGAAAGGCAGCGTCCAGGTTTTTGGGCGGGAAGAACTCGAAAGAAATGGCGGTCATGCAAATATCCCCATGGATCGTTCCTTGCAGTTTCGCATGCGCATCTTTATGAATCAAATTCAATATTTTCACGAACATTATGAGGTTCGTATGAGTTTCAATATCGAGTTCCGGCATCTGCGTACCATCAAAGCCATCCATGATACCGGCGGATTGGCCAATGCGGCGGAAATCCTGAACATCACGCAATCGGCATTGTCACACCAAATCAAGGGGTTGGAAGACCAGACCGGGGTTGAACTGTTCGTGCGCCGGTCCAAGCCGCTGAAACTGTCCGCCGCCGGGCACCGTTTGTTGCGGCTGGCGGAACGAGTGTTGCCGGAACTGGAAGCCACCGAACAGGAATTTCTGGGCTTGCGATCAGGCAGGGCCGGACGGCTGCATATCGCCATCGAATGCCATGCCTGTTTCGAATGGCTGTTCCCGGTGCTGGAACAGTTTCGCAAGAACTGGCCAGAGGTCGATGTGGATATTCGCCCCGGGCTTGCCTTTGATGCGATGCCCGCACTGCGCAAGGAAGAGGTCGATCTGGTCGTCTCTTCCGACCCGGAGGACCTGCCAGACACCGACTTCACGCCGCTTTTTGACTACGAACCGGTCTTTGTTGCCTCCTCTCAACATCCGCTCGCGCAGAAAGAGGTGATCGAGGCAGAGGATTTTCGCGGCCAGACCCTGATCACCTATCCGGTGGACCGGGCGCGGCTGGATGTCTTTTCGCAGCTTCTGACCCCTGCAAAGGTGGAACCGGCCGATGTGCGGCAGGTGGAGCTGACAGCGGTGATCCTGCTGCTTGTGGCCTCCAATCGGGGCGTCGCCGTGCTGCCCGACTGGGTGGTGCAGCAGGTGCGCTACAATTCCGACTACGTCACGCGCCGCCTGACGAAAGAGGGCATCACCCGCCGCCTTTATGCCGCCACGCGGGCCGAAGACACGCATCTGCCCTTCATGGCCAACCTGATCCGGCTGGCACGACAAGAAGCGGTCAAGTTGCAGCGGGGGTAGGGGGGCTGCCAAAAAGATCGCGGTGGACGCCCGCCAGCAGGCTGTAATCCTCTGAATTCAAGGCCTCTCTTGCGCGATTGACAGCTTCTTCCGCCATCTCCTTTGCCGGTGTCGTCAGGGCATCCGATCCATTGGCAGACACCGCGGCAAGTGCCTTTTGCAGACGGATCTGAATCTCGATCATATGCGCACCGTCCCGTGCAATCGGGCGAAAGCCGTCGGCAATCAGGTCGGCGGGGTCGAGGGCAGGAACAAAAACCGATTGATGGGTGATGGCCAGCTCGCGCTCTTGTCCCCACCGCGCAAGGATACGCACCAGCCGTCCCAGCACGCTGATCGCCGTG
>JBNKYL010000280.1:0-10638 GCA_050300875.1 Paracoccaceae bacterium
ATGTTGGGTGGCACGGGGCGACAAGAAGAGGGCGAACCGGCAATGACCGGGCTTAAAACCTATGCCAGCCGTGCGGAAGATTCGCGCGGGCGGCTCTACCCTGAAAGCTACTCGACATTCCGGTCCGATTTTCAGCGCGACCGGGACCGGATTATCCATGCCTCGGCCTTCCGCAGGCTGAAGCACAAGACGCAGGTCTTTGTCGAACATGAGGGCGACTATTACCGCACCCGCCTGACCCATTCGATCGAGGTCGCGCAGGTGGCGCGCACCGTGGCGGGCGCCTTGGGCCTGAACACGGATCTGGCCGAGGCTGTCGCGTTGGCGCACGATCTCGGGCATCCGCCCTTCGGTCACACAGGCGAAGATGCGCTGCACGAATTGATGGCGCCCTATGGCGGGTTCGATCACAACGCGCAGGCCATTCGCATCGTGACCCGGCTGGAACGGCATTATGCCGATTTCGATGGCTTGAACCTCACCTGGGAAACCCTTGAAGGGATTGCCAAACACAACGGTCCGGTGACAGGCGATCTGCCCTATGCGCTGGCAGATTACAACGCAGTGCACGACCTGGAACTGGATACCTATGCCAGCGCCGAGGCGCAGGTAGCCGCGCTGGCCGATGACATCGCCTATAACCACCACGACCTGCATGACGGGTTGCGGGCCGAGCTGTTTTCCACCGATGAACTGGCGGAGCTGCCGCTGCTGGACCGTTGTTTCGCACAGGTCGACGGGATCTGGCCTGATCTGAACTATTACCGGCGCCGGCACGAGGCGCTCAGGCGGTTCTTTGGCCTGCTGGTCGAGGACGTGATTGCCGTGGCCGAACGCAACATTGCGGACTTGAACCCCGGCGACGTGGCCGATATCCGCCAGGCATGGCGGCCAATGGTGCAATTTTCAGCAGATGTTTTTGAACAGCTGAAGGTGATCCGCGATTTCCTGTTCCACCGCATGTACCGGGCCGAGGATGTGGTCGCGATGAGGAAAGTGGTCAGCCGCGTGATCCGCGAGTTGTTCCCGCTATACATGTCACGGACCGACCTTCTGCCGAAGCAATGGCGCAAGGACGTCGAGGCGGCCGCGGACGAAAAGGCATTGGCGCGTATCGTTCTGGACTACATCGCGGGCATGACCGACAGGTTTGCCTTGCAGGAACATCAGCGGCTGATCGATCAGGACTGACGCTGGGACCGCAGGTATTCGATGACGGCGGGGCGAACGGATTGATTGCCGCTGGTCATAACCTCGTCGATCAGGCTTCGTAGTTCTTGAAGGTTCGTGCGCCGAATCAATGACTTGACAGGGCCAATTGAAGCAGGGCGCATCGACAGGGTGCGCAGACCCATGGCGGCCAGGCACAATGCTTCAACAGGGCGACCGGCATCTTCGCCACAAAAGGACAGCGGTGTGCCCGCATGTTCGCAGCGGTCGACGATCTGCCGGATCAGCGACAGAAAGCTGACATTCAACGTATCGTACCGGCGGCGCACGCGTTCGTTTTCCCGATCCGCGGCAAAGAAGAACTGTTTCAGGTCATTGCCGCCGATGGAAATGAAATCGGCGGTTTCAAAGAACTGGTCCGGGGCAAAAGCCAATGATGGGGTTTCCAGCATCGCCCCCACTTCCAGATCGGCGGGAAGGGGACGGCCGGCTCGCTCTTCGGCTTTCAGGACATGGTCGAGATGCGCGCAGGCTTCGCGATATTCGTCGAATTGGGCGACAAAGGGGAACATGATGGTCAGTGGACGTCCGCTGGCGGCGCGTATCAGCGCCTGCAGCTGCATGCGCATGACCCCCTTTTTGTCCAACCCCACGCGGATCGCGCGCCAACCCATGGCGGGGTTGGGTTCGTCGATCTGCTTCATGTAGGGCAGAACCTTGTCGGACCCTATGTCCAGGGTTCGAAACGCGACACGCTTGTCGCCGGCGGCTTCCATGACACGCGCGTAGATGGCTGCCAGCTCGGACCGGCGCGGCACGCGATTGCGAGCCAGGAACTGCAGTTCTGTGCGAAACAGCCCCACGCCTTCTGCGCCAGATGTGGGCAGGGACGGAAGGTCCGCCATCAGGCCCGCGTTCATGTGAAGTGCGATGCGGGTGCCGCAAAGCGCTTCGGCCGGCAACTCGCGCAAACCTGCGTAACGTTCCTGTGCTTCGGCAGCCATGGCCATCTTGTCACGAAACGCCGATGCGACTGTTTCTTCGGGACGAAGATGGACCACGCCTTCGTCACCATCGACCAGGATGGGGTCGCCGTTCAGCGCCTCGGTCGTGATGCCTTCGGCGTGGATGACCAGCGGGATCGCAAGCGCACGGGCAACGATGGCGGCATGACTGCCGACCGAACCTTTTTCAAGGACAATGCCCTTCAGGCTACGGCCATATTCCAGAAGTTCGCCCGGGCCAATGTTGCTGGCCACAAGAATCGGATCGGCGGGCATTTCGGCGCCGGTGTCCTTGCCCTGGCCGGTCAGGATTCGCAGCAAGCGGTTGGACAGGTCGTCCAGATCGGACAGGCGTTCGCGCAGATAGGCGTCGGGGACCTGGCTCATGCGCGCCCGGGCGGCAGATTGTTCCTTTTCCACGGCGGCCTCGGCGGACAACCCGCGCGCGATGTCGTCTTCCATCCGGCGCATCCAGCTTCGCGAATTGGCGAACATGCGGTAGGCTTGCAAGACATCGCGTTGTTCGCCATCGGATGGGTCGGCGACATGCAACAGGTCATCGACAGACACGCGCAGCGTATTGACCGCTTCTTGCAGGCGGATCAGTTCGGTCTTGGGGTCGTCGGCAACGGGATTGGCCACGACGACACGGGGTTCGTGCAGATAGACATGACCTTCGGCCGCACCTTCCTGGCCAGTGCCGCCATGAAAGGCCACGGGTTGCTGGTGACGGGCGGACAGGGCGGCGCCTTCGCCGATGAACACACCGAGTTCTGTCATCTCTGCCAGAACCATGGCTACCACTTCGATGGCGTAGATTTCATCGGCCGAATATTCGCGGGCGTCGCGCGATTGCACGACCAACACGCCCAACGTGTCGCCCAGTCGCTGGATTGGGACGCCGAGGAAAGAGGAATATACCTCTTCCCCAGTTTCCGGCATGAAACGAAAGCCACGGGTTTGCGGGGCGTTGGCGGTGTTGACCGGCGTCCCGGTGCGCGCGACCCGGCCGACAAGGCCTTCGCCGATGCGCATACGTGTCTGATGGACGGCTTCCGGGTTCAGGCCCTCGGTGGCGCAGAGTTCAAGCGTTTCCGGGTCGCGAAACAGATAGATCGAGCAGACGTCTGCGCCCATGCTGTCGGCGATCAGGTGGGTGATATTGTCCAACCGCGCCTGACCGGCGCCTTCTTCGGCCATCGTGTCACGCAGCCGGCGCAGAAGCTTTCTACTTTCGCTTTCGGTCTGGTCTGACATCGCCTTCCCGCCGTTCGAGGCCTTGGTCTAGCCATACCATGCCAAGCTAGGTGGGCAAGTGCGAAGGCGGCCAGGATCGGAAGCGTTTTTCCATTTTGGAAAACGGCTTCAAATCCCGAATGGGATATCAACCACTTGAAAATGTTTTCCAAAATGGAAGGTGGTGTGGAATCCAGTCTGGATTTCGATCAGGCCGGCTTGTCCAGCCCGAACGCGTCATGAAGCGCCTGCACGGCCAGTTCCATGTATTTGCGGTCGATCAGCACTGAAACCTTGATTTCAGAAGTGGTGATGACCTTGATGTTGATGTTTTCGTCTGACAGTGCCTTGAACATCTGGGCAGCCACACCGGCATGGGACCGCATCCCGATGCCGACAATGGACACCTTGGCCACGTCTTCGTCGGCCACGAGGTCATGGAAGTTGATGTCGCCCTTTTCCTTCGCGGCATTCATCGCCTTTTCGGCGCGCGCCACCTGACCTACAGGGCAGCTGAACGTCATGTCCGTGCGGCCCTCTTCGGAAATGTTCTGCACGATCATGTCGACATTCACGCCTGCCTCGGCCAGCGGTCCGAAGATCGCGGCGGCAATGCCGGGGCGGTCGGCGACCGAGATCAGGGTAACTTTGGCTTCGTCGCGGGAATAGGCCACACCGGCCACGGCATTCTTTTCCACGATATCCTCCTCGGCACAAACGAGCGTGCCCGCGTTTTCATCGGGTTCCTCGAACGAGGAAAGGACCCGAAGTTTCACATTGAAGCGCATGGCCAATTCCACCGACCGGGTTTGCAGCACCTTGGCGCCAAGCGAGGCAAGTTCGAGCATTTCCTCGAAGGCGATCTTGTCCAGCTTGCGGGCCTTGGACGTGATGCGCGGGTCGGTGGTGTAGACACCGTCGACATCGGTGTAGATGTCACAGCGTTCGGCATCGAAAGCGGCGGCAAAGGCGACTGCTGTGGTATCGGACCCGCCTCGGCCGAGTGTTGTGATGCGGCCCTCGGGGCTGATGCCCTGGAAACCGGCAACGACGGCGACCTTCATGCCTTCGGCGAACTTGGCGTTGATGTTGTCGGTCGGAATCTCTTCGATCCGGGCCGAGGCATGCGCGGCGGTGGTCTTGAGCGGCACCTGCCAGCCCTGCCAGCTGCGGGCAGGAATATCCATTTCCTGCAAGGTCAGCGCCATCAACCCTGCGGTTACCTGTTCGCCCGAAGATACCACGGCGTCATATTCACGCGCATCGTAGAATTTCGATGTTTCGTCGACATAGCCGACAAGCTTGTTCGTTTCGCCCGCCATGGCAGATACGATGACGATGACGTCATAGCCGTTGGCGACCTCAAGGCCGACGCGCTTGGCGGCGCGGCGGATACGGTCGAGCGTGGCAACGGACGTGCCGCCGAATTTCATCACAAGGATGGGCATGTGGCCCCATGTCCCCAAAGGTGTTGATCCGCGCGCCTCTTACTTGGCCTGTTCATTCAGGGCAAGCGCAAGCGTAGTGCGGCGAAATCGCCTTGATCGGGCTAGTTCAGGAAATCCATCGGGTCCACGGAATCCAGACCGCGCCGCACTTCGAAATGCAGGAAGCTGGGATTGATGTCGCGGATCACTGCAATCTTCTGGCCACGGGTGACGCGGTCACCCTTCTTGACCGACAATTTGTCGACCCCGGCATATACGGTTAGCAGGTTGTCGGAATGGCGGATCACGAGGATCGGCACCTGATCGGTATCGCGGGTGATGGCTGCAACCTCGCCGTCACCGGCGGCCACGACACTGGCCCCGGCTGGCGCGGAAATGTCGATGCCGTCATTGCTGCCCTTGCGATATTCGCGGATGATTGACCCCTGCACAGGCATGGCAAGTTTGCCGCCCGCATCCTGGCCGCCCAGATTGGCCGGTGCCGGGGTGGGCGCTGGTGCTTCGGGGGAGGGCAGGGGCGTTGCAGCGCTGGGCGGTTGCGGCGTTGCGCTGCCTGCGCCGGGGGCGGAACTAGCGGTTTCGGCGGGCGTGTCGATGACTACCGGAATGACCAGCATTTGCCCTTCGCGCACGGACAGGTCGCTGCCCAGCCCGTTCCATTCGGCCAGGGACCGAACCGACACGTCGTAGAGACGTGCAATGGTGTAGGCGGTTTCGCCGCGTTTGACCTGGTGGCGCAGAGGTTCAATACCGGTTGCGGCCTGTGCACTGGGCGCGTGGCCAGGTTCGGACGATGCCCGGTTGATCGCATCCCCGGCCAGGGTTGTAATGTCGACGCCCCCAGGTGTCAGCGGACCGGAAGTAATGGCCCCGGTCGCCGCAGACGGTTCGGCGACGCGGCGCGGCAGGGCCAGGACCTCGTTTTCGCGCAGCGCGACATTGGTGGTCAGGCCGTTATGACGGGCTAGTTCGTCGGCACCCAGACCGATCCGGGCCGCGATATCGGCGACCGTGTCGCCCCGGCGGGCCACGACGATCTGGTAGCTTGGATATGAAATGATGCCGCGATCATCGGCAACTGGCCGGTCAGCGGTCGCGGTGCGTGCCGCACCTGTCGTATCAAAACCGTTGCCCATGTCGCGCAGGTCCAGGTCGAACCCGCCTTCGCAACCCGACAGGAATACTGCCCCTGCAATGATCAGCGCAAATCTGCTGGTTGTGCCCATAATTGTTCCTCGCCCTATCGGCCCGTTATCCCGGACCCGTCTTTCATTCCTGCCCGAGCCCCTCGATCAGAGGCACGAAACGTACCGGACAAATTTCTTCGTAGTTATAGCCCTTTTCGTGACGCGTCACCTTTATCAGGCTTTGCACCGCGTCCGACTGCCCGACCGGTAGCACCATGATACCGTCAATTCGAAGCTGCGCCAAGAGCGGCCCCGGTGCGTCTTCGGCGGCGGCTGTCACCATGATCCGGTCAAACGGCGCCTGGTCTGGCAGCCCGAAACTGCCATCGGATGTCATCGCTGTGATATTGGTCAGGCCGAGTTTTTCAAACACGGCGCGCGCCTGTCGAACCAGGCGGGCATGACGGTCGACCGTGTAGACACGGCGCGCAAGCTGGCTGAGGATCGCGGCCTGATAGCCAGAGCCGGTGCCGACCTCCAGCACCTTGTGGCGGGGCTGCACATCCAGCGCCTGCGTCATGCGACCCACGATCGAGGGTTGGCTGATGGTCTGGCCGCAGGCGATGGGCAGGGGCATGTCTTCATAAGCGCGTTCGGAAAAGACACCTTCGCCCAGGAACAGGCGGCGGTCGATCCTTTCCATGGCTTCCAGCACGCGCTTGTCGGTCACCCCGTGGCTGCGCAGGGCGAAAAGGAACTGCATCTTGCGTTCGGCGTCATCCATTCTGCCTGAACCTTCCAACGGGCGGCTATCCAAGTCGTAGCGCAAGATCGTCGATCATGTCATGGGCGGTGAGGTCGCAGCGCATCGGGGTGATGGCGATGTAGCCATCCAGGTTGGCCGTCACGTCGGTGCCGGGATTGGTCGGCAGGTGCTGCGGCCCGCCCTTGATCCACAGAAACTTGCGCCCAGATGGCGAATGGTGCGGTTCGACGCCGAAAAAGGTTTCCTTGCGATAGCCCTGTGCGACCACGCGGTGGCCTTTTACGTCTGGTCCCGATGTCGGCGGGAAATTGATGTTGTAGAAGGAATGATAATCACCGCGATCCCAATTGCCCTTGTCCAGCAGTGCCTTGACCACGGCAGGACCATGCTGGGTTGCGGCATCGAACGGGTCATCCAGCCCGGCATTTCCGGGGCCGAAATACTGTGACAGGGCCATGGCAGGGATGCCCTGCAGGGCTGCTTCCATCGCTGCCCCGATCGTCCCGGAATATAGCGTGTTTTCGGCGGCATTGTTGCCCCGGTTCACGCCGGAGATCACCAGATCGGGCCGTTCGGGCATGACATCGTAAAGCGCGGCCAGAACACAATCGGCCGGCGAGCCCTCTGCGGCGAACCGACGGGGGCCAAGCTCGGCGACCATGAAAGGGTGGGTGTAGCTGATGCAATGGCCGACGCCGGACTGTTCGAAGGCTGGGGCCACGGTCCACACCTCGCCATTCGGCCCGGCGATTTCCGCAGCGATGGCGGCGGCAACCTTTAGCCCCTGCGCATTGATGCCATCATCATTGGTGATCAGAATGCGCATGTCGCCGCCTTTTGCCCGTTTTGCCCCTGATTAGTCGAGCCGGGCGGGCGCGACAAGGCGGTCAGCCGATACTGTCCAGTAGACGCCGCGCTTCGTCATTGGGATCGGCAAGCGGCGCGCGGTCTTCGCCGGGGAAAAACCGGGCACGCGTCGCCGTGGGCATCGGTTTGGGTGTCAGGACGTGGATCGCGGGGCCGTCCGTCGTGGCCTCGGCCGCCCAGGACCGGGCGAGCGCGATTTGCGCTGATTTGCTCGCGCCATAGGCCGAAAAGAACTTCTCGCCTGCATGTGGGTCGTCGAAGAACAGCGCCTGGCTGCCGGTGTCCAGAAGCGGAGCGACCATCGGGATCAGGTGGCCGGTGGCTGTCAGGTTCACCTCGACCGAACGGTCGAAGTCCTTGGCGTCCAGATGGGCCGTCATCGTCAGAGGCGCGGCATGGATCGCCGTATGCGCCCAGATATCAAGCCGCCCCCAGCGGTCATAGACAGCCCGGCACAACTGCGCCATCGCATCGGCATTGGTGATGTCCATCGGCGCCAGCGTGGCTTGGCCGCCAAGGGCCTGGATGCGGTCATCCAGCTCTTCCAGTGCGCCGGTGGTTCGGGCCACGGCGATGATGTGGTGGGTTGGTGCGAGCGCTGCGGCCAGCGCGGCACCCAGGCCGCGCGATGCACCGGTGATGAGAGCGGTTTTTTCGGTCATAGCGCCCTGTTGCGCCAGCCATGCGGCATGGTCAAGGGGTGGTTGCACTTCGGGCGCTAACGGGGCTTAGTTCCGTCAGACAGGGAGGAACCCATGAAAATCAGATCGACCGTGGCCGGAAGCCTGCCAAAGCCCGACTGGCTGGCCGAGCCCGAAAAGCTGTGGGCCGCGTGGAAGCTGGAAGGTGATGCGCTGTGGGACGGGCAGTGCCGGGCGGCGCGCGACTGGATCGAGCACCAGGAAGCATCCGGCATCGATATCGTCAGCGATGGCGAACAGTTTCGCAAGCACTTCGTCCATGGGTTTCTGGAAGATATCGACGGCATCGACTGGCAAAAGATGACCACCATGGGCATCCGCAATGATCGGTATGAAGCCGCCGTGCCCACGGTCACGGGCAAGGTCAGCCGACGCGGATCAGTGCATGGGAAATCGACAGCCTTTTGTCGCGAGGTGGCCACCGGTGGGCTGAAAATGACACTTCCGGGACCGATGACAATTTGTGACACGATCGCGGACGGGTTCTATGGTGACCGACCGGCCATGGCGATGGCCTTCGCTGAACTTCTGAACGAGGAAGCACGTGAGCTCGAGGCCATTGGCGTCGATGTGATCCAGTTCGATGAACCGGCCTTCAACGCCTTCACGCAGGAGGCCGCGACCTGGGGCATCGACTGCCTGCATCGGGCGATCGAGGGGCTGACGGTCAAGACGGCAGTCCACATCTGCTATGGCTATGGCATTCAGCAGAACATGGACTGGAAGAACACGCTCGGGTCCGAATGGCGGCAATACGAAGAATTTTTCCCTGCCCTGAACGCCAGCCGGATCAATCAGGTGTCGCTTGAAACGGCGGGCAGTCGCGTGCCGCTCAGCCTGATCGGGCTTTTGTCGGACAAAGAGGTTTTGGTGGGTGTCATCAACGTCGCCTCGCTGGAGGTCGAGACGCCTGAACAGGTGGCGGCAAATCTGCGGGCGGCGGCAGAATTCGTTGACCCCGAACGGATCATCGCCTGCACCAATTGCGGCCTTGCACCGCTGCCGATGGATGTCAGCCGCGCCAAGATTGCGGCGCTGGGTGCGGGGGCCAAGCTGTTCGGCGATGAACTGGGCGGCGGCGGGGCCTGACCCCAAATCACCTTTTTGCGATTTTGCGCGCATGGCGTCCAGACCTGCTAGGCTGCGACCAGCTTGGCAGAGGAGGACACATGCGCAGGATATTCTTTGTAGTGGCAGCTGTTTTGAGCGCGTCGGCTGCGCAGGCTGACGAAATCAGCGGCGACTGGTGTTCGCCCTTGGGCGCGCATGTTAGGATCGAAGGCAGTCGCATACAGTCGCCGGGCGGGCAATGGACGGATGGCGATTATGGGCATCACAGCTATGCCTTCGTTATCCCGGAAGGCGAAGCCGACGCGGGGCAAGGCGTATACATGCAGCAATTATCCGAAGAACGGGTGCTGTACACGCAGGACGGACAGGACACCGAAACCTGGACGCGGTGCAAGCTCACATCCTGACGGGCGGGACCGTCAGGACGAGATTTCGGCAAGCCGGGCTTGCAGGACGGCATCAATCACGTCGTCGGGCAGGGGCTGGTCCGGCTGGAAATTGATCGCGCCCTTGGACCAGTTCAACCCGCCGAGCCTTTCGGCAACTCGGGACAGAACCTGCCCGGAAAACGGGTAAAGCGACAGATGTGCCTTGGCGGCACCGAACCCGATGGCGGGTTTTCCCCCGACACGGAAGCAGGGCATCCCGTAGGACATGCCTTCATCGGCATCAGGCAGGCGCGCCTGCAATCGCATGCGCAGGTCTTCCAGCGCCATACGCTGGTCCGGTGGAAGGGCAGCCAGATATGACGCGTGGTCCGTGGCGGCCATTTGGCTATTCCGCGGCTTTGAGTTGAAAGCCCTTTTCGACCATGTCGGCAGGCGTCACCGGGTATTCGCCGGAAAAACAGGCGTCACAATATTGCGGCGCATCCGGGTCGCGGCCCTTGGCTTCGCCGACGGCCCGATAGAGCCCGTCGAGCGAAATGAATTTCAGGCTGTCGACCTGCAGATGTTCGCGCATTTCATCTTCGGTCATCGTCGCGGCCAGCAGCTTTTCGCGCTGCGGCGTGTCGACGCCGTAGAAGCAAGGCCAGGCGGTCGGCGGGCTCGCGATGCGGAAATGCACCTCGGCCGCGCCGGCGTCGAGGATCATCTCCTTGATCTTCCGGCTCGTGGTGCCGCGCACCACGCTGTCATCGACCAAAATGATGCGCTTGCCCGCGATCAGCGCGCGGTTGACGTTCAGTTTAAGCCGCACGCCCATGTTTCGGATCTGTTCGGTCGGTTCGATGAAGGTCCGGCCCAT
>JBNKYL010000281.1:0-9402 GCA_050300875.1 Paracoccaceae bacterium
GCCTGGGGGGCGCCATCGCCCAGGCCTTCGACCGCAATGGTCACCGGTTCACAAGCCGTCAACAAGCCAAAGCCCATCGCCAGTGCCATGGGCCGCAGATATTTTGCCCCCGGTATGATCACCTTGCCCCGCATTTCGTCACAGGTCGACAGTGCCGAACATAGGCGCGCAACGTCCCGTCCGCCAGCCCGGATCACCCATGGCTGGACCGTTCAGCGGACAGTTTGCGGCTGTATCCCGACTGGATGATTTCCACCGCGAACAGAACGATCACGCTGAAATAGAAGGTAGTCTTTGACATCGGGATCAGGTCGAAGCCCAGGATTTTAACCTGCAACGCGTCGTCATGCATCGCGTGGGATGCGGCCACGCCAGCCTCACCCAGCAACACAACGCCGACGATCAGCAGGATGAACAGGCCCAGAACCTCGTACATGCGGTTCTTTTCAAGGAACCGTGTCACGCCATCGGCCAGAGCCAACATCGCGATGCCCGACAGGATGATCGCGGTCGCCAGAACCGGAAACACATCGGTGATGGCCAGCGCCGACAAGACCGAATCGAAGCTGAAGATCAGGTTCATCATCACGATCAGCACCACCACCTGAACGGCCGACTTGCCGCGTTTGGCCTGCACATCCGTATCCAGATGTTCGACCGACAGCATGTGGCTGATCTCCTTGACCGCGGTGTACATGATGAAAATGCCGCCGAGGACGAACACGATGGTGGCGAAGTTTACGCCGCCTTCCAGAATGCCAGGCCAGTCGAACACGAACAAAGGTTCGCTCATGGCGGCGATAAGCCGGATCATCGTGAAAAGCAGAACCACCCGCAGCGCCACCGCAATGATGATGCCCCAGAACCGCACCGCGCGTTGATGCGCCACTGGTGCGCGCTGGCTTTCAATGGAAATGTACAAAAGGTTGTCGAACCCCAGCACAGCCTGCAGGAAGCACAGCATCACCAAGTTGCCGAGGTTTTCAAACGTAAACAAGTCTGCCATCCGGTCCACCCTGTCCGAAACCAATGATTTCATTCGGTTTAGCCCGGCTGACGCGGCTGTCCAAGCGCGAAGCCCGCTATGGGGACCGTTTGGCGGTTTTTCCCCGCTTGCGCACAACCTTGCGCGCGCCCGGCTTGGGGGCAGGGTCGGCGAGCCCAAGCTGATCGGCCAAAACCCGGCCCCGGATTTCGCTGACCTCGCCCTCGGCCAGCTTGCCCAGCTGGAACGGGCCGTAACTGACCCGGATCAAACGGTTAACCTTCAACCCCACGGCATCCATCGCGCGCCTGACCTCGCGGTTCTTGCCTTCGCGAAGCCCCACGGTCAGCCAGGCATTCGCGCCTTTCTGGCGGTCAATGGCAACCTCCATAGGTTGAAATCGTTCGCCATCGACGGTCAGCCCGTCGCGCAACGGCGCCAGAACCCTGTCATCGGGCACGCCATTCACCCGCACACGGTATTTCCGCAACCAACCGGTTGCGGGCAGTTCCAGCTTGCGCTTGATCCCGCCATCATTGGTCAACAGCAGCAGGCCTTCGGAATTCAGGTCCAGCCGTCCGACGCTCATCACCCGCGGCATGTCGTCGGGCAGCTTGTCGAAAATCGTTTCGCGGCCCTTTTCGTCGCGGGCGCTGACCACCAGGCCCACGGGCTTGTGGTAAAGCCAAAGGCGCGCGGCCGCGGGCGGTTCGACGGGTTTGCCATCGACGGCGACCCTGTCCTTGCCCGTCACGTTCAGCGCCGGGCTGTCGATGGCCTTTCCATTCACCGCCACGCGGCCTGCTTCGATCATGCGTTCGGCCTCGCGCCGGCTGGCGATACCGGCCCGCGACAGGAATTTGGCGATGCGCTCGCCCTTGTCCGCTGTGTCATTCATGGCACCGCCATATAACGGGCGTGGACAAAGGGGAAGCGGCGGGGCATCTGGGGGCCATGAGTTTCACGAGCCATATGGGCGCGGCGCTGGATCAGGCGCGCGCGGCGGCAGACCGGGGCGAAGTGCCGGTGGGTGCCGTCATCGTGGCTCCGGATGGGCAGGTCGTGGCAGCAGCAAGCAACCGCACGCGCGAGCTGAACGACCCAACGGCCCACGCCGAGATTCTGGCGATCCGCGCGGCCTGCGCGGCGCTGGGGTCCGAACGCCTGCCGGGACATGACCTATACGTTACCCTGGAACCTTGCCCGATGTGCGCCAGCGCAATTTCTCAAGCCCGCATCGCGCGGCTATATTATGGCGCAGCCGACCCCAAATCGGGCGGCGTGACGCAAGGCCCTCGCGTGTTCGACCATCCGCAAAGCCATCATGTGCCAGAGGTTTATGACGGTATTGCCGCCGATGAAGCCGAGGCATTGCTGAAGGATTTCTTCGCTGCGCGCCGCTAGTTGCCCAGTTCCGTCACCACGGTCGAACTGCGTTCCAACGTCTTGTGAACCGGACACTTGTCGGCAATTTCGACCAGCCTGGCGCGCTGTTCGTCGTCCAGATCGCCATGCAGGTGGATCACCCGGCGGAACTCGTCGATTTTGCCGCCGCCTTCGCAATCGTCGCAATGCACCTTGCCGTGGGTCACATCCACGCTGACGGCATCCAGCGCCCAGCCTTTGCGCCGCGCATACATGCGGATGGTCATCGAGGTGCAGGCCCCCAGGCCGGACGACAGGAACCCATAGGGCGACATGCCCAGATCGGTGCCGCCAAAGCTCTTGGGTTCATCGGCAATCGCGGTATGGCGCGGGCCGGAATTGATGTGCTGCAGATAGCCGTTCGGGTCCGCTTCTCGCACGCGCACCACACCTTCGGGCGCGCCGGGCACCTCGGGTTCTTCCAGGTGCAGGTATCGCCCGGCCCAGGCGGCGATGACATCGGCGGCGTATTTGGCATCTTCGGCGCGCGACAGCAGGTGGTCGGCGGTATCCAGCGTGACGAAGCTCTTGGGATGGCGTGCGGCCATGAAAATCTCGGCAGCATTGTCGACTCCGACGATCTGGTCGATGGGCGAATGCAGCACCAAGAGCGCCTTGTGCAGGTTGGCAATGGCCGGGCGCAGGTTTTCGGCGGTCACGTCACGCAGGAAATCCAGGCCCACTGTCACCGGGCGACCGCCCAGGTTGACCTCGGCAGCGCCGTGTACTTCGATCTTGTCCACGGCATCGCCCAGATGCAGCGACACATGGCCGGGATCAAAGGGCGCGCCGATGGTGGCCACGGCTTCCACATCGGGCAGGTCACCTGCCGCACGCAACACCGCCGCGCCCCCCAGCGAATGGCCGATCAGCAATTTCGGCGCCATGCCGCGCGCATCCAGCGCCGCTGCCGCTGCGCGCAGGTCGTCCACGTTGGAACTGAACGTCGTGTCAGCGAAATCACCGCCGGACTGACCCAGCCCGGTGAAATCGAACCGCAGCACGGCAATGCCCATCCCGGTCAGCCGCCCGGCAATGACGCGCGCCGCCGCGATATCCTTGTTGCAGGTGAAGCAATGCGCAAAAAGCGCCGTGGCCAGGTGCGGCCCGTCCGGCAGGTCCAGACGCCCGGCAAGTTCCGCGCCGCTATGGCCCGCAAAGGTGAATGTTTCGCGTCGCATGGCCTGTCCCCGTCTTGCGTTCAGGCAAGATAGCTGCGCCGCAGCGCGGCGCAAGGCAAGGGCGGTCACGCCAAGGTGACAGCGCCTAGAATTCGATGGCTTCCATCACCTGCGGCTCGATCACGTCCACGCCCGGCAGGGCAGCTTTCAGCGCGTCGGCATTCTGTTCCAGCAAGGGGAAGGTCCGGTAGTGGCCGGGGATCAGCGTCTTGAAGTTGAAGAACGTCTTGGCCGCATAGGCCGCGCGCCGCATGTCCATGGTGAAATGCCCGCCCGCTGACAGGATGCCTATGTCGGGCGTGTGCAGATCGGCGATGATCTGCATATCGGCCATCACCTCGGTATCGCCGGAATGATAGATCGAATGCCCGTCGCCTTCGATCACGAAACCGCATTCCGTCCCGCCCCATTTCGGCCCGTCCGGAGTGCCGAAGGATGATGAATGCACGGCGTTGACCATTGTGACCTTCACGCCACCAAGATCGATCGTGCCGCCTTTGTTGAAGCCAATCGTTTCAATGCCTTCCGTGCCGGCCCAATGCTGCATCAGGTCATATTGGCCGACCACGGGGATCCCCAGCTTTTTGGCGATCGGCAGGGCGTCGGTGACATGGTCGCCATGGGTATGGGTCAACAGAAAATGCGTGGCGCCTTCGATGGCCGCATCATGCTGATCTGCTGGCAGCATCGGGTTGCCGGTCAGCCAGGCGTCGATCAGCAACACCTTGCCGCCGATTTCGACGCGGAAGGATCCATGTCCCAGCCAAATTATTTTCATTCCTGTTCCTCCGATGATTTGCGCCTAGATTAGCGGCAATGCAGCCCGAGTCACCCATCTATTGGTCGATCCAGATCGACGGTTATTGCGAAAGGACCGATTTCGCGTTCTGGTCGGAACCCGTCAACGCGCTGACCAATCTGGCCTTCATCGCCGCCGCCATGTTCATGTGGCCAAGGGTGCGGGGGCAGGCGGCCGGGCAGGTTCTGGTCCTGATCCTGTTCGCCATCGGAATCGGGTCGGGCCTTTTTCATACGCTGGCCACGCGCTGGGCGGCACTGGCCGATACCTTGCCCATCGCGGTTTTCGTTCTGACCTATATCTATCTGGCAACGAAGGATTTTCTTGGCCTATCGTGGCTTTGGTCCAGCCTCGCCGTGGTCGCGACCATCGCGTTTTTGCCGCTCGCCGCCTTTGCCATGTCAACCTTGCCGCTGATCGGCGTTTCGGCGGGCTATCTGCCGATACCGCTCCTGATCTTCGGCTATGCGCTCGCCTTGCGCGCGCGCCACCCGGCCACCGCCCGCAACCTCGCCATTGGCGGCGGCATTCTGGCGCTGTCCATCCTGTTGCGCAGCGTCGACCAGCCACTTTGCGCCCGCTTGCCCATCGGCACGCATTTCGCCTGGCATATCCTGAACGCGATCATGCTGGGCTGGATGATCGAAACCTGGGTGCGCCACCGCCTTGCGAGCCCCCAGCGCCCGCGTTAAACGACGCGGGCGAAGAACCGGAGCCGAAACGCATATGTCCATCGACACCAAGACCGCCGCCCATGTGGCCAAGCTGGCCCGCATCAAGGTCGAAGACGACCGCCTGCCTGCGCTGGCCGAAGAATTCAACGCCGTGCTCGGGTTCATCGAGCAGTTGAACGAAGTGAACGTGGATGGCGTCGAACCGATGGTGTCGGTGACGCCGATGCGACTGAAGCGGCGCAAGGATGGCGTGACCGATGGCAATATGCAGGACAAGATCCTGTCAAACGCGCCCGATGCGCGCGAAGGCTTCTTTGCCGTGCCGAAGGTGGTGGAATAATGTCTGACCTGAACAAACTGACCATCGCCGCCGCCCGCGACGCGCTGCGCAAGGGCGAAACCACTTCGGTCGAACTGACGGACGCCTGCCTGTCCGCCATCGACGCCGCCGATGCGCTCAACGCCTTTGTCCATAAGACGCCCGAAATCGCGCGCGACCGGGCCAAGGCCGCCGACGAGCGGTTGAAATCCGGCGACGCGCCCGCCATGTGTGGCATCCCGGTGGGGATCAAGGACCTGTTCTGCACCCAGGGCGTGCCGACGCAGGCCGCATCCAACATCCTTGAAGGGTTCAAGCCGGAATATGAATCCACGGTCAGCCAGAACCTGATCGACGCCGGTGCGGTGATGTTGGGCAAGCTGAACATGGACGAGTTCGCCATGGGATCGTCCAACGAAACATCTTGCTACGGCAACGTCATCAACCCATGGCGACGCGGCAATGACGATGCGGCACTGACGCCGGGCGGGTCTTCGGGCGGGTCGGCTGCGGCTGTGTCTGCCGACCTCTGCCTTGGCGCGACCGGCACCGACACCGGCGGGTCGATCCGCCAGCCCGCCGCTTTCACCGGCATCACCGGCATCAAGCCCACTTATGGGCGCTGCTCGCGTTGGGGGATCGTGGCGTTTGCTTCGTCGCTCGACCAGGCCGGTCCGATGACCAAGGACGTGCGCGACGCGGCGATCATGCTGCAGGCCATGTGTTCGCATGACCCCAAGGATTCGACCTCTGCCGATATCCCGGTGCCGGATTTCGAAGCCGCCCTGACCGGCGATATCCGTGGTAAGAAGATCGGCATCCCCAAAGAATACCGCATGGACGGTATGCCCGAGGAAATCGAAACGCTCTGGCATCAGGGCGCCGAAATGCTGCGCGATGCGGGTGCCGAGATTGTCGACATCTCGCTGCCGCACACCAAATACGCGCTGCCCGCCTATTACGTGGTGGCCCCTGCCGAAGCCTCTTCCAACCTCGCGCGCTATGATGGGGTGCGCTACGGCCATCGCGCGAAACTGGCCCAGGGCGACGGCATCACCGAGATGTATGAAAAGACCCGCGCCGAAGGCTTCGGGCACGAGGTCCAGCGCCGCGTCATGGTTGGCACCTATGTGCTGTCGGCGGGCTATTACGACGCCTATTACAACCGCGCCCGCAAGGTGCGCGCGCTGATCAAGAAGGACTTCGAAGATGTCTTTGCCCAGGGGGTCGAAGCGATCCTGACCCCCGCCACCCCGTCATCGGCCTTCGCGCTGGGCCAGGAATTCGACGATCCGGTGCAGATGTATCTGAATGACGTTTTCACGGTGACGGTCAACCTTGCCGGTCTGCCGGGCATTGCGGTGCCTGCCGGTCTGGACAAGTCCGGCCTGCCATTGGGCCTGCAATTGATCGGACGCCCCTGGGAAGAGGCCGATCTGCTGAATACGGCCTATGCGATTGAGAAGGCGGCCGGTTTCGTAGCCAAGCCCGCCAAATGGTGGTAGACGCGCGGTATCTGCGATCAGGTGAATGCGAGGGTGCGAATGCGGATTGGTTTGGCTTTACTGGGATGTCTGGCGCTTGTGGCTTGCGCGCCGCCGCCGCCGGATAACACCCAGGTGCGTGGGGTTGGCTTTGGCGACAATGCCGAAATGCCACAGGTCGTGGCCGATGGGCTGCCTGTGCTGACCGGGCCCTTCGTAGTCGAACAGCGCATTTCCGAAGAAGGCGGCGCAACGTTCGAAAGCAACGCAGCGCAACCCGCCGTACCGGTGCGTGTCGATACCAACAACCCGGGCATTTCCGACGAACAGGACTTTGCGGCGGTGGCGTCCCGCGAATCCATCGAAAGCGACGCGGCCAGACTCGAAGCGCAGCGCAATGCCTATCAGCAGGTCCAGCCGGGACTTCTGCCGCAGCGCAGCGGGTCATCCAACGGGGCAACGATCGTTGAATTCGCACTGTCCACCACGCATCCGATCGGCCAGAACGTCTATGGGCGTTCGTCATTGAGCGGACAGAACCGGTTTGAACGCAACTGCGCGAAATATACTTCGCAGGACCAGGCGCAGGCGGCTTTCCTGGCCGCAGGCGGGCCGGAACGCGACCGCTTGGGGATCGACCCCGATGGCGACGGCTATGCCTGTTACTGGGATCCCGCACCGTTCCGCGCCGCAATCGGCCGCTAACGGAACATTGACGCGTCACTGTGCCCTGACTATGTGACATCCCGCGCGGATGGCCGGATGACCGCGTGCCTTTGGGTGCGAGGAAAGTCCGGACTCCATGAAACAAGGGCGCCGGGTAACGCCCGGCGGGGGAAACCCCAGGGAAAGCGCCACAGAAAACAGACTACCGCCGTTCGCGGCGGAAAAGGTGAAAAGGTGCGGTAAGAGCGCACCGCGCCCCTGGTAACAGGGGTGGCATGGCAAGCCCCGCCCGGAGCAATGCCAAATAGGGACCCCGCGCCGTTCGCGGCGGGCGCGTTTCACGCCCAGGAGGTCCGGGTTGGCAGCTAGACCCCGCTGGTAACGGCGGGGCCAGATGAATGGTCATCGACGGGGCGCAAGCCCCCGAACAGAATCCGGCTTACAGGCCATCCGCGCGTATCATCCCCCCGCAATTTCCTGCGCCAGAAAGGGTTCAGGGCTTTCCACCTCGACCAGCCGTTTGCGGTCGATCAGCCAGAACCGGTTGCCGACATTGCGGATGAACGACCGGTCATGGCTGACCAGCAGGCAGGCCGCGCCCTGTTTGACCAGTTCAGCCTCCAGCGCTTCCTGCCCGTCGATATCCAGATGGTTTGTGGGTTCATCCAGCAGATAGAAATTGGGCTGTTTCAGACGCAGGATCAGCATCATCAACCGTGCCTTTTGCCCGCCCGACAGGTTGGCAATTGGCCCTGTCTGCCTATCGATCGCTACACCGGCGCCTGCCAAGGCTGACCGCGCCCGCTGATCGCCGATGTCGCTGGCCCGTGTAATCGCGGCGATGGGCGTGTCCTTGGGGTCCAACTGGCTCAGATGCTGGTCAGAAAACCCCGGCACTAGCGATGGCGTGACCTTGACCTGATCCTGTCCGCCCCGGATCGCCCGGTCGATCAGCCCGATCAACTGCGTCTTGCCCGTGCCATTGGCCCCAAGCAGGATCACCCGGTCCCCCGGTTCGATCCATTTCTGCCCGGTGCGATACAGGCCCACGCCGTCTGGCGTCGTCACTTCGGCATCCTCCAGCGTAATCAGCGCTTTGGCATGTGTTCCGCTGTTTGCCAGCCGGATGTCGCCGGCGCTGCGTTCGACATGGGCGGGCCGCGCGGCGGCTTCGATCTTCTCGGCGCGTTCGCTCAGCTGCTTGGTCTTGGTGATCAGCAGGTCGGACCCTGAATTGATGCCGATATTCTTCAGTTTCGCGGCCTGCTTGCGCAGTTGTTTGGCGCGGGCCAGTTCGTTGGCATGGTGGCGTTCGTCTGCCGCATCCGCTTCGTCCAGCGCCGTGCGGGCGCGGGAATAGGGCAGGGCGAAATCCCGGGATGCCTCGGGCCGCAAAAACAGCGTGCGGTTGGTCGTGGCATCCAGAAACGCCCGGTCATGTGACGTGATGACCACCGGCAGATCGGCGGGCAGGGCGGCAAGCCAGCCTTCCAGCAGGCCAATACGGTGCAGGTCAAGGTGGTTGGTGGGTTCGTCCAGCAGCAACAGGTCGGGTTCGGTGATCCAGGCGGCCGCCAGCATGGCCATGCGCTGCCAGCCGCCGGACAATTCGCCCAGAACCCGGTGCTGCAATTCATAGGGCACACCCAGATCGCCCAGGGCCACATCGACGCGCCAGCTTTCGTAATCGGCTTGATCAGCGGGCAGGGCGGCCAGGACATAGTCGTAGAAGGTCTGCGAAAGAGCGGCCTCGGCCAGGTTCTGGCGCACATTTCCAGCTCGCAGCCCCCGGGCGCGGGTGATCTCTCCGGTCGTGGGGTCCATGTCACCGGACAGACAGGCCAGCAGCGTGGATTTCCCCCGCCCATT
>JBNKYL010000282.1:0-4339 GCA_050300875.1 Paracoccaceae bacterium
ATCCATGAAAACGTCGATATGCGGGATCACGTTGAACGCGATCTGCTTGGTGAACTTGGCGGGGTCCTTTTCCTGACCGGGAACATACAGCCCCTTGGTCTGGTCCCACAGCTCGTCAATGCCTTCCTTGCCCGCGCCAGACACGGATTGATAGGTGCTGACCACCACGCGCTTGATCTTCGCGCGGTCATGCAGAGGTTTCAGCGCCACGACCATCTGCGCGGTCGAACAGTTCGGGTTGGCGATGATGTTCTTGTTCTTGTAATCGTGGATCGCCTGCGGGTTGACCTCGGGCACGATCAGCGGGATCGCCGGGTCGTAACGGTAGAGCGACGAGTTATCGATGACCACGCAACCGACCTTGGCCGCCTTGGGGGCGTACTCTTTCGTCGCCTCGGACCCCACGGCGAACAGCGCCATGTCCCAGCCGGTGAAGTCGAACGTATCAAGGTCCTTGGTCTTCACGGTAATGTCGCCAAAGCTGACCTCAGTGCCCAACGATTTTCGGCTCGCTAGTGCTGCGATTTCATCGACGGGGAACTGGCGTTCAGCCAGGATGTTCAGCATTTCGCGGCCCACATTGCCCGTGGCGCCAACGACGACGACCTTGTAACCCATTTCGGGAATCCTTTCCTTCAACGGAGGCGGTCAATAGACCAAAGGATTGCAGGGTTAAAGAGGCATCAGCGTGAAGCGGTCATCCTTGACCAAAAGGTCACGGACCCAGGCCGCTTCGGCTTCGAAATCATGCGGTACCTGCGCGGCATCACGGCGACCCGACAAGGACTTGGAGGCGAAGAAATCGAACCCGTAAAGATCGACCTTCATCGCCTTTGACCGGGCCAGAATGTCGATCACCATCGCGCCTGTCGAGGGTGGCGCGCCGAGCGTGTTGCCCAACTGCTGCCAATCCGCCAAAGGATGCAGATGAAATCCGGGGCTGGTGGCGATGTCATGGCTCAGACGCTTGCGTTTATGGCTCATCCAAAGCACGCGCCCCGGTTCGATCCGCGCCATATCCGCATCGCTGATCCGCACCGCCAGTGCCAGCCAGTCGGTGCGCGTGCCGTGGCTTTGCGGCGACGGCATCGGCGCGCGGTTGATGCGGATCACCACGTCATGGGCGTCGATGTCGGGGCCATATGTCCGATCCGCCAATGCGCGTGCATTGCCAATAACCGCGACGGCTTGCCCGGTCAGGTCGGGCAGGGGGGCCGAGAAACGCTGCAACGCATCTTCATCCCGCATGACGCGGGACAGGTGGAAGCCCAACCGCCCCATCAGGCCTGCCCCCCGTTGCCCAGCATTTCCCGGTAGACGGACACCAGCGCTTCCGCTTCACGCTCGATTGAGAAATTTTCGACGACCCGCGCCCTCGCAGCGGCACCGGCCCGATGCAGATAGTCAGGGTCATTCACAAGTCGCGCCATGGCTGCCGCAAACCCTACTGCGTCGCCCGCGTTGGCGCGTTCGCCGGTTTCGCCCGGGATCACCAGATCGTCGAACGCGCCGACACCCTGGGACGCCACGCAAGGCACGCCACAGGCCGCAGCTTCAAAGGGGGTCAGGCCGAAGCCTTCCAGATGCGATGGCGCGACCAGCAGGGATAGCGACCCGTATAGGTCCGGCATCTTGTCGATCGGGTATTCGTCGACGAAATGGATGCGCCCCTGCAATCCGGCGGCCGCGATCTCGTCCTGCAACCCCTTGGCAAACGGCGCATCATCGATCCGTCCGATGACCTGCCCTTTCCATCCCGGGTAGTCAGGCAGCAACGCACACAAGGCGCGCACGAATGTGTCGGTGCCCTTGCGCGGGCGGACACGACCGATGCAGCCGATGATCCGAGTTTCGCCCACGTGTTCGGTCGCGGGGCTGAAGTGGACCGTGTCCACGCCATGCGGGATGATCGTGGCATGACCGGGCATCACCGCCGCATTCAGTGAATTGGTCGCAATCACGCGATCCATCCGGCTGACCAGCCAGCGGGTCCAACCCGTTCGTTTGCGTGGCGAGGATGATGTGAAGACCAACCGCAATCGCCGCCGAAACACGTCCCGCGCGATCACCCCGACCAGCATGTCGATATTGCGCCTTGCGTGCCAGACCCGCAGCCTGTCGCGCGGGGCGGTCAAGACATGCCAAAGCGAAACGCGCGGCAGATCTTCGGGCAGGTTCGGCCCGGTCACCGCAACGCCGATCCGGCCTGCTTGTACCGGGACCAGTCCGAACACCGTCGCCGTCACGCCCGACAACCTGCGTTTCAGGTTCGGGGCGATCACGTCGATCTGGTCAATGGGGACAACCGGCATGGCCCGGTGTTAATCCACGCGGTCCTTGCTGAAAAGGTAAATGGCGCAACCGATCAGCAGGGCGATGCCGAAGGTCGCGAACAAGGGCGGATACCCGTCCAGCCCTGCGCCATCCGGCCCGCGAAAGGCGCGGAACATCGGGCCTGACGCAAACTGCATCGCGCCGACCCCGCCGATCCCGAACAGGTTCATCAGCGTCACACCACGCCCCATCAGATGCGTCGGGAAGAACGCGCGCCCATGCGCCATCATCAGCGGGAAAGACGCGCCGAAGAACCCCGCCGCGGCCAGCAGCGCCGTGACAGCCACCAGCCCGCTTTCGGGTTGCCAGGCCAGCGTCAGAACTGCGATCGCGCCCAGCACGTTGCCCGCAAGGATCACCCATTTGCGGGTGCCGAACAGCCTGTCCATCGGGCCATAGGCAAAATTGCCCAGGATCATCGCCAGCCCCATCGCCAGCGTCACCTTGCCGATGCCCGACGCGTCCATGCCGTAGACATCCGTCAGGAACGGCCCCGACCAGAGCGCCCGCAACCCCATCGATGGCGCATAGTTGACCAGCATCAGCGGAAAGATCAGCCACAGCGCCGGGATGCGCAAAAGGTCGAACAACGACCCCTTCTTTGCGCTGTCATGCTGCACGGGTTCCGGGTCTTCGATAGTCACGAACATCAGGGCCGCCACCGCGACCGTCAGGATCGCCATGCCCCAAAGCGTCCCGCGCCAGCCGACCAGTTCGACCGCCCAGGCCAGCGGCATCGACGCCGCGATATTGCCAAAGGACCCGAACCCGATCACTGCCCCCGCAAATGTGCCAAAGACTGCCGGCGGGTATTGCCGGGCAAAGATATAGTAGGACGCCATCAGCACCGGTGAACAGCCAATGCCGATCAGGACCATCGAAACATGGATCATGCCCACCGACCCAGCCATCGCGAACACCGCCGCGCCCAGCCCGCCGCCCAGTGCCAGCAGCCATGTCGCCGTGCGACGCGGCCCGATATGGTCCAGTGCCCAGCCTACCGGCACCTGCATGGCCGCAAAGGCCAGGAACCACAGTCCGGACGAAATCGACAATGCTTCTGGCGTTGCGCCAAGCTCGGCCTGCAAATCCGGGGTCAGAACCGCCAAGAATGCACGATAGAACTGGCTGAGCACATAGCCCAGCACCAAGACCACAACCCCGATTTTCATGGGTCGCCCGCCCCCTGACCTTCACCCTTTGGTCAGCGGCCTACAGCAACGTATTCGACAAATCCAGCACGCTCGGCATCGCGCGGGCTGTAGATGTTGCGCAGGTCGGCCATCGCGGCGCGCGCCATGTCACTGGCCATGCGCTTGAGGTCCAGCGCGCGGAATTCGTTCCATTCCGTCAGGATCACCACCGCGTCGGCATCCTTGGTGGCCTCGTAGGCATCGTCGCACCAGGTCACGCCCGGCAGCAAATCCTTGCCTTCGGCATAGCCTTGGGGATCGACAACCCGCACCTTGGCACCCTTGCCGACCATGTTCGGCACAATCGCCAGCGACGGCGCGTCGCGCATGTCGTCGGTATTGGGCTTGAAGGTCACACCCAGCACCGCGATGGTCTTGCCGTTGAACGACCCGCCGCAGATATCCTGCACCTTGTCGATCATCCGCCGCTTGATGTCTTCGTTCACCTTGATGACCGTTTCGACGATATGTTGCGGCGCCGCATGGTCCTGCCCGATCCGGGCCAGCGCGTTGGTATCCTTGGGAAAGCAGCTGCCGCCGTATCCCGGCCCCGCATGCAGGAACTTGCCGCCGATGCGGTTATCCAGCCCCATGCCGCGGCTGACCTGTTTCACATCCGCGCCGACCTTTTCACACAGCGCTGCAATCTCGTTGATGAAAGTGATCTTGGTCGCCAGAAAGGCATTGGCCGCGTATTTGATCATCTCGGCGCTTTCCAGATCGGTCGTCACGATCGGAAATTCGCGCAGGTAAAGCGGGCGATAGATGTCTTGCATGACTTCCTGCGCGCGTTCGGTTTCGACGCCGACGAC
>JBNKYL010000283.1:0-5113 GCA_050300875.1 Paracoccaceae bacterium
GCGCGCCGAAACGTTTCGCATGCGAAACGTTTCGGCGCGCGGTTGGTTTACGTGCCGATATTCCGGCCCGGTTAAACACAGCGGCGAAGGAGATCTGAGATGGCCAAACGCAAGCGTCTTGCCCCGGCAGAACCGGGTCAACCTGTCCGGGCCGGGCAGGTCAAGTCCTTTACCCGCTTTCCCGCGGCCGGCAGCGATGACGCCCCTGCCCGCCCACCGATCGCCCAGGTTGCCGGCGACGCGGCGTCATCTGCGGCGCTGGAAGAGATTGCCGAAGAACTGCGCAACGCCCGCGAAAGCGGTCGCATGGTGTTGAGCCTGCCGCTGGATGTGATCGACGAAAGCTATCTGGTCCGCGACCGGATCGATGCCGACGATGACGAGATGGACCAGCTTCAGGAAAATATCGCCGCGCATGGCCAACGCACACCGATCGAGGTGGTCGACCTGGGCGATGGCCGATACGGTCTGATTTCCGGCTGGCGGCGGTTGACCGCCCTGCGCCGGCTGGGCGGCCCCAAGGTGCTGGCCCTGCTGCGCCAGCCGGATACCGCGCCGGATGCCTACCGGGCGATGGTGGAAGAAAACGAGCTGCGGCGCGCCTTAAGCTATTACGAGCGCGCCCGCATCGTGGCCAAGGCCGCCGACCAGGGGGTGTTTCACAACGACGATGTTGCACTCAAGGGGCTGTTCGGGTCCGTCAGCCGTGCCAAGCGATCAAAGATCGGGGCTTTCCTTCGGGTTTACCGAGAACTGGACGGGCGGTTGAAATTTCCCGCCGCGATCAGTGAACGGCTGGGGCTGCAACTGGCCCGTAACCTCAAGGTCGAAGACGGCTTTGCCGACCGGGTCAGCGAACGGCTGCGCAAGGCCGATCCCGAAACGGCCATTGATGAAGTGACCGTGCTGGAACGCGCGGCCCGTATAACGGGCCAAAAACAGTCTCTAATCGGGGCAATAGACACTGATTCGGCCCCGGAATCTTCATCCGTGCCGCCAGCGGACAAGACCGAGTTCGGATCGGTGACCATGCTGGTTGTTGCGGAAGGCCGGCGCATTCTGCTGAGCGGGGCGGGGGTCACGCCCGAATTCCGGGCCCGGCTGGAAGCCTGGCTGGCCGGGCAGGGCGGCTAGATCCCGTCGAACACCTTGTCATAGGCGGCCAGCAGGTTCGGGGCGGAATGATCCCAGCTCAGGTTTTCCAGCACGCGCTTGCGGCCGATCTTGCCCATCCGTGCGCGCGCTTCGGGATCATCGATCAATTCGGCCAGTTTCGCCGCGAAATCTTCAGGGTCATTCGCGCGCGCATAAAGTGACGCATCTTCTGCCGAAGCACGGCCTTCCTTCAGGTCGAACTGCACCACCGGCATTTCCAGGGTCATGTATTCCATGACCTTGTTCATGGTACAGATATCGTTCATCGGGTTTTTCGGATCCGGGCTGGCGCCGATATCGGCTGAGTTCAGCGCGCGTAGCAGGTCATCGCCGTAAAGCGGGCCGGTAAAGGTGAAATATGGCTCTAATCCACGGGAACTGACGTCTTTGCGGACTTCTTCCAGATGCGGGCCGAAGCCCACGATCAGGAAATGCAGCCCCGTGCGGCCCTGTGTGTTGATCAGCTGATCGGCGGCTTCGACCAGCAGGTCCATGCCTTCCTGTTGCCCGATCACGCCGACATAGCCGATGACGATTTCCGCGCCCGCGCGCATATGCGGATCGGGGTCCATGATGTGGAATTTTTCGATCCGCGGGGCAGAGCGGACGACGAACACGTTGTCGGGGTTCATCCTGCCGCGTTCGATGGCGATCCGGCGAAAGCTTTCATTGGTGGCGATCGAGGTATGGGCGGTGGCGAAGGTCATCCGTTCCCAGATCTTCATCACCTTGTACAGCAGCCCGCGCTTGCCGAATTTGGCTTCGAACAGTTCCGGGCCGACATCGTGATGGTCGAACAGGTACCGCACGCCCGCCATCCTGTAGCGCAGCGCGACAAGGAAGATCAGGTCGGGCGGGTTGCAGCCATGGATGACGTCGAATCCCTGTTCGCGCCGCACCTTCCGGGCCAGCCGGAACATGTGCCAGAGTGCGGCGCCATATTCGCGGGCATAGGCCACGGCGCCGGAATGCGCTTCGGGCGGGGCAGGGTAGCGATAGATATGCACCCCGTCGATTTCTTCGTAGTAGCTGTCCCAGCCGCGCCCGGTGGGACAGATGACCGAGACATGGTATCCGGCCGCAGTCAGTGTCGTAGCTTCCAGCCAGACCCGCCGGTCCAGCGGGACGGGCAGGTTTTCGACGACGATCAGAACGCGGCGGGTCATGCGGAAAACCCGTTGTTCCATTCGGCCCGGCGGTGCCAGACCTCTTGCCAGATCCTAGCATTCTCGACCAGGCCGGGGCGGTTCAGGATGCGCCCGGCGATGCCATTGGCCAGCCGCCGGCTGAGCGGAAAGAGGCCAAACAGAAAAAGGCTCAAGCCTTTGATAAGAAATGGAAAATGACGTTTTATCAACTCTGCCTTGGCACGCAGAACCCGGATGATCCGGTCTGCCGGAACCTTTTCGGATGCGCCGCCATAATGGATGATCGTGGCCTCGGGCGTGATCGCCGGACGCGCGCCCATCTTCTGCGCCCGGCGGCACAGGTCGGCTTCTTCACCATACATGGTAAAGGCGGGATCGAACCCGCCAAGCGCATCCCAGGTTTCGCGGCGCAACAGGAACAGGCAACCGGTGACGATGTCGACCTCGGCCTCGGTGTCGCGCGGCCAGCTTCCGTATTCTTCGGCATTGAAAATCCGGGACTTGGGAAACAGCCCCGTCAGCCCGACGGTCCGGCAGAAGATCGTCCAAAGCGACATGCGGCGGGAACAGGAAAACGGGTTCAGGCTGCCATCGGCGAAGACCGTGCGCCCGCCCCAGATGCCTGCATCCGGCCGGCGCCGGGCAAAATCCATCAACTTGTCCAGCGCGCCATCCAGCACCACGGTGTCGGGGTTCAACAGCAGCAGCCAGTCCCCCTGGCAATGGGGCAGGGCGATGTCATGGGCCGGCGCAAACCCGTGATTGGTGGTTTCGGCAATCAGCCTGGCCTGTGGAAAATCGCGCGCGATCGCCGCGGCGGAGCCATCGGAAGAGGCATTGTCGACGACGATGACCTCGAAAGGCTGGGTGGTTTCGGCATAGACCGAAGCCAGGCAGGCCAGCGTCATGTCGCGGGTGTTATAGCTAATGATGATGATTGATAGCACGGGCGGCTGATCCGGCAGGGTCATTTGCGGGGAACATTGTTCAATCGTATCTTTCATCACGCGGTGTGCCTATAACAAAGCCTTTGGCAGCACACGAAAAAAACAGGGGTATGGCGTGGGTTAGGCGAAATTGTTTCACTTTGGCGGAGAATGGCCGGTTTGCATTGCCAATCGCGGAAAACCGGCCAACAAAGTACAGGAAATCGGGCCGCTGACGGCGGAATTTGTTAGACACCCCGCGGGCGCCGCCCTTTCTGTTTGGTAATGATCGAGAACCTGGCATGTCAGATACGCCGCCTCCGGCCTATGCGGTGATCATCCCCCATTACAATGATGTCACGCGGTTGCGGCGTTGCCTGGAGGCCTTGGTGCCCCAGGCCGGCCCGGAAACCGAGATTGTCGTGGCCGATAACGGGTCCGATCAGGATCTGTCCGGGATTGCCGCCGATTTCCCCACGGTGCGAATTCTGCACGAAACCCGCAAGGGTGCGGGCCTGGCGCGCAATCTGGGGGTGGCCGAAACCACGGCGCCGTGGCTGATGTTCATCGACAGCGACTGTGTCCCCGCGCCCGACTGGCTGGCCGTGGGACAGCGCATCGCCCGACCGGGCACGGTGATTGGCGGGCGGGTCGATGTGTTTCACGAGACCCCCGCACCGCAATCGGGCGCCGAAGCGTTTGAAACGGTTTTCGCCTTCCATATGCGTGACTATTTCGAGCGAAAAGCCTTTCTTGGCGCGGGAAACCTGGTGCTGCCGCGCGATGTGTTCGAGGCCACGGGCGGGTTCAGGACCGGCGTGTCCGAAGACGTGGAATGGAGCCAGCGGGCCGCATCCAAGGGGTTCACGCTGGCCTTCGAGGATGATTTCGCAGCGGGTCACCCGTCACGGTCGGATTGGGGGGCGCTGGTGCGCAAATGGCGGCGCCTGGCATCGGAAGAATTCCAGCTGCGCGGGGCAGGGGCACGCGGTCGCTGGGTGATCAAGGGGCTGGCCATGCCAGCCAGCGCCATTGCCCATGTCCCGAAAGTGTTGCGCCATCCCGGGCTGACGGCGGGTGAAAAGCTGCGTGCGCTTGGCACATTGCTGCGGTTGCGGTTGATGCGGATGGTCTGGATGCTGGGCCAGGCCGTGACCGGAACCCCCTGAGGAGGCAGATCATCATGGAAGACAGGCAAATGGATCCCTGGCAGTTCCGGCTGGTCCGTGGGCGGGCCAAGGCCGGACAGATCGCGTTGGGGGGCTGGGCCCTGGACGTCGGGCCGGGGATCGAAACTGTCGTTCTGACTGATAAAAACGGTCTTGATGTTGGCGTTCTGATTGGCTTTCCAATTGATATAAAAGAGAAAAAATGCCTTTCGCGGGCGCATGAGCTTGATTTTGCGCTAGCCGGGGATGTCGATGGGTTCGCCGAGCAGGTGCTGCTGCGGATCGGCGGGCTGTTCTTGTGGCTTTTCATCAACGACGCGGTGGAACGGGTCTATCAGGATGCCGGTGGCACTGTGCCTTGTGTTTATGATCCGGCTGCGGGGCAGGTGGGGTCGACGGCGCACGCGCTGTTGGATGATGCGGCCTACCAGGCCCGGTTCCGGCGGGACCTGTTTGACCGGCTTGGGGTCGAACGCGAAGGCTGGTTCCCGGCCGGGCTGACCGCGCATGGCGGTATTTCCCGGTTGCTGATCAACCATTATCTGGACCTGACCGACTGGACGGTGCACCGCCACTGGCCCAGGGGCGGGCTGGATCCGGTCGACGATCCCGAATTTCTCAATCTGGCGGGTGGCCACGCCCACGCCCTGCCCCACGAACCAGCGGACCACCGCCTGCTGCACCCGGGCACCGCTGCCCGAGGCGGAGGTCACGT
>JBNKYL010000284.1:0-12468 GCA_050300875.1 Paracoccaceae bacterium
CCAGGGCCTGAAACTGTCGAAACATTTCCGCGCCGGGTAGCGAATTCCATCACGGAATTCGCCTCCTCAGCGCATCCGCATCATCCGTCGCGTCACACGCTGCGCCTGTTTCGCGCGCTTGGCCATCTGCTTGGCCTGCCGCGCACGCGCCTTGTCTTCGGGCGTCCGGTTTTCTTCCGGCCCACCCGCAACGCGGTCGATCCCGCGAAAGGCCAGCCGCGTCAGAACGCGACGGCCAAAGCCCATCAGCAATCGTTCGATATTCATGGCACCTGCTCTCTTGCCCCACCCGTTTTCGGGTTTATGCAAGGCAGCTTAACATGGAATGGACGCCTTGGGCAGCCCCCTGCCTATTCCTCGTCCTCGAACAGCTCTTCCTGTTCGTCTTCAAGCTCGTCCTCGTCGGCCTCGAGCTCCGGGCTTTGGCGCGCATCCAGCAACCCTGCCGCCCGCAATTCCTTGACGCCCGGCAGGTCGCGGGCGCTTTCAAGCCCGAAATGATCCAGGAAGCTTTCGGTCACCACGAAGGTCACCGGACGCCCCGGCGTCATCCGCCGCCGCCCGAACCGGATCCATTCCAGTTCCAGCAGTTGGTCCACCGTACCCCGGCTGACCGACACGCCCCGAATTTCCTCGATCTCGGCCCGCGTGACGGGTTGGTGATAGGCGATGATTGCCAGCGTTTCGATGGCGGCCCGGCTTAGTTTCCGCGTCTCGACCGTTTCCTTCTGCATCAGGAACCCCAGGTCCGACGCCGTGCGGATCGCGTAGGCATCGCCCACGCGCACCACCCGCACGCCGCGGCCCTGATAGCGGTCGGTCAGCAGCCCCACCGCCGCCTTGGCGTCGCAGCCATGCGGCATACGCGCGTTCAGATCGGCAATCGTCACCGGATCGGCCGACGCAAACAGGATCGCTTCGACCATGCGTTCCTGTTCGCCCAAAGGCGGCGCTTCGAACAGGCTGTCGCGGCCCGGTGCCTCTGTCTTTGCCTCGTCGGTCATTTCTTCCTGATCTGAATGGGGGCGAAACTGTCCGCCTGCCTTATCTCGATCCGGCCCTCCTTGGCCAGTTCCAACGACGCCGCAAAGGTCGATGCCGTGGCCGACCTGCGTTTTTTCGGATCATCGGACCAGCCATCGGGCATGTAAGACAGCAGATCCGTCCAGTCGCCCGCGAACCCGATCAGCCCGCGCATCTTGTCCAGCGCCTCTTCCATCGTCAGGATGCGGTCGCGTTCCAGAACGTAAGGCCTGAAATCATCCTTGGTGCGAATGCGCGCATAGGCCTGCATCAGGTCCAGCAAACCTGCCGTGTAGGTGATCCGGCGCACGCGCGTGACATCTTCGGGGATGCCGCGCACGAAGAAATCCATGCCCTTCTGGTCGCGCGCCATCAGCTTGGCCGCCGCTTCCCGCATCGCTGCCAGCCGTTCCAGCTGAAACGCCAGATGGGCGGCCAGTTCTTCGCCGGACGGGCCATCCTCGGTCGGGTCCGGCGGCAATAACAGCCGCGATTTCAGAAAGGCCAGCCAGGCCGCCATCACCAGATAGTCAGCGGCCAATTCGATGCGCAGCTCGCGCGCCTTTTCCACGAAAACCAGGTATTGTTCGGCCAGCGCCAGAACCGAAATTTGCCGCAAATCGACCTTTTGCGTCCGCGACAGGGTCAACAGTATATCCAATGGCCCCTCGAAACCGTCCACATCGACGATCAGGGCCTCCGCCGCCAGCCGGGCCTCGATGGGCGAAAAATGGGGATCGGATTCGATTTCCTGCATCGGGCGAAAATCCAGCCGCAGGCCCCCGATGTCAAGCAAAGCGCGGCAGGGGCCAGCCAAGGCCCCTGCCCTGATCAGTTGACAGCCTTAGCTGTAACGATACGGACGGCCCGCCTTTGCCATGGCGTCGTTGTAGCCCTTGAAGATTTCGACGACCTTGGCCTTGGTTTCGCTTTCGGACGCGATCTCTTCCCAGAAGACCTTTGCATCGGCTTCGACCTGCGCCCATTCCGCATCCGGGATTGCGGTCAGCTGCAGTTTGTCGCCGTTGACGCGCAGGTTGGCTTCACCGCCCCAGTACCATTGCTGGCGATACATATGGGATTCGTTGAAGCAGGCGGTCACCAGTTCCTTGAGGTGGTCAGGCAGTTCGTTCCAGCGGTCCATGTTCGAGAAGAAATGCCCAATCCATGCGCCGGTGATGTTGTTGGTCAGAAAGTAGTTCGTCACGTTGGCCCAGCCGACCGTGTAGGCTTCGGTGATGCCGCACCAGGCCATGCCGTCGATTTCGCCAGTCTGAACGGCGACTTCTGCATCTTCGTAGGGGATGTTGACCGGCACGACGCCGTATTTGGACAGGAACCGGCCCGCCGTCGGGAAGGTATAGACGCGCAGGCCGTTCAGATCGGCCAGCGAGTTGATCGGGTTTTTGGTGATGAAGTGGCATGGGTCCCAGGACCCGGCCGAGATATGCTTGACGCCGACCTTGGCATATTGCTCATCCCAGATTTCCTTGAGCCCCCATTGATTGAACAGCGTCGGCACGTCCAGCGAATAGCGGGTTGCAAAGGGGAAATAGCCGCCGAACACGGTGACTTCCGTGGGCGAGGCCATGGAATCGTCGTCCGACTGCACGGCGTCGATGGTGCCGCGCTGCAGGGCCTGGAACATTTCGCCCAGTGGCACCAGCTGATCGGCGGTGTAAAGCTCGATCTGCATTTCGTCACCGGCAACGGCATTGAACCGGTCGATGGCCGGTTTCACGACATGCTGGGCCAGTTCGACGCCGGCATAGGTCTGAAGCCGCCATTTGATCGTCGATTGCGCGATGGCAGGCGCGGCAAGTGCTGCAGCCGGGGCAGCCGCCGCGGTGGTGAGGAACTTACGTCTAGTGGTCATTTCAACCTCCTTTTGGGTTTCGGGTGGTGCCGGCCCTTCGAACGGAGCCGTTATCAGTTGTTATAGACATGGTTCGGAAGCCACAGCGCGATGCCGGGGAAGATCATCACCAGCGCCAGCGCCACGATCATCACCAGCACGAATGGCACGATCGAGCGATAGATGTCGCGGATGCTGATTTCCGGTGGCGCCATCGCGCGCATCAGGAACAGGTTGTAGCCGAAAGGCGGGGTCATGTAGGCGATCTGGCAGGTGATCGTGTAAAGTACGCCATACCAGATCAAGTTGAAGCCAAGCGCATCGACCAGCGGCACGTAAAGCGGGGCCACGATCACCAGCATGGCGGTGTCGTCCAGGAAAGTGCCCATGACGATGAAGCTCAGCTGCATCAGGATCAGGATCATCCACGGGCTCAGGCCCATCTTTTCGGTGAACAGGTTCTCGATCGCCTTGACCGCGCCCAACCCGTCAAACACCGCCCCAAAGGCCAAAGCCGCCAGAATGATGAAAGAAAACATGCAGGTCACGCCCAACGTGTTGCGGACCGAGTTCTCGAACACCTCGCGCGTCATCCGCCCCTTGAGGACGGCGGCCAGGAACGCGGTGATCGCGCCAATGGCCGAGCTTTCGACGAGCGAGGTCCAGCCGTTGATGAACGGCACCATCATTGCAAAGAAGATCACCAGCGGCAGGGCACCGGCGCGCAACAGGCGCATCTTTTCGGACCAGCCGACGTCGCGTTCCTCCCGGCTGAGCACGGGGCCAAGCTCGGGCGAAATCTTGCAGCGGATGGCGATGTAGATGATGAAGAAGGCGGCCATCATCAGACCCGGCAGCACGCCTGCCAGCCAAAGCTGACCCACCGGCTGACGCGCGATCATGCCATACAAGACCAGCACGACCGAAGGCGGCACCAGAATGCCCAGCGACGATCCGGCCTGGATTACGCCCGTTACCATGCGTTTGTCATAGTTGCGTCGCAGCAATTCCGGCAGGGCAATGGTGGCGCCGATGGCCATGCCCGCAACGCTGAGGCCGTTCATCGCCGAAATCAGCACCATCAGCCCGATTGTGCCGATGGCCAGTCCGCCCGGCACGCCACCCATCCAGACATGGAACATCTTGTACAGGTCGTCGGCGATGCGGCTTTCGCTCATCACGTAGCCCATGAAGATGAACATCGGCAACGTCAGCAGCGGATACCATTTCATCAGCTTCATCGCCGCCGAAAAGGCAAGGTCATAGCCGCCCCGGTCGCCCCACAGCAGGATCGCCGCGACCACCGCCACGAAACCGATGGCCCCGAACACGCGCTGTCCGGTGAACATCATCAGCATCATCATCGAGAACATCAGCAGGGCGATGGCTTCATGGGACATCAGGCACTGACCCCACGCAGGCGCAGAATGTCCTTGAACATCTCGGAAATGGCTTGCAGCAGCATCAGCGCGATACCGAAACACATGATCAGCTTGATCGGCCACATGTAGGGCCGCCACGCGGTCGGGCTGCGTTCGCCCCCATACTGGAATGCATAGATCGTGCTTTCCACCCCACCCCAGAGCAGCACGACCAGAAAGAAGATCAGGAACAGAGAGGTGATCGCATCAGCCCACGATTTCTGGCGCGGCGTCCAGGCGCCATAAAACAGGTCCATGCGCACGTTCGATCCCAACTGGATCGAATAGGGCCCGCCCAGAAGGTAATAGGCGACCATCGCAAATTGCGCCATTTCCAGCGTCCAGAGCGATGGGTTGATATCAAACCCCAGATCACTGCCCACCTTGGAAATGCTCGACCACAGCAGGATCGCCATCATCACGAAGATGCCGTACATCACCACCCGACCGATCAGGAAATTGATGCGGTCGACGAAACGGACAAAGCCCTTCATGATCCCGGTCATGGCGTTGTCACCAAGACGCGAGCCCTTCGGTGATCCGGTTCGGACCCCCCGCCTATCCCATTGGCCAAGTCTGCGGCCCCCTGTCGTTTTGCAGGCAGTCTAGGACGGTGTTTGCGGATTTGGCAAGCGCCCACAAGCGCTTGGCATGAAACAAGATATGCAGGGCACGATTGCCCTGCAATTCAACGGGATTGCCGAAAATCCGGGCAGATCAGCGCTGGCGTACCGGGATGCAATTGGCGTTTTCGGCCAGCAGACCGGCACAGAAACGGCGCGCATCGTTCAGGTCGTCGAACCCATGCGCGCGCAGGCGGTAGAACATCTTGCCGCCCGATTGCGCCTGTTCGATCACCCGCGCCTTGTCGGTCATGAATTCGGGGAACAGCCCGGACAGACGCGCCCATTCGCCCATCGCGATGGCTTCGCTGTCAAAGGCGCCCAGTTGCGCCAGCCGGGTGCCTTCCGGGATATCCGCCGGCTCGATGAACACGAACCCGTCGGATGCCACCGGCGGCGGCGTAATCGCGGCCAGTTCCATCGGGCGCGGCACCGGCAACAGCGACCGGGTGACACCGGCCACATCGGCCGGCACCAGTTCCAGCGTTTCACCGTCCGGCGCGGCAATGGTCCCCGTCGCCTCGTTCAGCGCGGCGGCGATCAGATCGTCCTGCGCAGGTTCTTCGGCCATGTCGGGCGTCATCGCCATCGTGGCGGATGCCTCCTCCACCGGTTCGGCGGGCGGGACCGGGGCCGCCTCGACTGGCATCAGCTCGGCCAGCTTCCGCGTGGTCACATCTTCGTCGGCCAGCGCCGTATCGTCAGTGGCCAGAACCAGCCGTTCGGCCGGTTCGGATGCAATCCCGTTGGCGGGCACATCATTGACCGCCAGGCCTGCATGAACATCCAGTTCGCCACCGGGGTCTTCCGGCGCAATGCGCATCGGGCCTTCCAGTGCGCGGATCACCGGCACGCCGGACACATCCCGCACCATCAGCTGATAGCCCCACCAGCCAAGCCCTGCGATCAGACCCAGCGACAGGATCGCCCCTGAAAAATTGATGACCTGACCGATGCCGGGCAAGCCTGCAACATCGGCGCTTTCCGCGCGTCCGTAATCTAGTTCCGCCATTACCTGCCTCGTACGCCGCCTCTTTCGGACGGGCCTGTTTACGACTGCTCAAAACCCTTGGTCGGCGGCGACGGCTGTTAGGTCAGCGCATTTCTTCCGCCGGGGTCACGCCCAGAATAGCAAGACCTGCGGAAATGACAACGCCCGTGGCCTCTGCCAGCGCGATTTTGCTTGATGCACCCGCGCTTTCATCGGTCACGAAACGCAGTTCCGGGCGTTCATTGCCGCGGTTCCACAGGCTGTGGAAGTCGCTGGCCAGATCGTACAGGTAAAACGCGATCCGATGCGGTTCATGCGTGCGCGCCGCAATCTCCACCTGGCGCGGCCAATCGGCCAGCTTCTTGACCAACGCAAATTCGGCGGCGTCTTCCAGCACAGGCAGGCCCGTGGCGACCTCCAGACGGTCAGCCTTGCGCATGACCGATCGCACGCGGGCATGGGCGTATTGAACGTAGAACACCGCGTTGTCGCGGGACTGTTCCAATACCTTGTCGAAATCGAAATCCAACGGCGCATCGTTCTTGCGCGTCAGCATGACGAACCGGGTGACATCGGGGCCCACCTGATCGACCACGTCGCGCAGGGTGATGAAATTGCCCGCGCGCTTGGACATCTTGAACGGCTCGCCGTTCTTGAACAGCCGCACCAGCTGCGCCAGCTTGATATCCAGCGGCACCTTGCCATCCGACAGTGCCGACACCACCGCCTTGATCCGTTTCACGTAGCCGCTGTGATCGGCACCAAAGACGTTGATCAGCTCGTCAAATCCACGCTGCACCTTGTCATAGTGATAGGCGATGTCAGGCGCGAAATAGGTCCAGCCGCCATCGGATTTCTTGATCGGCCGGTCCACATCATCGCCATGCGCGGTCGATTTGAACAACGTCTGTTCACGCGGTTCCCAATCTTCGGGCACCTTGCCCTTTGGCGGCTCCAGCGTGCCGCGATAGATCAGACCCTTGTCATCCAGCGCCTTGATCGCATCCTCGATCCGGCCCGTGCCATAAAGTGACTTTTCGCTGAAAAACACGTCCATCACGACGCCCAAGGCGGCCAGATCGGACCGGATCAGGTCCATCATCGCCTCGGTGGTGAATTCTCGCAATTCGGCCAGCCATTCGGACTCGGGCTTGTCCAGCAGGCTTTCGCCATACTTGGCCTTGATCGCCTCGCCGACCGGCACAAGGTAATCGCCGGGGTATAGCCCCTCGGCGATTTCAGGCGCATGGCCGCAGGCTTCGCGATAACGTTCATAAGCCGACCGCGCCAGCACATCGACCTGCGCGCCGCCATCGTTGATGTAATATTCGCGCGTCACGTCATAGCCCGCGAAATCCAGCAGGCTTGCCAGCGCATCGCCGTAGACCGCGCCGCGCGTATGGCCGACATGGATGGGCCCGGTGGGGTTGGCGGATACGAATTCCACGTTGACCCGCTGGCCCGCGCCCATCTTGGATCGCCCGTAGTCGGCCTGGTCATGCAAGACCGCGCCCACGACCCCGGCCCAGACATCGCCTGCCAGCCGCAGGTTCAGAAACCCCGGCCCCGCGACCTCTGCGGTATCAACGCGCTCATCGCCCACCAGCCGGGCGGCCAGCGCCTCGGCAATATCACGCGGCTTCAGCCCGGTAGGCTTGGCCAACACCATCGCGGCATTGGTGGCCATGTCGCCATGCGCGGCATCGCGCGGCGGCTCGACGGCCACATTGGCATAGTCCAGCCCAGCCGGCAGCTCGCCTGCCGCCACCATATTGTCCAGCTCGGCCACGACCAGCGCGCGGATATCGGCAAATAGGTTCATCGCATCGTCCTTCCGTCGATGCGCGGGTTTAGGTGCGGGTCAGGCGAAGGTCAATGCGCGCGCGAAGTCACGCGGCCAAGTCGCACCGCTGCGGTTTCCAGGACGGGCGCGCCATCGGCCCATAGCCATGCGCGGCACCCAGTTTCAGCATCGGGAAACGCCGGGTCACTTCGGCGCGCAAACGCGGCGGCAAGGTCGCCATCGAGTAGCCGCCTGGGTAGAAGCTCTCGCACCACAGACCGATGGCCCGGATGATCTCGTGACGCTCAAACATGACCGACACCAGTTCGATCTGCCGGCAGCCCCGCATTTCACGTACGCCTGACCGGGCAGACAGCCGGTGCGATGGCGCCAGAAACTCACCCCCGATGGCAGCGGCTGGGCCGGGCTGGCCATGTTGTCCGACCAGCACCCGATGCTGCGCGGACAAGACCAGATCGCGCGCGGGCAGATCGGGGCCGAAACTTCCTGCGGCAATCCGCGTCGGACGGCGCCGATCCGGCGGGGTCCGCACAAAACTGACCTGCCGACGCGCAATCCAGGCCACGGGCTGCGGCCCGTGATCCAGAGTTTCGACAAGGTCGCCCTCGACCAGCGCGCAAACATCGACCTCGCCACGCGGGGTCAACAGGCGGGTTCCGGCGGCAAAACAGGGGAAGGACACATTGGTGTCGGCAAAGTCCAACTCGCCATCATTGTCGCCCCAGGCCGCATTGGCGACTTCATCCGAAATATCGTATTGATAGGTCGTGATCCCGGCATCGAACCCGGTCAGATCGAAAATGTAGCCATTGCTGAAAATCAGATGTTCGTCGCCCGCACCAAACCCCTGTTCAGCATCGGGTTGCACGATCGACGGCCCGAAGACCACATTGCCCAGGCTGTCATACACGGTCACGAACTGGCCGTTGACAAATTGCGTATCGGTGGGCTGGGCCTGCGTCACCTCGACCGTATAGATGTCGGTGTTCGTGCCGATGGCCGTCACGCCGTCAACCGTCACCACGCGGTCGACGCCGTTTCCGACACCCGAAACGCTGGTATAGGTGGCGATCTGATCGCCCCGCAAGGTGAAGGTGAACGTGGCCACGAACCGGTTCCAAAGACTTAGATGGGGCAACAAATGATGACCATTTTTGACAGAAATTGGTTGGGGCCACGGCGAATTTCTGTCCTTGAGATCGAAACCGTTCGCGACGCTGCGTCACATGGCGCGTTCGACCCGACCCGCGACCCCATCCCAGGCCCCGGCCACCAGGGCAAAACCCAATACTCGGTCGGGGTTGGTCGGTGGCGGCATCACCACGTCGTCCAGCCGCTCAAACCCGAACCGCCCGTAATAGGGTGCATCACCCACCAGCAAGATCCGTTCCCAGCCCAGCGCCCCGGCCCGCGCCATAGCCTCGCCCATCACCATCGCACCCAGCCCTTCGCCCTGATGGGTCGGATGCACTGCAATCGGGCCCAACAGCAACACCGGCTGTTCGCCCACCCGCACCGGCCAGAACCGGATCGCGGCGGCAAGTGTGCCGTCGTCATCGCGCAAAACCAGGCACAGCGCGCGAACCGGATCGACCCCGTCGCGCAGGCGATAGGATGACAGCGCCTCACGCCCCGGCGCAAAGCACAGGTCGAACAAGGCCTCGACCTCCCACCAATCCTCTGCCTCTTCGACCCGAAGTTCCACGACTTTCCTGCCTTTTCGACTGGAAAGCCGCGTAGCACGCGACTAGGTCATGGGCAACGAAAGGCGCGCCATGTTCTACGAACCCAAAAACGGCCACGGGTTGCCGCATAATCCCTTCAACGCCATCGTCACGCCGCGGCCGATTGGCTGGGTGTCCACGCGTGGACGCGACGGGCGCGACAACCTGGCCCCCTATTCCTTCTTCAACGCCGTGGCCTACACGCCGCCCCAAGTCATGTTCGCGTGAACCGGTGCCAAGCCCGACCGCGACTACGGCAAGGACAGCGTCGCCAATATCCGCGACACCGGCGTGTTCTGCTGCAACGTGGTCAGCTACGACCTGCGCGACGCGATGAACGCCAGTTCCGGCAGCCATCCGGCCGATGTCGACGAATTCGACCTCGCCGGGCTGGAAAAAGCGCAGGCCCACACTATCGACTGCCCCTATGTCGCCGCCGCGCCCGCCGTGCTCGAATGCCGCCTGACCCAGATCGTCGAACTGGAAGGCGCGTATAATGTGGCGGTGTTCGGCGAGGTCACCGGCGTCCACATGGCCGACGCCTGCATGGTCGACGGCCGCTTCGACGTCACCACCTTCCGCCCCCTGTCCCGACTGGGCTACCGCGACTATTCCTGCGTCGACAACCTGTTTCACCTGGCAAGGCCGGATGATTGAATTCGGGCCAACTTCGGCCATTGGTCGTCTGGATTTGACATGCGCGCCCGCCTTACAACCCGCAAGCGACAGTTTTTTTGCCCGGCGCGGTTGGAATGTTGATCCCAAAGGCGCAATTCAACTGAATACGGATGTTTGTCAGCGGTTCAGTCAGACATGCAGGCGCATTGGCCAGTTTCCACTTAACCTTCGTTGCCATTTTGGGCAAACTCTGCGACGAAATTGAACAAGACTTCAGGCGGATTCTGGAATGCATTTGGAAACGAAAAAGACAGATGTCGTAATTGTCGGCGGTGGTCCAGGTGGCGCCGCGGCGGCCATCTATCTTGCTCGGCGTGGGATCAATTCCGTGATTGTCGAAAAAGACGACATGCCACGTTACCACATTGGCGAGTCGATGACCGGCGAGGTTGGCCAGCGCGTTCGCGAGCTTGGGCTTGGGGACTGGATGATGGAATCGCGGCACCCGCACAAATTTGGCGTGCGCGTCTACGGAGCCGAAGCCAAGAACTCATTTCTCGTTCCGGTGATGGAAAGGGACCAGGAAGGCCAGCTCAAGGCAGGCCAGACATGGCAGGTTCGGCGTGACCTGTTCGACAAGCGTTTGCTCGAAGAAGCACTCAGCAACGGCGCAGAACTCGTTAAAGCAAAGGCCACGGATGTTATCGTCGAAGGCGACGGGATCCGCGGCGTACGCGTCCGCCATGACGATGGCCATGAGGCGGAGATCTCGGCACGCGTGGTCATTGACGCATCGGGCCTTGCTGCATTCCTGTCCAGCGCCGGCGTGGCGGGCAAACGGGTGCGCGGTGACTATGACAACCAGATTGCCGTCTATTCGCAAATTCGCGGCGCGCTGCGAGATGACGAAGAATGCCCTGACAATACCCAGATCCTTTACAGCAAAAAGAACCACTGGGCATGGTTCATTCCGCTCGATGACGAGGTCGTCAGCGTGGGCATCGTCACCCCGACAGAGTATTTCAAAGGCCGGGGAGAAACCCGCGAGGAATTCTTCCTGCGCGAATTGCATGAACTTCATCCAGAACTGAAGCGCCGGGTGCCGGTGAAAGACCTGGCCGAAGATGTCAAAGTCAGCGCAAATTACTCCTACGAGATCAAGGATTTCGTCGGAAACGGATACCTGTGCATCGGTGATTCACATCGGTTCATTGACCCGATCTTCTCTTTCGGCCTGCATTTCGCCATACATGAAGCTGAAAAAGCGGCGGATGCGATCGCGGCGCACTTCGCTTCGAACGAGCCGATGTCGGACACCACCTTTGCCGAGTTCAAGCGGGTCAGCAACCTCGGCATGGACAAAATTCAGGCGCTTATCGATGCCTTCTGGAACAGCCCGCTCGGTTTCGCCCATGTCGCGCACGCCAGAAATCGCGAAGACCTGATCGACCTGTTCGCGGGCCGCGTCTATGCAGAACAACCAAGCGCAGGGCTGATCGATATCTTGAAGATCAACGAGGCTAATCGTGCCAAGATGGCAGCGAAAGCTTCCGCCGGCTAATCCCAGCAGCGAAGTTTCTGCACAAACGCCCGAGGCACATGCCCCGGCTGTTTTGCTTTGTTCGAAATTGCGCAAGATTACCGAAATGACCACTCGTCACCACACGTTGCCCGCCATGTTCGCATTGGCATGTTTTGCCACACCTGCATTTGCGCAGTCATGCGACGACTGGCCCAACCCGGCCTTTTTCGACGCCGCCACCGTGGAACACGTCGAGGCTTGCCTGCTCAACGGGGCATCGCCGCTGGCGCAGGACACGCGCGGATGGACCCCGCTCCACTACGCAGCACTGAAGCCGTTACCCGATGTCGCGATACTCCTTCTGAATAACCGGGCGGATGTGTCGGCGCAGGACGATACCGGTTGGACCCCCTTGCACCTGGCCGCCGAATACAGTCGCTCGCCCGACTTGATTGCAGCTCTATTGGCGGGCGGTTCCGATATCGACGCGCAGGAAAGAAGCGGCTTCACCCCGCTGCACGTTGCCCTGTCCTTCGAACCGGACCTTGCCATTGTCACTGCACTTTTGGACGGAAACCCCGATGTTGATCTGCGCGATCGTTGGGGGATGACCGCATTGCACGTCGCAGCGGCGACCGCAACGGCACCGGACTATGTCGAGCGTCTGCTGAACCACGGCTTTCATCTCGAAGCTCGCGACAAAATGGGGCGCACGCCCCTGCATGTCGCCGCCGAGCTGAACGAAACGCCAGCCGTATTCTCCGCATTGCTGGAAGCCGGGGCTGACACGAATGCCGAGACAAGTGACGGCGCCACCCCGTTTCAGTTGGTTGAAGACACGTCGCCAATTTTCGGCACGGATATTCACCGGCGACTCGAAGGCACCC
>JBNKYL010000285.1:0-9576 GCA_050300875.1 Paracoccaceae bacterium
CATGACCACGGTGCATTCCTATACCGGCGACCAGCCGACGCTGGATCGCCGGCATGCCGACCTGTACCGGGCGCGGGCGGCCGCGATGAGCCTGATCCCGACATCGACCGGGGCGGCAGCGGCGATTGGTGAGGTATTGCCGGAACTGAACGGGCGTTTGGACGGGTCGGCGATCCGGGTGCCTACGCCGAATGTCAGCGCCGTAGACCTGACCTTTCAGGCTGAAAAGGACATCACGGCGGCCGATATCAACGAGATCATGCGCGAAGCCGCCGAAGGCGCGATGCGCGGAATCGTGTCCTATGAGACCGAACCGAAGGTGTCCATCGATTACAACCACGACACCCATTCCTGCAATTTTGCCAGCGATCAGACCAAGGTCATGGGGCGCCGTTTGGTGCGGGTAATGGCCTGGTACGACAATGAATGGGGCTTTTCGGCGCGGATGGCCGATAACGCCGTGCATATGGGCCTGCTTGGCCGCTAACCCACTGGAAAGGAAGCGACAATGGCACTGATCACGCTACGCCAATTGCTCGATCACGCAGCCGAAAACGGTTATGGCGTGCCGGCTTTCAACATCAACAACATGGAACAGGGTCTGGCGATCATGAAGGCCGCCGCGAAATGCGACGCGCCGGTGATCCTGCAGGCCAGCCGTGGCGCGCGATCCTACGCAGGCGACATCATGCTGCGCCACATGGTGCAGGCTTTGGCCGAGATGTATCCGTCGATACCGGTTTGCCTGCATCAGGACCACGGCAACAACGAGGCCACCTGCATGTCGGCCATCCGCCATGGGTTCACATCCGTGATGATGGACGGCTCTCTGGAAGCGGACATGAAGACCCCGGCATCCTATGAATACAACGAAACCATCACCGAACGCGTGTCCCGCATGGCCCATTGGGTCGGTGCCTCGGTCGAGGGTGAACTGGGCGTGCTGGGCAGCCTCGAAACCGGCGAGGCCGCGAAGGAGGACGGGTCTGGCGCCGAAGGCAAGCTGTCCAAGGAAGACCTGCTGACCGATCCTGATCAGGCCGCTGAATTCGTCGCCGCCACCAAGGTGGATGCGCTGGCGATCGCCTGCGGCACGTCGCACGGCGCCTACAAGTTCAGCCGCAAGCCCACGGGTGACATTCTGGCGATCAGCCAGATCGAAGCGATCCACGCCAAGATCCCGACCGTGCATCTGGTCATGCATGGGTCGTCTTCGGTGCCGCAATACCTGCAGGACTTGATCAACGAATTTGGCGGCGAGATGCCCCAGACCTATGGCGTGCCGGTCGAAGAGATCGAACGCGGCATCAAGTCGGGTGTGCGCAAGGTGAATATCGACACCGACTGCCGGATGGCGATCACCGGGCAGTTCCGCAAGGTCGCGCAGGAAAAGGCGACGGAATTCGACCCGCGCAAATTCCTGATCCCCGCGATGGACGAGATGGAAAAACTGTGCCTGGACCGGTTCGAACGGTTCGGCACCGCTGGCAATGCCAGCAAGATCACCGTGATCGACATGGATGACATGGCCAAGCGCTATGCGTCCGGATCGCTTGACCCGCAATTCGCAGCCGCCCGTGCGGCCTAAGGCATCGGAGGAGCCAAGGATGAATGACATGACCAATCCCACCGAAATTACCGACAAGAAAAAACGCTACGCTGCCGGCGTTCTGAAATATGCGCAGATGGGCTATTGGGATGGCGATTACGAACCCAAGGACACCGATGTTCTGGCGCTGTTCCGCATCACTCCGCAGGAAGGCGTCGACCCGATCGAGGCCGCCGCTGCGGTGGCCGGCGAAAGTTCAACCGCGACCTGGACTGTGGTCTGGACAGACCGCCTGACCGCCTGTGACAGCTATCGCGCCAAGGCCTACAAGGTCGAACCCGTGCCGGGCACGCCGGGCCAGTATTTCGCCTATGTCGCCTATGACCTGATCCTGTTCGAGGAAGGGTCTATCGCCAACCTGACCGCGTCCATCATCGGCAACGTATTCAGCTTCAAACCGCTGAAAGCCGCGCGTCTGGAAGACATGCGTTTTCCGGTCGCCTATGTGAAAACCTACAAAGGCCCGCCCACCGGCCTGATCGTCGAACGCGAACGGCTGGACAAGTTCGGCAAGCCATTGCTGGGCGCGACGACCAAGCCGAAACTGGGCCTGTCGGGCAAGAACTATGGCCGCGTGGTATATGAGAGGCTGAAAGGCGGGCTGGATTTCATGAAGGATGACGAGAACATCAACTCGCAACTCTTCATGCATTGGCGCGACCGATTCCTGTACTGCATGGAGGCCGTCAACAAGGCGTCAGCCGTGACGGGCGAGGTCAAGGGCCATTACTTGAACATCACTGCCGGCACGATGGAAGAAATGTATCGCCGCGCCGAGTTTGCCAAGCAGCTGGGATCGGTGATCGTCATGGTCGACCTGATCATTGGCTGGACCGCGATCCAGTCGATCAGCGAATGGTGCCGCCAGAACGACATGATCCTGCACATGCACCGCGCAGGCCACGGCACGTATACCCGCCAAAAAAACCACGGCATCAGCTTCCGCGTGATCGCCAAATGGCTGCGGCTGGCCGGTGTCGACCACCTGCATTGCGGCACCGCCGTTGGCAAGCTCGAAGGCGACCCGCTGACCGTTCAGGGTTACTACAATGTCTGCCGGGAAACGCATAACGAGGTCGACCTGCCGCGCGGCATCTTCTTTGAACAGGATTGGGCAGACACCAAGAAAGTCATGCCGGTTGCCTCGGGCGGTATCCATGCAGGCCAGATGCACCAGCTGATCGACCTGTTCGGCGATGACGTGGTGCTGCAGTTCGGTGGCGGCACGATTGGTCACCCGATGGGCATTCAGGCAGGCGCAACGGCAAACCGCGTGGCACTGGAAGCGATGATCCTGGCCCGCAATGAGGGACGTGACATCAAAAATGAAGGGCCTGAAATCCTGCGCGATGCCGCCAAGTGGTGCAAACCGCTCGAAGCCGCGCTCGATACCTGGGGCAACATCACCTTCAACTACACTTCGACCGACACCTCGGACTTCGTTCCGACCGCCACCCCGGCCATGTAAGGAGACCAGAACATGCGTATCACACAAGGATGCTTTTCCTTCCTGCCCGACCTGACCGATGACCAGATATGGAAACAGGTGGAGTATTGCCTGGAAAACGGCTGGGCGATCGGGGTGGAATATACCGACGACCCGCACCCCCGGAATACATACTGGGAAATGTGGGGCAACCCGATGTTCGATCTGCAGGACGCCAAAGGCGTGATGATGGAACTGGACGAATGCCGCAAGGCGCATGGGGATGGCTATATCCGTATCAACGCCTTCGAGGACGAACGCGGGATTGAATCGGTCAAGATGTCATTCATCGTCAACCGCCCGGCCGAAGAGCCCAAGATCCACATGCAACGCACGGATTTCGAAGGCCGAAGCCAGAAATACGCCTGGGACGTGCGCGCGTGATAAAAAGGCCGGGGGGCTGCCTCCCCCCCGGACCACCCAAAGGTATTTGATAACCGGAGAAAACCATGGACGGCATGACCGAGGAAGCCCCGCGCCCGACGCAGGTTGATCTGGCGGCTGAGTACGAGTCCTCGGGTGTGGCCGAGGTCTTGCGGGAACTGGACGAGGAGCTGATCGGCCTTGCGCCGGTGAAGCAGCGCATACGGGAAACGGCGGCTTTGTTGCTGGTCGACAAGGCGCGGCGGGAAATGGGTCTGTCTCAGGAAACGCCGACCCTGCATATGTCGTTCACCGGCAATCCGGGAACCGGCAAGACCACCGTGGCGCTGAAAATGGCCGGACTGCTGCATCGGCTTGGCTATGTGCGAAAGGGCCATTTGGTCAGCGTGACGCGCGACGATCTCGTTGGCCAGTATATCGGCCATACGGCACCCAAGACCAAGGAAGTGCTGAAAAAGGCGATGGGCGGCGTGCTGTTCATCGACGAGGCCTATTACCTGTACAAGCCCGACAATGAACGCGACTACGGCCAGGAAGCCATCGAGATCCTGTTGCAGGTGATGGAAAACAACCGCGATGATCTCGTGGTGATCATGGCGGGTTATGCTGACAGGATGGACAAGTTCTTTTCCGCAAATCCCGGGTTCCGGTCGCGCATCGCCCATCACATCGAATTTCCCGACTACACGAATGAAGAGTTGGGGCGCATTGCCGAGTCGATGTTGTCGGACCAGAATTACGTGCTGGACGAGGGAGGCAAGCGGGCCATGGCCGAATATATCGAGGCCCGGCGCAAGCAGGCTCATTTCGCAAATGCCAGGTCCATTCGCAACGCTTTGGACCGCGCGCGGCTGCGTCAGGCCAACCGTTTGTTCGAGAATGCCAAGGGGCCGCTGGACGCTGCGGCCTTGAGCACGATCACCGAAGCGGATATTCGCGCAAGCAGGGTATTCTCTGGCGGTCTGGATAGCGAACGCCAGGCCAAAGCAGAGACGGAGGGATAGCTTGCCCCGAAAAATCGCAGCCGGTAACTGGAAAATGCACGGTGTTTCGACTGATCTGACCGAGGCGCAGATCATAGGTAAGGCCGCTGTCGGGCTGAAGATCACGACGCTGTTGTGCTTGCCCGCCACCCTGATCGACCGGGCGCGCAAGGTCGGCGTGGCGCTGGGCGGGCAGGATTGTCACGTAGCAAAGAATGGCGCGCATACGGGTGACGTGTCAGCCGCCATGTTGGCCGATGCAGGCGCCTTCTACGTCATCGTCGGTCATTCCGAACGCCGCGCCGATCACGGCGAAAGCAACGCGGACGTCGCAGCCAAGGCGCGTGCTGCCTGGGAAGTGGGACTGGTGGCGGTGATTTGCATCGGTGAGACCGAGGACGAATACCGTGATGGCCGAACTCTGGACGTGCTAAACGGCCAGATCGCCGGGTCGGTGCCGGAAGGGGCCACACCCGACAATACCGTTGTCGCCTATGAACCGGTCTGGGCCATCGGCACTGGGCTGACCCCGACAATAGACGAGATCGACCTAACCCATCGCGCCATTCGCGCCGAATTGGCGGCGCGTTTGCCGGAAGGCGGCGAGATATCGCTGCTTTATGGCGGATCCGTCAAACCGGCAAACGCCGCTGAGATTTTCGCTGCGGCCGATGTTGATGGCGGGCTTGTCGGTGGCGCGTCGCTGACGGCCGCTGATTTCGTTCCGATCATGAAAGCCCTGGAAGGGAGCACAAAATGAGCTTTGACCGTTCAATCAAGATCGCCCCATCGATCCTGTCTGCCGATTTCGCCGATTTCGGGCGGGAAATTCAGGCCATCGAAGCGCAAGGTGCCGATTGGGTGCACGTCGACGTGATGGACGGGCATTTCGTGCCGAACCTGACCTTTGGTCCACCTGCGGTCAAGGCGTTCCGCCCGCATGTCAAAACCGTCATGGATGTGCATCTGATGATTTCGCCGGTCGACGCCTATATCGACGCCTATGCCGAGGCCGGCGCGGACGTGCTGACCGCGCATTTCGAGGCTGGGCCGCATATTCACCGCACCCTGCAAGCCATTCGCGGGGCAGGGATGAAGGCGGGCGTTGCGCTGAACCCCGGCACCCCGGCCTCGGTCGTGGAACATTTGCTGGACTTGACCGACCTGGTCTGTGTGATGACCGTGAACCCTGGTTTTGGCGGGCAGAAATTCATCGACATGACGACCAAGATCCGTGCGCTTCGCGAAATGATCGGGGATAGGCCCGTTCATATAGAGATCGACGGCGGGGTCGATCCGACCACCGCACCGCTGGTCGCGGCGGCGGGGGCCGATGTGCTGGTCGCCGGTTCGGCGGTGTTCCGCGGCGGTTCGGTCGGCAATCCAGCCCCTTATGGCGAGAACATTGCAGCGATCCGCGCAGCCGCCACCGGCGCGCTTGCGCGCGTGGCCTGAGGAGATCGTCATGGCGGCAATTCCACCCGTATGCAACTTTGGTTGGCCGGCACCGGACTTCGATCTGCCTGCGACGGATGGCAATCGTTACCGCCTGGCGGATGTGGCAGGACCGAACGGCACGCTGATTATGTTCATCTGCAACCACTGCCCCTACGTTCTGGCCGTGCTGGACCGGATCCAGCGCGATGCGGCGGAATTGCAGTCGCTGGGCATTGGCGTGGCCGCGATCAGCGCAAATGACGCGGATGCCTACCCTGCGGACAGCTTTGATAACATGAAGAAAATGGCCGAAGTTCGCGGCTTTTCATTCCCGTATCTCTACGACGAGGACCAGACGGTCGCCCGCGACTATGACGCGGTCTGCACGCCGGATTTCTTTGGCTTCGACTCGGATGGCGGGTTGCAATATCGCGGGCGGCTGGATGCGTCGCGCAAGGAAGCCGGACCTGCAGATTTGCGCCGCGATCTGTTCGAGGCAATGAAACAGGTCGTCGAAACCGGCAAGGGGCCTGCTGAACAGGTCCCGTCAATGGGCTGTTCGATCAAGTGGAAAGCCGCGTGACGGCCGTTGTCTTTGATCTGGATGGCACACTGGTCCATTCTGCGCCGGACATTCATGCGGCGGTCAATGTCGTATTGGAGGAACGCGGGATAGCGCCGCTGGGCCTAGATGTCGTTACGACCTTCATAGGTAATGGCGTCCCGAAATTGGTCGAGCGTGTGGTCAGCGCAACTGGTATCGATGGGCGTGAATATGACCAAGTCCTGGAGCGGTTTTCCGACGTCTACGGCGCCGCGCCTGATGTGTTGACGGCACCTTATCCGGGGGTAGTCGAGAGCCTTGCCACCCTGAAAGCTTCCGACCACAGCCTTGGCGTTTGCACCAACAAGCCGATTGCGCCGACCAAGGCGATCCTTGACAAGCTGGGGCTGCGGCACCGGTTTTCGGCCGTTTTCGGCGGCGACAGTTTTGAAAAGCGCAAGCCTGATCCAATGCCGCTGCTGGGCACATTTGCCGCGTTGGGGCGGGCCAACGGCATCTATGTGGGCGACAGCGAGGTGGACGCAGCCTGCGCGCAAGCTGCAGGTGTACCGTTTGCGTTGTTTTCGGGTGGCTACCGAAAGGCGGACATCGGGGATCTGGCACATTCGGCGGTTTTCCACGACTTTGCGGAATTGCCAGCGGTTATCCACGACCTGAGCGATGCCTGACGGACGGTCGCTGCGTGCGCTGATTTTCGACGTTGATGGCACGTTGGCCGAAACCGAAGAAGCGCATCGGCGGGCTTTTAATCTGGCTTTCGAACACTGGGGTTTGGGGTGGCATTGGGATCGGCGCACCTACGCTGGCTTGTTGCGCGTTACTGGCGGCAAGGAAAGGATTGCCGCCTGGATCGCTGAGGACGACAGCCGCGCACAAGAACTGACGGAAACGGATATCGCGGGACTGCATGCCCGCAAGAACGGCTACTATTCGGAACTGATAGGCCGGGGCATCAATTTGCGTCCCGGGATCGATGCGTTGATTCGGCAGGCCCGGGCCGAAGGGGTGGCTGTCGGCATTGCAACGACAACGAGCATAGCCAATGTCGAGCGACTGGTCCAATCGGCGTGGGGCTGCGACGCTTGCGAAGTCTTCGACGCCATCGCTGCAGGTGACGAAGTGGCTTCGAAAAAGCCTGCGCCCGATGTCTATTTCCTGGCGTTGCAGCGATTGAATGTCGGGCCGGATCAGGCCCTGGCATTCGAAGACAGTGCCAACGGCCTGAAGGCAGCGAAATGCGCAGGCCTGTCTGTGGTCGCGTCACCGTCAATTTATACGGTGGATGACGATCTTGGCGCTGCAGACCTTTTGGTTCCCGAGTTTGATGACAATCGGGTCAAGGCAATGTTCACCACGTTGCAGGAACATCAGCACTGAATGCTATTTATATGTATCGGTTTCGGCGGTCTGGTCTCTGGCGGCTCCGTCGCTGTGGGTCAGGATCAATTTGAATAGGGTGAGTGTTGGCGCGATACAAGCGATCGCGCCAGGCGTTGTGGCGAGCCTGACACGTATGACCGTAGGCCCTAGACCCCCATCAAGTGCGTGGTCCGAGCTGACACTTGTTTTGAGCGGGGAACGGGCCCGGGATCAATGTGAAGCGAACGCGCGATTGTCTGCGTCACGGATTCCGTTCAAACAGGTCGGCCGTGGCATTGGGTATGCTGATCTGCTGGATGTGCGTATAGTTGGCAACCGCTTGGAACCGGGGATCTTCGTCGGCCCTATCCGCTGGCCAGCCGAACACCCAAATGCGCGCGTCCGGGTTGTTGGCTGCGGCAGCACTCCAATCTTCCGCGACGTAATTGGCATCCGGGAGATAGTAGAAAAACGGCGTGTCGACCCAGCTGTTCTTCTGCACGAAGAACAAGTCAGATGGTTGCATTGCGCCTTCCACCGCGCGAGCCAAGGCTTGATAGTCGCGCGGGGAATTGGGCACCTTCCAGGAATAGGGCACTGACGCGGCGAACAATACGAAAAGCAGTGCGATCAGAACCTTGCCGAGCGCAGGGCGAGTGTTCAGCAAATTGGTGGTTCCGGCGCTGCTTGCCACCAATATGAAAGGCAGAAAGACCATCCAGGCGCGCGGTGCCAGCAGGGTCAATTTGAAGGAGAGCAGGAAGATGAGCACAGGAAATGCGACGGCGTAGGCGAGGATGAGCATCGGACCCGGCGAAGTCACTTTGCGCCAATTTTCGAAACGCGGAAGTCGCGCCGTCAGCGAAGATCGGACAAGGGCGACCAAGGCCGGAAGAAGAAATGCCATGATTGGAAGTATGGACATGGCCAAAAGGACAGAATTCCGCCTGTTTGCGATCATGCCGATATAGACCATCGTCAGGAACGAACCGCTCAATGTGAGCAATACGATCCAAGTGGCCAAACCCTGCGGGCCACAGGCGGTGCGCGTGCTGGGCAGGGGTTTGGCCCTGAGGCTGAGCATGATCAATCCCAAGGCCATCGCGGCCAATATCACAGATGCAACCAACGGCAGTGCCATGCGGGTCGGCGAAAAGTCATCGTTCGAAAAGAGAAACCCAAAGGTCAGGTATTCAGGAAAAAACTCCGGGGTTGGCGCCTCGGCGGCGCCGTTTCTTGCACGATAGACGGAATGGGCAAGGCTTGGCACGGACAGCATCAGGATGAGCGATTGGACCTGGACCAAGCGCGGGCCCATCGAGAATGGATTTCGGATCCTGAACATTGTGCCCGCGGGGCTCGGAACGTTCGCAAGCAGCGCGACCCAAACGACCTGAACCAGCAGGATCGGCCAGAAGAATTCGACGGATTGGATGCCTGCAACGCAGGCCGCAACGTAGGACAATTCGAGCCATGGTGACCGTTTGTCACGGTCCATCAGCAAGATCAGTAGATATGCCGACAGGATGGCGAAAAACGCGCCAGCGGTATACATGCGGGCCGCCTGGCTCCAGAATATGTGGAACCCATGCATGGACAACAGGGCTGCGGCCAGAAGGCCAGCCTGCACGCCCCATATGCGCCGCCCGAGCAGCCCAATCGCAAAGACCGCGCCAGCGCCAAAAAGCGCGCTTGGCAGTCGTAGTGCGAACTGGGAAGTCCCGAAGACATCCGCCCAACCCATCATGGCAAG
>JBNKYL010000286.1:0-17538 GCA_050300875.1 Paracoccaceae bacterium
CCGCTCAAACGCGCACACGCCACTCTGCTCGTCGAACCGGAAGCCCAAGGATCGCGCCTGACGATGGCGTTGGACTATGAACTGAAACACGGGCCGCTGGGACGATTGATGAACCTCATCGTGATGCGGCATGTGATGAAGAAGACGATGATGAAGCTACTCAAGGGGCTCGACGACACTGCGCGCGAACACCCTTTCCCGATCGCCGCCTAACAAGGTTCAGGATAATTTCGTCAAATGGCCCGGTGCACTTGTTGCGCCGGGCTTTTCATTTTGCACAAGCTTTCGGCAGTCCGCTCATGCCCTGTGCAACAACACCGGCGCACCGGAAAAATTTGGGCGTTACCTAGGGTAAACCACTGTTTTTTAACCAATTAACCCATGCAATTGCTGCATGGCAGCATTGCGCAATTGCGGTATTGTGCAGTCGCAGCATCGGATTAAGTTAGCGTCAACACGAGACGAAAACACGAAACGACAAGAGAAACGAAAATGGCTTTCCTCACCGAAACGCGCAGCGCCGCAATCAGCGTGGCAGATCACGCAAATGATGCGATCGCCAACTTCAAAGCATACCTGGCACGCCGCCGGGTCGAGCGGCAGACGTACCGCGAACTGGCAGCCCTGTCGGACCGCGAGCTGTCGGATCTCGGCATGAACCGGACAATGATTGCATCCATCGCCCGCGAGGCCGCGAAGGATATCTGATACGAATTTTCGGGCCTTTCTCCTCCCTTTAGGCCCGGACCTGCCGGCGGCGGCACATCCTCCTCCCTAGTGCCGCCGCCCGCAAAAAGGATACGCCCGATCCCACCTCCTCCCTAGGGAAACGGCGTTGACAAGACGGCGACAGGTCCTCCCCCTGTCGCCGTTTTTTTTTCAGGGATCAGAACGGAACGTCGTCTGCGGGCGTGACAAATCGCGCCACGACGTTTTTCAGACCGGCCTTGTCGAAAGCGATTTCCAGTTTGTCGCCTTCCATGCCGGTGATCGTGCCGTAACCGAATTTCTGGTGAAACACGCGCTCGCCCAGCCCATAGCCGCTGATCGCGTCGAAATCGACCGCGGACGTGCGCGTTTCTCGTGGCTGGCTCATGCCGTATTGGCCCGATCGTGCCTGCAGCCGCTTCCAACCCGGGGAATTGTAGCCGTCGGCTTTTGCGACATCATCGGCAAAACTCGCCTGCGGCGCAGCGGCTCCATAACCACCCCCGTAGAGCCCGGGCGGGGTCAGCACCTCGACATGCTCTTCGGGCAATTCGTCGATGAAACGACTGGGCAGCTGGCTCTGCCACTGGCCATAGACCCGCCTGTTGGCAGCAAAGGATATGGTGCAGACCTCTTCTGCACGAGTGATGCCGACATAGGCGAGCCGGCGTTCTTCCTCCAACCCTTTCAAGCCACTTTCATCCATGGACCGCTGCGACGGGAACAACCCGTCTTCCCAGCCCGGCAGGAACACCGCCGGAAATTCCAGCCCCTTGGCCGCATGAAGCGTCATGATGTTGACCTTGTCCTCGGCCTCGGCGCTGTCATTGTCCATGATCAGCGCGATATGTTCCAAAAACCCTTGCAGGTTGTCGAAAGCTTCCAATGCCTTGACCAGTTCCTTCAGGTTTTCCAGCCGCCCCGGCGCCTCGGGCGTTTTGTCGTTCATCCACATCTCGGTGTAGCCGGATTCTTCCAGAATGCGTTCGGCGATTTCGATATGGCTTTCTTCGCCCTTGGTAATCGCGCCATGCCACATGTGGAAATAGGTCACCAGATGCGCGACCTCGGTCTTGGCCTTGCCCTTCAGGTCGCCGGTTTCGACGGCCAGCTTCGCGCCTTCCATCAGCGACACGCCATTGGCCCGCGCCAGCCGCTGGATGGATTGCAGCGCCTTGTCACCGACGCCCCGCTTGGGCGTATTGATAATGCGTTCCAGCGCCAAATCATCGTCGGGTGACACGGCGGCACGAAAATAGGCCATCGCATCACGGATTTCCATACGCTCATAGAAACGTGGCCCGCCGATGACACGATACGGCAGGCCAATGGTCAGGAACCGGTCTTCGAAGGCACGCATCTGATGCGAGGCGCGGACAAGGATGGCAATGTCATCCAGGTCACGCGGCCGATCCCCGCGTGTGCCGTTCTGCATCGCCTCTATCTCGTCTCCGACCCAGCGGGCTTCCTCGTCGCCATCCCAATGGCCGATCAGACGGACCTTCTCGCCCTCGGCAGCCTCCGTCCAAAGCGTCTTGCCCAGCCGCCCCTGATTGGCGTCAATGACCCCGGCAGCCGCCGCCAAGATATGCGGGGTCGACCGGTAATTCTGTTCCAGCCGCACCACCTTGGCACCGGGAAAATCCTTTTCGAACCGCAGGATATTGCCCACCTCGGCACCGCGCCAGCCATAGATCGACTGGTCATCATCGCCGACGCAACAGATATTCTTGTGCCCGCCCGCCAACAGCCGCAGCCACAGGTATTGGGCGACATTGGTGTCCTGATACTCGTCCACCAAGATATACCGGAACCAGCGCTGGTACTGCGCCAGCACATCCTCATGCGTCTGGAAAATGACGACCATGTGCAGCAGCAGATCGCCAAAATCGACCGCGTTCAGCGTCTTCAGACGCTCCTGGTATTGTTCATACAGGTCCGTGCCCACATGGTTGAACGCACTCGCCTCGCCCGCTGGCACCTTGTCCGGCGTCCAGGCGCGGTTTTTCCAATGGTCGATCAGATGCGCCAACTGCCTGGCAGGCCAGCGTTTTTCGTCGACATTCGCCGCGACGATCAGCTGTTTCAGCAATCGTATCTGGTCGTCAGTGTCCAAAATGGTGAAGTTCGACTTCAACCCTACCAGTTCAGCATGTCGCCTGAGCAGTTTCACGCAGATCGAATGGAACGTGCCCAGCCAGGGCATGCCTTCGACCGTCTGACCCATAAGCCGCCCGACCCGATCCTTCATCTCGCGCGCGGCCTTGTTGGTGAAGGTCACGGCCAGGATTTCATTGGGCCGGGCGCGACCCTGATAGAGCAGATGCGCGATGCGGGTGGTCAGCGCCTTGGTCTTGCCGGTGCCCGCGCCTGCCAGCATCAGGACAGGACCATCCAGCGCCTCGACCGCTTCGCGCTGCGCAGGGTTCAATTCGTTTAGGTAGGGCGCGCCATGCGCGGACATCGCCCGCGCCGACAAGGACGGGGACGTGGCCGCTTCGAAGGCGTCATCTTCGGTCAGGCTGCTCATGGGATGGGAACATAATGGCACTGGCACGAAAGGAAAAGAGGTGTTCGCCTAATGTTCCGCCCGCGTAGGCATTCCATTTTTGGATTGCCTACCGAAATCTCTGTGAGGCTTTGCCCGGCTCAATCCCCTTTCCCAGACCGGTGTTTGGCGTTAACCATCGCCTCCATGGATATGGACAATCGCTTCCCCGCCATCTGGGACCTCAAGGCGCGCGCCAAGCGGCGTATTCCGCATTTCATGTGGGAATATCTCGACAGCGCCACTGGCACTGAACTGGGCGACAAGCGCAATCGCGACCGGCTTGATGCCGTGCTCCTGCGCGCACAGGTTTTGAAGGGTGAGGTAACGCATGATCTGACGACCACGCTGATGGGCCAGACCTACGACTTGCCCTTCGGCATCGCGCCCGTGGGCATGTCTGGCGCCATGTGGCCGGGGGCCGAACGCGCACTGGCCCGGCTGGGCCGGGATCGCAATATCCCCTATTGCATGTCCACCATGGCCACCAAGGCCCCCGAGGACATCGCCCATGAATTCGGGCCCAACGGCTGGTTCCAGCTTTACCCGCCCGGCCAGCCCGAAATCCTGGCAGACATGCTGGCCCGCATTCGCGACAGCGGTTTTACCACGCTGGTTCTGACCGTTGACGTGCCGAGCCAGTCACGGCGAGAACGCCAGACGCGGGGTGGGTTGACCCATCCGCCGTCGATCACGGCTCGCACGCTCACCCATATTTCCACCTGCCCGGCCTGGGCGATGGGCACCCTGCGCGAAGGGATGCCGAAAATGCCCTTTATCGGGAAGTATTCCGACCACAAGGGTCCCCTGCCGTCGACCGCGCATATCGGGTATCTGCTGCGCATTCCGCCGGATTGGGACTACCTCAAACGCCTGCGCGACCTCTGGCAAGGGCCATACGTGATCAAGGGAATTCTCAATGCCGATGACGCCTTGGCCTGCCGCGATGCCGGGGCCGATGCGGTCTGGATATCAAACCACGCCGCTCGCCAGTTCGAGGCCGCACCGGCCGCCATCGATTGCGTGGTGCCGATCCGCGCTGCGGTGGGTCCAGATTATCCGCTGATCTTCGACAGCGGCGTGATGGGCGGGCTCGACATCCTGCGCGCCATCGCGTTGGGGGCCAATTTCGTGATGCTGGGCAAGGCCTTCCATTTCGGGCTTGGCGCGGCCGGGCCTGCCGGCGCCGATCACGTCGTCAATATCCTGCGCGATGACATGATCGCGAACATGGGGCAGATGTGCATCGCCACCCCGCCAGAAGCACGTGGCCTGGTCTATTCGTCCTGATCGCCCAGGCGCATCGGGCATTCGCTGTCATCAAGGTAACGGGTCAGCCCCTTCGAAAGCGATGCCAAGTCGTCATCGGACCATGCCGCAAAGATGCCTAGCAGGCGCTTCCATTTCAGCTCGAGCATGTTCAACAGCAGCGCCCTCCCCTTGTCGGTCAAGGCGATGACGGATTTGCGCCCGTCATCCTGTGCCGCCTCTCGCCGGACCAATCCGGCAGATACCAGGTCGGACACAAGACGGCTGGCGCGGGACGGGTCGACCGACAGCTCTTCGCCAATCAGGCCGATGGTCGCGGGCTGCGCGCTTTCGCTATGAAACCCATTGCTGATGCGGGCCACGGCCGTGAGCGCCTGAAACCCAGCCGATTCAAGGTCCAGCCCGAGGCGCCGCAACGCCTGCGCCATCAACTCGCCTTTGGCGAAGCGCCTGTGAAAGCGGAACATCGCATCGTCGAAATCCTGCAGCGCATCTATGGCATCGTCGGATTTGCCGCCTTCGCGTAAAAGGCGAGCCACCCGCGCCTGCCAACCCTGTTCTGCCCTGTCTTGCACCATTTTCGCCCCTTGGGATCCCGGCTGTTTCATGCCAATGACACTTATATGCTATTGACACATAAATTGGCAAGTCGTAACCGGAGCCTCTGTAATCTGGAGTCGCCATGACCCATTCACCAGCTCAGACCCCGCCGACGGCAGATGGAAAAACCGGTATCATTATCGGTTCAATTGCCGTGCTGCTCCTGCTGGCATCGCTGGACCAGACCATCGTGTCGACGGCACTGCCGACGATTGTCTCCGATCTGGGCGGCCTTGACCACCTGAGCTGGGTGGTCACGGCCTATATCCTCTCCTCCACAATCGCCGCACCGCTTTACGGAAAGATGGGCGATCTGTATGGGCGACGGAACATGGTCTTCATCTCGGTGGGGCTTTTTCTGGCCGGATCGGTGATGTGTGGGGCTGCGGGCTCGATGACCTGGCTGATCGTGTCGCGGGCCATCCAGGGGCTGGGCGGCGGCGGGTTGTTCGTGCTGGCACTGTCGGTCATCGCCGATGTCATCGCACCGCAAGATCGCGGCAAGGTGCAGGGTGTGTTTGCGGCGGTGTTTTCGACATCGTCGATAATTGGCCCGCTGATCGGCGGCTGGTTCGTCGAAAACCTGTCCTGGCATTGGATATTCTTCATCAACCTGCCGATCGGAGCCTTCGCCGTCCTTGGATTTGCCGTGTCATTCAAACCGACGGGCAATCGCAAACAGCACAAGATCGACTATGCGGGTGCGCTACTCTTGTCCCTGACCTTGGGGTCGTTGGTCCTGATTACCTCCCTAGGCGGGCGCACCTTTGCCTGGGATTCGGTGGAAACTATGGCGCTGGCTGCGGTATTCGTTCTGTCCGCTATCGGGTTCGTCCAAATCGAATTGCGTGCATCTGAGCCGGTCCTGCCGCTTTCCCTATTCCGTCAGAACGTGTTTCTGATCACCTCGCTGGTAGGTTTCGTTGCCGGGGCCGCCATGTTCGGGGCGATCACGTTCATGCCGATGTATCTGCAGATCGCCAAAGGTTCGAGCCCGACACTGTCAGGCCTGCAGCTGATCCCAATGACAGCGGGCATACTTGTGTCTTCGACCGTCGCGGGCCGGGCCATGTCGCGCGGCGGGCGCTACAGATGGATGCCACTTGCAGGCATGAGCGCCCTGTTCGTCGGCATGATGCTGTTGTCCACCCTTTCCACGGACACACCCTATGTTCTGGTGGGACTATACCTAGCCATGGTTGGTTTCGGGATGGGTTTCATATTCCCGGTCGTCACGACCGCTGTACAAAACGCCGTTGACAGGGAACTGGTCGGCACGGCCACCGCGGCGGGCCTGATGTTTCGCCAGATCGGCGGATCGCTCGGCGTTGCACTGTTCGGGGCGATCTTCGCAGCCCGCTTGGCCGACAGAATGGGGGCTTTGGGCGGTGACGTTTCCATGGGCGGTGAATTTAACATTGGTCCGCAGATGCTGGCAGCATTGCCCGAAAATGTGCGCGCAACTGTGACCCAGGCAGTGGTGGACGGCTTGCACCCGATCTACTGGATAGCGGCGGGACTGGCGGTTCTGGGTTTCCTGTTTTCTTTGAAGTTGCAGGAAATTCCGCTGAAGAACCGGCAGGTGACGCCGCAGGAGTAATTTCTCGCCTGTTACCGCTAACATGGCCTTGTTGTTTCCCGTGCCGCATAGTGATACTGCATTGCAGCATCACATGCCGGAGGGACGCGTCAGATGGCCGAGTTCAAGAAGATCCTGATCGCCAACCGCAGCGAAATCGCCATCCGGGTGATGCGCGCGGCCAATGAGTTGGGCAAGAAAACCGTCGCCGTCTACGCCGAAGAAGACAAGCTGTCCCTGCACCGGTTCAAAGCCGATGAGGCCTATAAGATCGGCGAAGGCATGGGGCCTGTTCAGGCCTATCTGTCCATCGACGAAATCATCCGCGTGGCCAAGATGTCCGGCGCCGATGCGATCCATCCCGGTTACGGGCTGTTGTCGGAAAACCCTGATTTTGTTGACGCTTGCATGGCCAACGGGATCACCTTCATCGGTCCAAAGGCCGAAACCATGCGCGCACTTGGCGACAAGGCGTCGGCCCGCAAAGTCGCCATCGCCGCCGGCGTGCCGGTCATCCCGGCCACCGAGGTCCTGGGCGATGACATGGACGAGGTAGCCAGACAGGCCGAGGAAGTCGGCTATCCGATGATGCTCAAAGCCTCCTGGGGCGGCGGCGGGCGCGGGATGCGGCCGATCTATTCGCCCAAGGAACTGAAGGAAAAAGTGCTGGAAGGCCGGCGCGAGGCTGAAGCCGCTTTTGGCAATGGCGAAGGCTACCTGGAAAAGATGATCCAGCGCGCCCGGCATGTCGAAGTGCAGATCCTGGGCGACAAGGAAGGAAATATCTATCACCTGTGGGAGCGCGATTGTTCGGTGCAGCGGCGCAACCAGAAAGTCGTCGAACGCGCACCTGCCCCCTATCTGTCGCCGTCGCAGCGCGAAGAAATCTGCAACCTGGGCAAGAAAATCGCCGAGGCGGTGAATTACGAGTGCGCCGGCACCATCGAATTCCTGATGGATATGGACACCGGCAATTTCTACTTCATCGAGGTCAACCCGCGCGTTCAGGTCGAACACACCGTGACCGAGGAAGTCACCGGAATCGACATCGTGCAGGCGCAGATCAAGATCGCCGAAGGCAAAACGCTGATGGGCGCCACCGGCGTGGCCAGCCAATACGACGTGCAACTGAACGGCCACGCGATCCAGTGCCGGATCACAACCGAAGACCCAACCAACAATTTCATCCCCGACTATGGCCGCATCACCGCCTATCGCGGCGCAACAGGTATGGGCATTCGTCTGGATGGTGGAACGGCCTATTCAGGCGCGGTCATCACCCGATATTACGACAGCCTTCTGGAAAAGATCACAGCCTGGGCGCAGACCCCTGAAGGCGCGATTGCGCGGCTTGACCGGGCATTGCGCGAATTTCGAATTCGTGGCGTATCAACTAACATCGCCTTCGTCGAGAACCTGTTGAAACACGATGATTTTCTGTCGAACCGCTACCACACCAAGTTCATCGACGAGACGCCAGAGCTGTTCCAGTTCCGCAAGCGCCGCGACCGTGCAACCAAGATCCTGACTTATCTGGCTGACATTACAATCAACGGCCACCCCGAGGTTGCGGGGCGCCCACGCCCGGCTGACATCAAAGAACCCAAGGCTCCGGTCCTGAAGGGCGCAGGCCAGCCGCCTGAGGGCACGCGCAACCTGCTGGACCGCGAAGGTCCGGAAGCGGTTGCAAAATGGATGAAGGATCAGCGCAAGCTGTTGATCACCGACACGACGATGCGTGACGGGCACCAATCGTTGCTGGCGACGCGCATGCGGTCCATCGACATGGTGCGGGCGGCGCCTGCCTATGCCGCCAAACTGCCGGAACTTTTCAGCCTTGAATGCTGGGGCGGTGCGACGTTCGACGTGTCCTATCGCTTCCTTCAGGAATGCCCATGGCAGCGCCTGCGCGACATTCGCGAGGCCGTGCCGAACATCATGACGCAGATGCTGTTCCGCGGATCGAACGGCGTTGGCTATACCAACTACCCCGACAACGTTGTTCGATTCTTCATAAAACAGGCCGCCGAAACCGGCATTGACGTGTTTCGGATATTCGATTCGTTGAACTGGGTCGAAAACATGCGCGTGGCCATCGACGAAACCGCAACCCAGAACAAGCTGGCCGAAGCCGCGATTTGCTACACCGGCGACCTGCTGGACCCGGAGCGGTCGAAATATGACCTGAAATATTACGTTTCCATGGCCAAGGAACTGGAAGCCGCAGGCGCGCATATTCTCGGGCTAAAGGATATGGCGGGGCTGTTGAAGCCAGCTGCCGCTTCCGTGCTGTTTAGGGCCTTGAAACAGGAAGTGGGCCTGCCGATCCACTTCCACACCCATGACACCGCAGGCATTGCCACCGCCACGATCCTTGCCGCGGCCGACGCCGGCGTGGACGCCGTCGATTGCGCCATGGACGCGTTTTCCGGCAATACCAGCCAGGCGACCTTGGGCACGGTGTTGGAAGCGCTGAAAGACAGCGACCGCGATCCAGGGCTGGACATCGCCGCCGTGCGCGAGATTTCCAATTATTGGGAAGCCGTGCGTGGGCATTATTCGGCATTCGAAAGCGGGCTTCAGGCCCCTGCATCCGAAGTCTACCTGCACGAAATGCCCGGCGGTCAGTTCACCAACCTCAAGGCACAGGCACGGTCGATGGGGCTGGAAGAACGCTGGCACGAAGTGGCCCAGGCCTATGCCGATGTGAACCAGATGTTCGGCGATATCGTGAAGGTCACGCCATCGTCGAAAGTTGTGGGTGACATGGCCCTGATGATGGTCAGCCAAGGGCTGACACGCGCCGATGTCGAAGACCCCGCCAAGGAAGTGGCCTTCCCGGATTCGGTGATCGACCTTATGCGCGGTTCGCTCGGTCAGCCGCCGGGCGGTTTTCCGAAAGCCATCCAGAAAAAGGTGCTCAAGGGTGAAAAACCCATCACCGACCGCCCCGGCCTGCATGCCAAACCTGTCGATCTGGACGCGACACGTGTGGAACTTTCCAAAGAACTGGAAGGCTTCAAGGTCGATGACGAGGACCTTAACGGCTACCTCATGTATCCCAAGGTCTATCTCGACTATATGGGCCGCCATCGCAAATACGGGCCGGTCCGCACCTTGCCGACCTCCGCGTTTTTCTACGGAATGGAGCCCGGCGACGAGTTGTCAGCGGAAATTGACCCTGGCGTGACCCTGGAAATCCGCTGCCAGGCGATTGGCGAAACCAACGAAGAAGGCGAAGCAAAGGTGTTCTTCGAACTCAATGGCCAGCCGCGCATCATCCGCGTTCGCGACATGCATTCCTCGGCCGCCTCGATTGTCCGCACCAAGGCCGATCCGTCCAACCCTGCCCATATCGGCGCGCCCATGCCGGGCGTGGTGGCCACACTCGCCGTGCAAGCGGGCGCACAGGTCAAGCAAGGCGACCTGCTGCTGACCATCGAAGCCATGAAGATGGAAACCGGCATCCATGCCGACCGCGACGGCACTGTAACCGCCGTCCATATCAGCCCCGGCGCCCAGATCGATGCCAAGGATTTGCTGGTCGAACTCGAATGACAACCGGCAAAGGATCGCCGAATGGCTTGAGCGACAGGTGTTGCTGGGCCATTATGGCCGCCGGGGGCAACTGACAGAAGGTTAATTGACCGATGATGATGACCCGCATCGCCCTGTTTTCGACCCTTGCCCTTTCGGCCTGCGCGTCGTCCGACTTCATTCCAATTTCGACGCCCGGCACCAGCGCCGTAGCAGCCATCCCGACGACCAGCCGCGCCAGCGAACTGACACGTGGCATGACCATGAGCCAGGTTGGCGCGATCATCGGCATGCCAATCGCAAGCTATGACGACCCTCGTCAGGTCGGGCACGTCTGTTTCAGCCATCTCTATGGTTCGCGCTCGGCCCCCAGCTATGTGCACACCGAGTTTCTGGGCGGCAATATGGTGGCGGCCACGGATGGCCACGCCGATCAGTGCAGACCGGCGAATTTCCCCTGACGCCTAGTAGAAACTCTGCGGGTCGATATCGACCTGAAGACGCAGGTTGGTGGGTGGGCGCAATTGGCCCAGCCATTCTGCCACTGCGGTCTGGATCGGTGCGCCTTTTTCGGCCTTGATCAGCAGTCGCACCCGATGGCGCCCTCGAATGCGCGCGATCGGCGCAGGCGCCGGACCATACAATTTCGCACCAATTCGGGCCAGGGGTGTATCTCTGCGGGCCAGTTCATTGCCGAAATCGAACACTTCGCCCATGTCTGGCGACGACAGCACGATCCCCGCCATCCGCCCATAGGGCGGCACACCCGCGGCCTCACGTTCGGCGGCTTCGGTGCGAAGAAAGGCCTCCTGATCACCGGCAAGGATCGCGCGGATGACCGGATGTTCCGGCTGAAATGTCTGGATCAACGCTTGCCCTGGTTTGTCGCCGCGGCCCGCGCGGCCCGCGACCTGGTTGATCAGCTGAAATGTCCGTTCCGCCGCGCGCAGGTCTGACCCATGCAGGCCCAGGTCGGCGTCGATCACGCCAACCAATGTCAGCTTGGGGAAATTGTGCCCCTTGGCGACCAGTTGCGTGCCGATGATGATATCCGCGCCACCATCCGCGATATTCAGGATCTGATCCTTCAAAGCACGGGCCGATCCGAAAAGGTCCGACGACAAAACCGCCACGCGGGCATCGAGAAAGACCGCCGCGACCTCTTCGGCCATGCGTTCAACGCCGGGGCCGACCGGGGCAAGCTTTCCCTCTGCCTGACATTCCGGGCAGGTTTCCGGGATCGGTTTGGTTTCGCCGCATTGATGGCACATCAGCCGTTTCAGGAACCGGTGTTCAACCATGCGCGCGTCGCAATGGTCGCAACTGATCTGATGCCCGCAGGCCCGGCAAATGGTGACCGGCGCATAGCCCCGGCGGTTCAGGAAAAGTAGTGCCTGTTCCCCTGCATCAATCCGCGCCTGAACCGCGCGTTGCAAAGTCGGCGATATCCACCGGCCCGACGGGACATCTTCGCCGCGCATGTCGATCGGACTCATATCAGGCATGACGGCACCAAACCGGGCCTCCAGATCCAGACGGTCGTATTTTCCCGCCTCGGCATTGGCCCAGCTTTCCAGCGACGGCGTGGCCGAAGCCAGCACCACCTGCGCCGAACAGAGCGAAGCGCGCAGCACGCCCATGTCGCGGGCGGAATAGACGACGCCATCTTCCTGCTTGTAGGATTGGTCGTGTTCCTCGTCGATGACGATCAGGCCAAGGTCTCGGAACGGCAAATACAACGCCGATCGCGCCCCGATGACCAAACCCGCCCCGCCTTCACCCACCATTTTCCAGACCCGGCGCCGCTCGGTCATTGTCACGCCCGAATGCCACTCGGCGGGCCGCGCGCCAAACCGCGCCTCGACTCGCGTCAGGAATTCGGCGGTCAGCGCGATTTCCGGCAAGAGCACCAGCGCCTGCCGCCCCATCGCCAGGCAACGCGCCACCGCTTCCAGATAAACCTCGGTCTTGCCCGATCCAGTGACGCCGCGCAAAAGGGTTGTGCCGTACATGCCTTCTTCGATTCCCTCGCAAAGTCGAGCAGCCGCGTTCGCTTGGTCTTCGGTCAGCGCCTTCCCGGGGCGGTCAAAATCCAACACCGGATAGGGCAGATCGCGCGGAGCCTGTTCTTCACCGACGACCCCTTGCGCCACCAACCCCTTGACAACGCTGGTGGAAACGCCCGCCTCATCCGCAAGCTCCTTCAACGTGAAGGCCAGCCCGCCAAAGGCATCCAGCACATCCATGACGCGGGTGCGCGCATCGGTCATCCGGTCGGGCTGGCCGTGGCCCTTGCGATATACCTTGCGCATCGAAGGCGGGTCGGTCAGCCCCGGCGCCCGTGTGGCAAGGCGCAGCATCGCGGACATCGGCGTCAGGGTATAGGCCGCGACCCGGGTCAGGAAATCGCGCATTTCCTGTCGCATCGGCGCGACATCCAGAACCGAATGGACGGGCCGCACCTTGGTGATATCGAAATCGCCCTTGCCCGGCCCCCAGATGCAGCCCAGCACCAGACGTGGACCCAACGGGACCTGAACGTAGTCACCAATCGAACATCCGCCATCCGGGGCCTTGTAGTCCAGAAACCGGTCAAGCGGCTGGGTCGTCAGGACCGAAACAAGGCTGCCCGGGGCGAATTCCGGCATATCCGGTCAAGCAGCCGCACGGCGCAGGCTGGCGGTGGCGATGCCCATGCCGATCAGCCCCGCCCCGCCGATACGGCCGAGCCACGCGATGATTTCGGGCTGGCCGATCGCCACCCGCATCCGGTCGGCCAACAAGGCATAGGCCAGCGCGTTCAGCGACGCCAATCCGACGAATGTCGCCACAAGGATGGCGCCCTGTCCCAACAACGGTTCAGCTGGGTTCAGGAACTGCGGTACAAAGGCTACGAAGAACGCAATGGATTTCGGGTTCAGCGCCGTCACGGTCGCTGCGTTCACAAAAGCACGCCCCGGGCCGATCAGCCCCTCGGCGGCGCGTTCGGTCAGTGCGGTCTTGCCAGCATCGCGGATCATCCGCAGCCCCATCCAGACCAGATAGACCGCACCTATCCATTTCAGCGCCGTGAACAACGTGGCGGACGTCAGTACAAGCGCACCCAGCCCCGCCAGTGACGCCGAAATGGCAATCAGGTCGCCGGTTGCCACCCCCAGCGCCGTCGGCACGGCGATGCGGCGCCCTTGCCCGATGGCATAGGCCAGAACCAGCAGGATCGTCGGCCCCGGAATCAACAGCAGGATCGACGATGCAACCACGAAAGCCAGCCAGATTGTGATGTCCATGACGCCGATCCTTGTGCTGCCAAGGCAAAATCGGGGTTCTGCCCCGGCTCTGCTTGCGCTATCAGTAGCGCAACTGAGAAACGGATTGCCAGAGGACGCGCACATGAAATTCTTCGTCGATACCGCCGAGGTCGATGCCATCGCCGAACTGAACGAGCTGGGCATGGTCGATGGGGTCACCACCAACCCGTCGCTAATCATGAAATCGGGCCGCGACATCAAGGAAGTCACCAAGGAAATCTGCGACATGGTCGCAGGGCCGGTTAGCGCCGAAACCGTGGCACTGGATGCCGATGGCATGATCGCGGAAGGCCGCGAACTGGCCAAGATCGCCGACAACATCGCCATCAAGGTGCCGCTGACCTGGGCCGGGCTAAAGGCCTGCAAAGTGCTGTCCGACGAAGGCCGCATGGTCAACGTGACGCTGTGCTTTTCACCCAACCAGGCGCTGCTTGCCGCCAAGGCGGGTGCGACCTTCATCTCGCCCTTCCTGGGGCGGCTGGACGACCTGGCCCTGGATGGAACCGACCTGATCGCCGATATCCGCCAGATTTACGACAATTACGGGTTCGAAACGCAGATCCTTGCGGCATCGATCCGTTCGGTCAATCATATGAAGGACGTGGCGCTGATCGGGGCCGATGTGGCCACCGCACCGCCATCAGTCATCAAGGCCATGGCAAGTCATGTGCTGACCGACAAGGGGCTCGACGCCTTCATGAAGGATTGGGCCAAGACCGGACAGAAAATCCTGTAAGCCCGGCAAGCTGACTGTGGCATAAGCGACGCGCTGGCGGATCAAGCCCGCCGCGCGACCCCGATTGCAGTTGGAACGACCCGGCCTTTCAGGCAAAACGTCCGAAAAGGTCCGAATAAGGATCGCCCCACAAGCACCTGAACAGGCGGGTAAATGGACGATAGCGCGCTGAAGATTGACGAGTTTCGCAACCGGATTCTGGATGACCCGGAGGCGATCCTGGACGACCAGGATATCATGCGGGCACTGATCGCGGCCAATGGCGATGTGCTGGGCAGCAATGTCGTCGATTTGCGCGGCATCGCCATGAACCGAATGGAAACCCGGCTGGCGCGGCTGGAAGACACACACCGCTCGGTGATTGCGGCCGCCTATGACAATCTGGCCGGAACGAACCAGATCCATCGCGCCGTTCTGGCCGTTCTGGACCCGGTGACGTTCCCCGAATTCCTGACCGCGCTGTCCGAACAGCTGCGCGACATCCTGAACCTCGACGCAGTGCGACTGGTCCTGGAAACCAAGCAGGACGATGCCGACACCGCCCGCATCGCCGACCGGTTCAATGGCGTCCTGGTTGTCGCGCCGCCGGGGTTTACCACCGAATATGTCAATGGCGGGCAAGACCGCCCCGCCCGTCCCGTGACCTTGCGCCAGATCCAACCGGACGAGGCAGGCATCTATGACGACAAATCCGACTGGATCCGGTCCGAAGCCTGCCTGCGGCTTGATTTCGGCCCCGGCCGTTTGCCCGGGCTTTTGGCGATGGGGTCCGAGGACCCGCATAAGTTCCGCCCCAGCCAGGGCACGGACCTGCTGGCTTTCCTCGGCGGCACGGTCGAACGCGCCATGCGGCGATGGCTGGGCTGACCGCACTAAACCCCGCAAGTTCGGCCGCCCTGAACGATTGGCTGGCCAATGCCGCTGCGCTTGGATCGGCTGCCGAAAAGACCCTGACCGCCTATCGCACCGACCTTCTGGGGTTCCTGGCCTTCCAGGCAGAACATCTTGGCGGCGCTCCTGCGCCGCGCGATCTGGCCGGGCTGGGCCTGACCGACATACGGGCCTGGATGGCGCATGAACGGGGTCGCGGCGTGTCGGCCCGGTCGCTGGCCCGATCGTTGTCGGCAGTGAAAGGATTTTACCGCTGGCTGTCCGATCGAGACGGGTTCGACGCCACCGCCGTGCTGGCGGTCAGGTCCCCGAAATTCCACCGCAAGTTGCCGCGCCCGGTCAGCCCAGACGCGGCGCGCAATCTGATCTCGACCGTGGCCATCCAACATGACGAACCTTGGATCGCCGCGCGCGACACAGCTGTCGTCACGCTGCTCTACGGTCTTGGCCTGCGCATCTCCGAAGCCCTGTCCCTGACGGGGCAAGACTACCCGCTGGGCACGTCCATCCGCATCAAGGGCAAGGGCGGCAAGGAACGCATGGTGCCGGTCCTGCCCGTGGCGCGGCAAGCCGTGGACGATTACGTGAAGCTTTGCCCCTTCGATCCGGTCACCAACGGGCCGCTCTTTCGCGGCGCGCGCGGCAAGGCACTGAACCCGCGCATCGTATCGGGGCTAGTTGCCTCGGTTCGGATGCAACTTGGCCTGCCCGCCACCGTCACGCCACACGCACTGCGCCATTCCTTTGCCACACACCTTCTGGCCGCCGGTGGCGATCTGCGCGCAATACAGGAGCTCCTGGGCCACGCCTCGCTGTCCACCACTCAGGCCTACACCGCGGTTGATGCGACCCATCTTGAACAGGTCTACCGCGCCGCCCACCCCCGTGCCTGAGCCGCCCGCGCAACGTGGCCCCGCGAAACCGGTCAAGCCGCCTTGCCACCCACAGCACAACCTGCCATGACCCCGCCCATGACCGCACATGCCAAGGCCCTTTCTGTCCACCTTCTGACCGCCACCGGGGCGGTCTTTGCCATGCTGGCAATGCTTGCCGCGGTGGAAGAAAAATGGAGCCTGATGTTCCTGTGGCTGGTCGTAGCCTTCTTCGTCGATGGCATCGATGGGCCGCTGGCCCGCAAATACCATGTCAAAAAGCACGCCGCCGAATTCGATGGCGTGCTTCTGGACCTGATCATCGACTACCTGACCTACGTCTTCGTGCCCGCCTACGCGCTGTTCAAATCCGGCCTGTTGCCGGGATGGACCGGCTGGATCGCGATCATCGTCATCACCTTTGCATCGGCTATGTATTTCGCAGACACCCGAATGAAAACAAAGGACAATTCCTTTTCCGGATTTCCCGGATGCTGGAACATGGTGGTGATCGTGCTGTTCGCCTGGCAGCCAAGTTTCTGGGCGATGCTTGCCGTCATCATCCTGCTCGCGATCGCGATGTTCCTGCCGCTCAAATTCATCCACCCCGTGCGCACCGAACGCTGGCGTTCCGTTTCTCTGCCGATGGCATTGGCCTGGACCTTTTTCGCCGGTTGGGCTGCCTGGGTCGAATTCGACGCGGCAAGCTGGGCGCATTGGGGAATGATCGTCACCTCTGTCTACCTGATCCTCGTCGGCGTGGTGCAGCAACTCCTTCCCGAACGCGGCTAGAACCGGGTCATCGCCACACCAATCAGGATCAACACGGCGGCAATGGCCTTGCCGCGGTTCATTCGTTCGCCAAAGACCAGCCACCCGATCAGCACCGCAAACAGGATCGACGTTTCGCGCAACGCCGTCACAAGAGCGATAGGTGCGTGCAGCATGGCCCAGACAGCAATCGCATAGGCACCGTAGCTTGCCAGCCCCGCCAACGCCCCCTTGGCCCAAACAACTCGTTCCGCGCGCAGCACTGTTGCGCCTCGCAGCCAGATCGCGGCAGGTAGGAACATGCACAGATCCAGCGCGAACATCCATGAAACATAGGCCGCCGATTGCCCCCATGCGCGCACGCCCATCCCGTCGACCAGCGAATAGCCAGCCGTGGACAGGGCCGACCCAATGGCAAAGGGCAAAAGACGCACGCTTTCCCCGCTCGTGAACACGCCGCGCGCCATCGCCAGTATGCCCGCCCCAAGTATGACGATGCCAATGGCCTCGTTGCGCGCCAGTTCATCCGCCACCAGCCAAACCGAAATGATCAGAACGATCATCGGCGCCAACCCACGCGCGATCGGATAGACCCGGCTCAGATCGCCATGTTCGTAGGCATAGGCCAGGAACAGCTTATAGCCTGCATGAAACAGGCCCGACGCGATCAGCCAGGGCCAGACATGGGCCGGCGGCCACCCCAGTGAAAGCGCGATCAC
>JBNKYL010000287.1:0-6752 GCA_050300875.1 Paracoccaceae bacterium
GAGCAGTTTTTTCATTTGATCATCTCCCTGATCTTTTTTTGATTGACTGATCAATCAATAACACGGAATCTGCGTTTCGCAACGAGGAAGAGTCTATGCCGAAACTCGGGATGGAAGCCATAAGGAAAGCGGCGCTGATCGATGCCGCCATCGACATGATCGGCGAAGCCGGGTCATTGGACGTGACCGTTTCGGCCATCGCCAAGCGCGCAGGCGTGTCTGGCGGGCTGGCGCATCACTATTTCGGGTCCAAGGACCAGCTTTTCCTGGCGTCCATGCGCCATATCATCGGCCAATACGGGGCTGCCGTGCGCAGGGGTTTGGCACAAGCCAACACGCCTCTCGAACGGGCCGAAGCGATTGTGAAGGCCGGGTTCGACCACGACAACTTCCGCAGCGAAACCATCGGCGCTTGGCTGAACTTCTATGTTCTGGCTCAATCCTCGCCCGAGGTCGCGCGACTGTTGCGCGTCTATCAAGGCCGGTTGTGTTCGAACCTGACCCATGCGTTGCGCCCGCTTCTGGGTGCACGGGCCCGCGATGTTGCCGGACGCGTCGCCGCCATGATCGACGGCGTTTACCTGCACGAAGGTCTTTCCGGCGCCCCGCAATCTGCCCAAGCGACCGATCAGGTTCTGACCGTTCTGCATAACGAACTCAGGCTCTGAACATGCAAGCCGATTACGTGATCATCGGCGCCGGTTCGGCGGGCTGCGCGATGGCCTATCGCCTGGCCGAAGCCGGGCGCAAGGTGATCGTCGTCGAATTTGGCGGCACGGATGCCGGCCCCTTCATCCAGATGCCCGGCGCGCTCAGCTACCCGATGAACATGGCCCGCTATGACTGGGGGTTTGTCACCGAACCCGAACCGCACCTGGGTGGCCGCGTCATGGCCTGCCCGCGTGGCAAGGTGATCGGCGGGTCATCATCGATCAACGGCATGATCTATGTTCGCGGCCATGCCCGCGACTATGATCACTGGGCTGATACCGGTGCTGCGGGCTGGGGCTATGCCGATGTGCTGCCCTATTTCAAGCGCATGGAAAATTGGTCCGACGGTGGCCATGGCGGCGACCCGACATGGCGCGGCACCAATGGCCCGCTGCATGTATCGCGCGGCAAACGCGACAACCCGCTGACCCGCGCCTTTGTCGAAGCGGGGCGGCAGGCGGGCTATCAGGTCACGAATGATTATAACGGAGAAAAGCAAGAAGGCTTCGGGCCCTTCGATTCCACGATCCACAAGGGCCAGCGCTGGTCCGCCGCCCGTGCCTATCTGCGCCCGGCAGAAGCCACGGGCAATTGCACCGTGGTGCGCGGTTTGGCCGAAAAGATCGTGATCCGGGACGGGCGCGCCACAGGGGTGCAGATCAATCGCGGCGGAACATCCGAGGTTATCACCGCCAATGCCGAGGTCATCATATCCGCATCGGCGATCAACTCACCCAAGCTCTTGATGCTGTCTGGCATCGGCCCGGCTGCGCATTTGGCAGAACATGGCATCCCCGTGATCGCAGATCGCCCCGGCGTCGGCCAGAACCTGCAGGATCACCTGGAACTCTACATCCAGATGAAGGCCACCCAACCGGTGAGCCTTTACAAATACTGGAACCTCTTCGGCAAGGCATGGGTCGGCGCGCAATGGCTTTTTGCCCGAACCGGACCCGGCGCGTCCAATCAGTTCGAAAGTTGCGCGTTCATTCGCTCCAGCGCGGGTGTCGATTACCCGGACATACAGTACCACTTCCTGCCAATCGCCGTGCGCTATGACGGCAAGGCCGCCGCCGAAGGCCACGGCTTTCAGGCCCATACCGGCCCGATGCGATCCCTGTCGCGCGGCGCTGTCTCGCTGCGGTCGGACGACCCCGCAGATGCCCCGAAGATCCTGTTCAACTACATGTCCCACGAAACCGATTGGCAGGATTTCCGCACCGCAATCCGCCTGACCCGCGAAATCTTCGCGCAGGACGCGTTCAAGCCATTTGCCGGCCGCGAGATTCAACCCGGCGGGGCCCTTCAATCCGACGACGAGCTTGACGGCTTCATCCGCGAGCACGTCGAAAGCGCGTATCACCCTTGCGGCACCTGCAAGATGGGCGCGGCCAATGACCCGATGGCCGTGGTCGACCCCGAAACCCGCGTAATCGGCGTCGACGGGCTCAGGCTTGCCGACAGCTCGATCTTCCCGCGCATCACCAATGGCAACCTCAACGCGCCTTCGATCATGGTGGGTGAAAAGGCTGCCGACCACATCCTTGGTCGCGCGCCCCTGCCGCGCGACAATGCGCAACCCTGGATGCACCCTGACTGGCAAACTGCGCAGCGATAGCTTCTGCTCTGGCTTTCAAATAGGTCGGGGGGGCGCGGGCCTGGCCCTCGCCCCGGCTTAGCGCCGCATTGCCGCCGCCAGCACTTCGGCCAGCACCGACACCGTCAAGGTTCCTGCATCGCGCGCCGAAGGGATCAGCCCGATCGGACCGCGCATGCGGGCGATGGCGTCTTCCGACACGCCCATCGCGCGCAATTCGGCCACGCGCAGGTCACGTGCACGATGGCTGCCCTGTGACCCGATATAAAACGCCGGCGTGTCCAATGCGTGTTCCAGGATTGGCGGTTCCCAATCGTGGTCATGGAAAAAGAGCACCACAGCCGTCCATTCATCCACGGCCACGTCGGCCGGAAATTTCTGCCCTGTCAGGTGGCGTGTCTCACACCCCGCGCCTGACGCATCTTCGAGCGTTTCGTCATCGGGCGACAAAAGCAGGTTGGGATATCCGGCAGATTGTACAAGCGATGCAAACGTCGCTGCTTCCGGCCCTTTGCCGAAAACCAGAAACCGTATGTCCGGTTCAAACCGCACCCGAAACACACCGCCCTGCAACCCCGTTGCTCCTGCATCAGCGAGCGACATGGCCCCGGTGTTCACGTCGATTTCCAACGTGCAGGCGCGTCGTGCTGCACGCCGGTCGGCCACGTCGCGCAACACCGCCCGGTCGGGATTCGGCAGCAAGAGGATGTCCAACCCACCCCCGCATGGAAGCTGGATATCGACAAAGGGCGACCCGCGACCATAGCGGACCAGCTCCGGCTTGCCGGACGCCGCGACCCGCATCGCGTGCAGGCTGATGTCGCTTTCCACACACCCCGACGACAGGGTTCCGGCGCGGTCTTCCCTGGACAAGACTGTCATCATCGCACCGACTGGGCGGTATGACGGCCCCTCGACACCGGCAATCACCGTCAGTACCGCGCCGTCAGGTGCGGATAACAGCGACAGGATCGGGTCGCGCGCCGGGTTATTGGTGACATTCAGCAGGGTCATGTGCGGTGCCGTGCCTCTCGGGCAATGGTGTAAAGGCCAGATGCGATTATGATCGCCGATCCAACCCAGGTCCAGATATCGGGCCAATCGCCGAACAGCGTGTAGCCCCAGAAGGTGCTGAACAGGATCAGCGAATAATGCATCGGCGCCACCACCACTGCGTCGGCAATTTCCAGCGCCCGTATGATCAGGAATTCGCCAATCCCCGCCAGCCCTGCCAGTCCCACCATCAGGCCGATATCGCTCAGGTCATCAGGATGCTGCCAGACAAACGGCAAGGGGATCAACAGCAACCCGCAGGCAATCAGCGCCGTAAACGCCAGGGTCGTCTGCGTCGGGTCGATCCGGCCGAGCCGACGTGACAGAACCTGCCGCAAGGCAAAGGCAAAGGCCGCGACCACGACCAGCAGGATCGCAGGGTGAAACACCCCCATGCCCGGCCGGACGACGATCAATGTGCCGATGAAGCCCAGCGTCACAGCTGCCCAGCGCCGGATGCCAACCTTTTCTGCCAGGAACAGCGCGCCCATGATCGTCACCATGAAGGGCGCCACGAAACTGACCGCTACCGCATCGGCAAGCGGCGCATGGGCGATCGCAAAGACGAAACAGACCGCCGAAATGATTGCTACGACACCGCGCGCGATCTGGAGCCGGGGCAATTTGCTTCGGAGGATTCCAGGGCCCATCAGCGCGATCAGCACGATGACACCGGTCAGCAGACCCAATTGCCGGGTCCAGACGATCTGCAACGGGTGATAGTTTTCGGTCAGCAGCTTGGCGATGGCATCCGACCCGGAAAAGAAAGCGAATCCGCCGGTCATGAAGATCAGGCCGCGCAAATTGCTCTGCTGTCCCCCCGATTCTTCCACCAGAATATTTTCCGCCATGCCTGCACCTCGCGACCCACGCGGTCAGGTGCCGAGCCAGGCCGCAAGGTCAGCTTTGCGCCCGACAGGCGGGACGTTCAACCCCTATTTGGTATACCGGACCTAGCCCAGAAGGCTGACCATCCGCTGCATCGCCAGCGCGTAACCTTCGACTCCGAACCCGACGATCACACCATCCGAACGATGGCTGACATAGGAATGATGACGAAACTCTTCGCGCTTGTGGATCTGGCTGATGTGAACTTCCAAAACGATCCCGTCGAACGCATTCAGCGCATCCAGAATGGCAATCGAGGTATGGCTGTATGCCCCGGGGTTGATGATAATCCCCGCGGCCTTTTCGCGGGCTTCCTGAATCCAGTCGACCAATTGACCCTCGTGGTTCGATTGCAACGGCACCACGTTCAGCCCGGCAGACTTGCCGACCTCGGCACAGCGGGCGGCCACGTCATCCAGCGTGTCGCGCCCGTAAATTTCGGGCTGGCGCACGCCCAGCAGGTTCAGGTTGGGGCCGTTCAGCAGGTAAATGGTCTTGGACATGGGGCCGTGGCTCGCTTTGGGTCTGTCGCTTTATGCATTAATGCCGCTTCAAGACAAGAATGCGGCGAAACCCGCACGGCCAGCCGTTGCAAATCTGTTCGAAAGCCGGTGACTTGGGCCGAAGTGGAAAGGGGGGCATGTCCATGCTGAAACTGGGCCTGATCGGTGACAATATCGCGGCGTCCCACGCACCTGCCCTGCATCGCGCTTGCGGGCGCATGGTCGGAATGGATGTCAGCTATGATCGGTTCATTCCCGCCGAAATGGGGATGGAATTCGATGCGCTCTTTGACGATCTCGCCGAACGGGGCCTGACCGGCATCAACATCACCCTGCCCTACAAGGAACGCGCGCTTGCCCGCACAGTTCCCGCCGACCCGGCCATCGCCCGGATTGGGGCGGTCAACACGGTGTTGTTCGAGGGCGAAACGCCGACGGGCCACAACACCGATTTCACCGGCTTTGTCGCCGCATGGCGCGAAGCCTTCGGACAGGCCGACCCCGGCCGCGTCGCGGTCTTCGGGGCCGGCGGTGTCGGTCGCGCGGTGGCGTTCGGTCTGGAACAGCTGGGCGCGGATGAGGTGATCCTGATCGACCCGGATCGCAGCAGATCCGACCGGCTGGCGCAGGCCGTGACCGATGGTGGCCGGATCAAGGCCCGGTCGGGAACGTTGGTCGATCTGGACAGCGCCGATGGCGTGGTGAATTGCTCGCCGCTGGGCATGGTCGGCTATGGCGGATCGGCCGTGCCCGAAGGCCGCTTTCCACCGGCCAGGTGGGCCTTTGACGCCGTCTACACGCCTGTCGACACGCCGTTCAGCCAACAGGCGCGCGAGGTTGGTGCGGCCTTCCTGTCGGGTTATGAACTGTTCTTTCATCAGGGCGTGGACGCCTTTGCCCTGTTCAGCGGCAAACGAATTGTCGATCACGCCGCCCTACGCGCCGCCTTGGCCAACGAGTCGGAATGACATTTCCGCCCCAGACTCGCTTGACCGGTTTCGACCCTTTGGTATACCAAATTGATGTGGGATTCATTCCGCGTCCCCCGGCGTTCCGGGGAATACTGTAAAATCCGTGTGGTCCACATGCGGAAGGGAGGAAACATGAAGAAACTTGGTTTGGTCGCAACTGCGGCCGCGGCGGCCCTTGTTGCGTCGTCAGCGATGGCTCAGAACACGCATCTGCGCATTCAGACGCATTACGGCCCCGAAACGATTTCCGGCAAGAATGCCGCTGTGTTCGTCGAAGACATCCAGGCGATGTCGAATGGCGAGATCACGGTGGAAATGTTCTACTCGTCGTCGGTTGTGGCCTCAGTCGAAACCTTTGACGCAGCTGCCAACGGCATTCTGGACTGCGACATGACCGGTGGTGCCTACCAGACCGGTAAGAACCCTGCGTTCCAGTTCGTCGGCGACATCATGGGCGGCTACGACACCCCCTATCAGCAGCTGATGTGGCTGTACAAAGGCGGCGGCTACGATGCGGCCCAGGAACTGTACAACGCCTATGGCATGCAGCTGGTCGGCTGGTGGGTCGTGGGTCAGGAAGCCCTGGCTTCGTCCAAACCGCTTGATACGCTGGCTGACTTCAAAGACTGGAAATTCCGTTCGCCTCCGGGCATGGAAACCAAGATCTTCGAAAAGCTGGGCGCATCGCCGATCGTGATGGATTTCACCGAAATCTTCACCGCACTTGAAAGCGGCATCATCGAAGGCGCGGACGCATCCATCCTGGCCAACAACAAGGGCATGGGGCTCTATGACATCGTCAAGCACGCCACCTACCCTGGCTTCCACTCGATGCCGTCGGACCACCTGGCCTGTAACAAGGCTGTCTGGGACGGCATGCCCGCGCATCACCGCGCCATCATGGACACCGCCATGCAGAAACTGGCGCTTCAGCAGGCGCTGACGGCCGAATATGAAAACAACCTGGCCGCCGCTGAACTGCGCGCCCAGGGCGTGACACTGCATGACCTGGCCCCCGATGTCCGCGCC
>JBNKYL010000288.1:0-4714 GCA_050300875.1 Paracoccaceae bacterium
GATGGGGTTGCATGACACCAGGCAGGTCGCCTCGGTCAGCCCGTAGCCTTCGACGATATTGACCCCGGTGGCCTTTTCGAAACGTTTGAACAGTTCGATCGGCAGGGGCGAGGACCCGGAAAAGGCGGTCTTGATAGACGAGATGTCGGCATCGACAGGCCGTTGCATCAGCGCCGAAATGGCGGTGGGCACGATGATGACGAAGGTGATTTTCCAGCGTTCGATCAGCTTCCAGAAATTGTCGAACACGCCATCGCCGCGATAGCCTGCGGGCGTCGGGAAGACCACATGCGCACCCGACGAGATCATCGCCATCAGGATCACGTGGCAGGCGAAGACATGGAACAGCGGCAACGGGCAGATGATGTTATCTTCCGGGGAAAACAGCAACCGCGCACCCAGCCAGCCGTTATAGACCATGCCCGAATGGCGATGTTGGGCGACTTTCGGCATCCCAGTGGTGCCGCCAGTGTGGAAATAGGCGCCGACCCGGTCGCCAGCCGGTTCTTCGAATTGCAGGGTCGTGGGCTGGCGATCCAGCTCGGCATTGAACGCCAATACCTTCTTGCCGTGGGCCACAGGGTTCTTGGGCCGGATCAACGGCACGATCCAGCTTTTCGGTGGCGTCAGATAACGAAGCAGATCGACTTCCAGCACGGTTTCCACGCCTGGCGCGCTTTCCAACGCCTTGGCGACCTTTTGCGGCACATCCGTCTTGGGGAAACCCTTGATAGTCACCACCACCTTTGCGCGGGTTTCGTTCAGGATCGACGCAATCTGGTCGGGTTCAAGCAACGGGTTGATCGGAGCCACGATCCCCGCTGTCATCCCACCGATCAGCGTGATCGCCGTTTCGTTGCAGTTCGGCATGACATAGGCGACGACATCGTCGGGGCCGACGCCCAAGCTGCGAAACAGATTGGCGGCTTGCGTGATGCGATCCTTGAACCCCTGCCAGGACAAGGTTTCAGCCTTGTCCTTGGGTCCTGACAGGATCTGAAAGCTTATCGCGTCGCCACTTCCATGGGCCTGCGCCGTTCGTGACAACACCTGATAAACCGTGTCCGGCAAATCCCGATCGGCCCAAGGAACCTCTGCCTCGATTGCCCGCGTATCATCCAGGTTCGCAAATCCGACCATCATATCCTCCCCGTTTGGGCTTTGCCCTTATTTTGGGCAAAGAATGAATTGAATTTCGGAATACGGCAAGCCTTCCCGGCCACTATTCGGCCGCCAGGCTGCCTTCGGTGAATTGCAACCGCGCAAGACGCGCGTATAGCCCGCCCTGGGCCACCAGTTCCTCATGGCTGCCCTGGGCAACGATCCGGCCCTTGTCAAAGACTAGGATGCGGTCGGCCTTCTTCACGGTCGCAAGCCGATGCGCGACGATCAGGGTCGTGCGGTCCTGCGAGATTTCTTCAACCGCCTTCTGAACGGCGCGTTCGCTTTCGGCGTCCAGCGCGCTGGTGGCTTCGTCCAGCAACAAGACCGGCGCGTCGCGCAACACCGCCCGGGCGATGGCGATCCTCTGTTTCTGGCCGCCCGACAACATCACGCCGCGTTCGCCGACATAGGTGTCATAACCATCCGGCAGGGCGGCGATGAATTCGTCGGCGGCGGCAACGCGCGCGGCTTCGATGACTGCTGCCTTGTCGGCATCGGGGCGGCCGAAGGCGATGTTTTCGCGGGCTGATGCGGCAAAGATGATAGGGTCCTGCGGGACCAGCGCGAAGGCACGGCGGAAATCCGCGCGCGTGGCGTCGCGCAGGTCGATACCGTCCAGCGTGATACCGCCCTGGTCAGGTTCATAAAAGCGCAGAAGCAATTGAATAATCGTCGATTTCCCGGCCCCGGATGGGCCAACAAGGGCCACGGTTTCACCGGGCGCAACGTCGAAACTGACCTCCGACAAGGCCGAGACATCGGGCCGCGCAGGATAGGCGAAACTGACGTTTTCGAAACGGATATGGCCGGTTGGACGGGCGGGAAGCGGTTTGGGGTGATCCGGGTCGGCGATGGTATCGCGGGCGCCCAAGAGTTCGACCAGCCGTTCGGTGGCGCCGGCGGCACGTTGCAGCTCGCCCCAGATTTCAGACAGTGCCGCGACCGACCCTGCGGTCATGATCGCGTAGATGACGAATTGCACCAATTCGCCGGGGCTCATGGTGCCGGCGCGCACATCACGCGCCCCGATCCAAAGCACGCCGACCACCCCCGAAAAGATCAGGGATATGATGATGATCGTCATGAAAGCCCTTGTTTTGATGCGCTTTTTGGCGATCTCGAAACTGGCTTCCGTGACGTCGTTGAACTTCGCCCGGCTGGCATCTTCATGCGTGTAGGCCTGCACGGTCTGCACCGACAACAGCGCCTCGGAGGCATTGCCGGAGCTGGCGGCGATCCAATCCTGGTTCTCGCGGGACAGGGTGCGCAGGCGGCGGCCCATAGTGATGATGGGGATGATGACCGCTGGCACGATCAGCAGGACAAGCCCGGAGAGCTTCAGCGAGGTCAGCACCATCATCACCATGCCGCCCAGGAAAATCAATACGTTACGCAGCGCAACTGATACGGATGAGCCGATGACGGACAAGACCAGCGTGGTGTCGGTGGTGATGCGCGACAGGACCTCGCCCGTCATGATGCGTTCAAAGAAGGCGGGGCTCATCCCGATGACGCGTCCGAACACCGCTTCGCGGATGTCGGCGACCACGCGTTCGCCCAGACGGGTGACCAGATAATACCGCAGGCCCGTGCCCAGCGCCAACAGGATGGCGATGCCGATGGCGGCCAGAAAGTATTGATCCAAAAGGGTTTCCGCGTCGTTGAACCCGTCCACAACGCGGCGCACGGCGATCGGCAAGGCCAGCGAAATACCCGCCGTCAGGGTCAGCGCGACCAGCGCCAGTAACACCATCACACGGTAAGGCGCCATGAAGGGCCAGAGCTGTCGCAGGATGCCGACCTGCCGGGATTTGGCCCGATCGTCGGCGTTGGTCATGGGATCGGACATGGGGCCCCCGGCTGGCGTTGTTCGGGGGAACATATGGGATGGTGCCGGGGCGTTCAACCGGGCGGTTTGTTCACCAGTTTGTTAAACTTATCAAACATCGTTCTGGCCGGTTTGTTGAACTTTTCAAACAGGGACATCATGGTCAAACGCGTCAACCTTTCCACCGTCCGCCGCCATCTGACCGCCCATCTTGGCGCGGTCGAACATGGGGGCGAACAGATCGTCATCGCCAAACACGGGCGGGCGGTGGCCGCGATCGTGTCGATGCATGATCTGGAACGGATCTGGGCCGATAGCGACGAGGAGCTGCGCGGCCCGAAACGCAACGGCCCGGTGCGCGCGATGCTGGACATGCTGGGCCGGGACCAACGCAAGACCGAGATCGCGCGGCTCTACGAGGAGAAACGTGCGCGCTGGAAAAAGGCGCTGGAAGAGGAGCGCAAGCTGGCAGCGGACCAAGCGCGGGAGGAGGTGCGGCGGGACCGTCGGGCGCCGTGGTGGTCGGTGAAGGTGAGGTAGGGGTTGGTGCGAGGAACCACGCACCCGACCCGGCCTGCCCTTGATGTAGGGTGCGTGATTTCACGCACCGTTAACCACAATTCACGAAAAAGGTGCGTATGTCGAACTATCGCCGTCCGCACATCGATGGTGCCACAATCTTTTTCACAGTGAACCTCGAGGCGCGCGGGCGATCCTTGCTTGTGGATCGAATTGATGATCTTCGCCGGTCGGTGGCCGTCACACGCGCGGAGCGCCCCTTCGAAATTCTGGCCTGGGTCGTTCTGCCCGACCATTTTCATTGCATCTGGAAATTGCCGGAAGGTGATAGCGACTATGCCACGCGGATGAGGCTGATCAAGACGCGGTTTTCAAGAGGCGTTGGGTTTGGGAACGTTCGGGCAAGTCACATGCGAAGGCACGAACGTGCAGTTTGGCAGCGGCGGTTCTGGGAACACCACATTCTCGATGAGGCCGACCTGCAAGCGCATGTCAGGTATTGTTGGCAAAACCCGGTGAAACACGGGCTGGTCGAGCGGGCGGAGGATTGGCCGTATTCTTCGGTGTATCGGGATGGGGCGTTGAGTGGTGCGTGAAATCACGCACCCTACGGGCGTTCATTAGTAAACGCTGACGCTTGTATTACATGGCGTTTGGGTTGTTTCTGCGCCGTCCTTGGTCTCATACATAGCATTTGTCCCTCGGCTCATCACCTCAATGTTTTCCGCCCTGAGGGTGTGTTGCGCCCCGCCCGAACGATACGTGAAATATGCTGGGCCTTTGGACAAGCCGGGATACTCAAATGCTTGGACAAAGAAGAACTTGTCGCTTTCAATATTGGCAATGTCTGGCTTGCCACCATTCGCAATGCGCACGAGAAACGTGTCAGCTCCGCATCGGAACTCGATGGCTTCGTTGTAAATGGTGCATGATCCGAGGGTACCGAAACCCACCATGGCGACAAGGCTCCGTAGGGTGCGTGATTTCACGCACCTTTTGGACGATGGTGCGTGCAGAGCACGCACCCTACAGGATGCCGGGAACGACGAGATCCGGGGGCCGGTGCCCATCCGCAAAAGTCTTGATGTTGATGATCACCTTCTCGCCCATTTCCGCGCGGCCCTCGACCGTCGCTGATCCCATGTGGGGGAGCAGGACGACGTTATCCAGATCGCGCAGGCGGGGGTTGATGCCGACGCCGTG
>JBNKYL010000289.1:0-6724 GCA_050300875.1 Paracoccaceae bacterium
AGGCCCTGGCCCTGGTAATTGGATTTGATCCCCGCGCCATAGACGGCCTGCGGCACCTCGGCCATGCGTTCATAAACCAGCCGTCCCACGACCTGCCCGTGTTCCAGCACGAAGGGGGCTTCGTGGCAGCGCACTTCCAGAACGCCACGTGACCCGGCGCCGCCAGCACCTGACCAGCCGAAACCGGGATCGAAAAAACCCGCGTAATGGACGCGGAATTCGCCGACCATGGCGAGGTAAGGCGCCATTTCGGCGGCATAGGCAGGCGGAATGGTGATCGCTTCGCGGCTGACGAGGATATAGAAGGCACCTGGGTCCAGGATAAGGTGGCCATCGGTCGAATGGAGCGGTTCCCAGAAATCGGCGGGGTCGTAATGTCCAAGCTTGGACAGGTCGATGATGCCGGTGTGCCGCTTGGCGCGGTAGCCGGCCAGAGTGCCATTGGCCGGGGCCAGATCGACGGAAAAGCCCAGCCCGCCGGAAATCACCGGATCGCCCGACACGATCGGCGTTTCGGCATGGAGCGCGGCGAGTTCAGCGTCGGTCAGCACCGTCTGGCCGCGCCGGAACAGCATTTGCGTCAGCGTCAGGCCGGGATGGACGACGACCGAGAAGCTCTTGGGGCAAATCTCTGCATAAAGCGGGCCGTCATAGCCATCGGCAACGCGGTCGAATTCAACCCCCTGATCGGTGATGATCCGGGTCAGCAGGTCGAGCCGCCCGGTCGAAGATTTTGCCGAAGAAGCAGCGCGCAAGCCTTTGGGAAGGCGCAGCTTTTCCATCAGGGGCACGACATAGACGCAACCCTTTTCCAGCACCGCGCCGCCTGACAGGTCAAGCCGGTGCATGGTAAATTCGTCCAGCCGTTCGGTGACGGTTTTGCCTGGGCCGGTCAGAAATGAGGCCCGCACGCGGAAAGCTTCAGCCCCAAGGCGCAGGTCCAGCGAGGCGGGTTGCACCTGTTCGGGGGTGATCGGGCCATCGGCGGAAATGGCGCCATCTGCGATCAGCGCGCCAATCATCCGGTCGGACAATACCCCGTCTGCTGCCATGACCCCCGCCTTAACAAAAACGCCCGCCGCCAGAACCGGCGCGGGCGTGGATCGGTGTTTTGGTCGGGCTAGCAGGACTTGAACCTGCGACCTTCCGTCCCCCAGACGGACGCGCTACCAGACTGCGCCATAGCCCGACACGGGGGCCTATGTAACGGTTTTTCGGGCGGGGACAAGCCCCAAGGACAGCCATGAACCGCGCGCCTATTCCGCGCTGCGTCGCATCCGTTCGCGCAAGCGGACCATGCGTTCGAAAAGCGGGGCCAGGCGTTCGGGTTCGGGTGGTGCGGCGCGACGCGCGCGCGCATCGCGCAGGCGGTTCATCACCAGCACGATGTCGGGCGGCGGGGCGGAAAGGTTAGTGGCTTCGTCGGGGTCCGCCGGATCGTCGGGGATTTCCGGCGCGACGATCTGCGCGCCTGGTTCGGGTTCTGGTTCCGGTTCCGGTTCGGGGGCCGGGGTCGTTTCGGGTCTGCGCGAGGCGAAGAGCGGTGTGTCGCCGGCGTCGGGCGCGCCCTCGCCAGCGTCGTCACCCGCGTCGGCGTCGTTGTCGAGCGAGGCGGCAAAGATCGCTTCGGTGTCTTCGGGTGTTACCTCTGCCGCCAGATCGGGCGTCAGCAGAACGACATTGTCGGGCGCATCGGGTTCGGCATCGATTTCAATCGGGGCTTCGCCTTCGATGGCGTCGGTGAAGTCGAGAGAGTGGGAAAACCCGGCGACATGTTTCACGCCTTCTTCGCGGATCAGTTTCTGCACGCCGCGAATGGTCATGCCGTCATCGTGGAGCAATTTGCGGATGCCGCCCAGAAGCAGCATGTCATTGGGGCGATAGTAGCGCCGTCCGCCCGCCCGTTTGACGGGCTTGACCTGCGCGAAGCGGCTTTCCCAAAAGCGCAGCACATGGGCAGGAACGCCCAGCCAATCTGCCACCTCGGATATGGTGCGGAAAGCCTCGGGCGATTTTTCCATAAGCGTCGGGTGCCTCAGGCCTTGTTGCCCGCGGCGACCCGTTCCTTCATCAGGTGCGAGGGCCGGAAGGTCAGAACGCGCCGGGGCGAGATCGGGACCTCTTCCCCGGTTTTCGGGTTGCGACCCATGCGGGCGGTTTTGGCGCGGACCGAGAATGTGCCGAACGAGGAAATCTTTACGCTTTCCCCGCGCACCAGTGCGTCGGACATGTGTTGCAGCACACTTTCGACAAGTTCCGACGATTCATTTCGCGAAAGTCCAACTTCGCGGAACACGGCTTCGGTCAAATCCATTCTGGTCAGTGTATTATCGCTCATGCTATCCCCGTCGGTCTATTTTTCTCAGCATATGTTTTTGCAAAAAGCCAAGTCAATGCGGTAACTTGCAGGAATGCGCTGACGCGGCGGCAATCGGCCTACCAGCGCAGGACGACTGCGCCCCAGGCGAGCCCGCCACCGATGGCTTCCGCGACCAGCAAATCGCCCGGTTTGAACTTGCCTTCTGCATTGGCGACCGACAGGGCCAGCGGGATGGATGCGGCGGATGTATTTCCGTGATCCTGCACCGTGACCACGACCTGATCCATCGGGATGCCCATCTTCTGGGCGGTGGACTTGATGATCCGCAGATTCGCCTGATGGGGCACGACCCAATCCACGTCGGAATCGGAAAGTCCCACTCTTTCCAATGCCTTATGAGCCGTATTTGCCAGTTTTTCGACGGCGTGGCGGAACACTTCCTTGCCCTGCATCCGCAGGTATCCTGTGTTCTGGCTGGATACACCGCCATCGACATACAGCAGGTCGCGATAGCGCCCGTCTGAATTGAGGTCGACCGACAATATGCCACGATCCTGCGCGGTGCCGTTGCCATCCTGAGCCTCGAGCACGACAGCCCCGGCACCGTCGCCAAAGAGCACGCAGGTGGCGCGGTCGGTCCAGTCGAGGATTTTCGAAAAAGTTTCGGCGCCGATCACCAGAACGCGGTTGGCCTGGCCAGAAAGAATCATCGCGTTGGCATTGGCCAGCGCAAAGATGAAGCCCGCGCAGACCGCCTGCACGTCGAAGGCAAAGCCCTGTTCCATGCCCAAAGCGTCCTGCACCATGGTGGCGGCAGACGGGAAAGTGAGGTCTGCGGTCGAGGTCGCGACGATGACGGCGTCTATATCAGCGGGCGTCAGCCCGGCATTGTCGAGCGCGGCACGCGCGGCGCGGGCAGCCATGGATGACGTGGTTTCGCCTTCGGCAGCGAAATGGCGCCTTTCGATGCCGCTGCGCGACCGGATCCATTCATCGGTCGTGTCCAGCGTCTTTTCGAATTCGCTGTTCGGCACCACGCGTTCGGGCAAATAATGCCCGACGCCTTTTACGACGGCCCTGATGGTCATGTTGCCCCGCTGCCTGCGCCTGCCTGTTCTTCGTTGGCGGCATCTTGGCTTGCTGCAACGGTGGATGCAACCCGTGCTGCAAGCCTTTCTGTGAACCCGGTTTCCGCCAATCGTACGGCCAGCCCGATGGCCGCCGCGATGCCGGTGGCGTCCGCTGAGCCGTGGCTTTTGATGACCGTGCCGTTCAGGCCCAGAAACACCCCGCCATTGACCCGGCGCGGATCGATGCGATGGTTCAGGCGCCGCAGCGAGGTATAGGCCAGCAGCGCCGCGATCCTGGACAGCGGCGTGGCGCGGAAGGCTTCGCGCAGAAACTGGCCGATCAGGCTGGCCGTGCCTTCGCCGGTCTTCAGCGCGACGTTGCCGGTGAAGCCGTCTGTCACGATTACATCGACCTTGGCGGACGGGATATCGCCGCCTTCGACGAAGCCCACGAAATCGAAACTGGCGGCATCGGCCTGGGCTTCGACCAGTTCATAGGCGTCTTTCAATTCTTGCCGGCCCTTGTGTTCTTCGGTGCCGACATTCAGCAGGCCGATGCGGGGGCGGGCCATGCCCATGCCGTTGCGGGCATAGGAGGCACCCATCAGCGCATACTGCAGCAGGTCGGGCGCATCGGCGCGGATATCGGCGCCCACGTCCAGCATGACGTTGAAGCCGCTGGGGTTCTTCGACGGCCACAGGCAGGCGATGGCGGGCCGGTTCACGCCGGGCAGCTTGCGCAGGCGCAGCATCGACACGGCCATCAGCGCGCCGGTATTGCCGCAGCTCACGGCCATGGCGGCCTCACCTTCGCGCACGGCGTCGATGGTGGCCCACATCGACGTGCCCTTGCCGTTGCGCATCACGTGGGACGGCTTGTCATCCATCGCAACCACGCCATCGGCATGGCGCACGGTGACGCGGTCGGTCAGCTTCCAACGTGCTACCAGCCGTTTCAGGTCGGCTTCGGGCCCGTGCAGGATGTAGGAAATTCGGTCATTTTCGGCCGCAAAACGTGCAATACCGGCGACTACAGCCGCCGGTCCACGATCACCGCCCATTGCGTCAACAGAAATGACGGTGCGCCGTGCACCCGTGTCAGCCCGATGTTCGGCTGTGCTCATGATCCCCGGCGCAGGATGGTTCGGCCTTTACGCCGCATCCTCGTCGTCCAGGTCAATTTCATTGGCCTGTGCAACGATTTCCCGGTCTGCGTAATGGCCGCAGGAAGGGCAGATGTGGTGCGGGCGCTTCAGCTCGCCACAATTCGGGCATTCGGCAGGATTGCCGGCAACCAGTGAATCGTGCGCGCGGCGCATGTTCCGCTTCGAGCGGGTAACTCGGTTCTGAGGGACAGCCATGTCAACAACCTCGGGTCTATTCGTGTCAGTTTCGGTGTCGCGCATGGCACGACCGGATTCGCGTTTCAGGCCTGTTTACGCGGCTTGGCGGGGCCTGTCCAATCCAACCTGCGAAAGAAGCGCGGAACATAGTCATATTCCGGTGTCATGCAAGCGGTTTTTCAGCCGTCGCTTTCGGCGTCGTCCGACAGCGATTTTTTAAGCGCCGCAAGGCCCGCGAAGGGCCGCGCATCTTCGTCGGTCATCGCCTGCTGGCCGGGTTCGGTAAACAGCGCCGCGTCCAGTTCGACGCCTTCCTTGCGGGGATAGGGCGGCAGGGCCAGCGCCAGGGCTTCGGCCATGATCTGGCCGGGGTCGATGGTGGTGCCAAGTGCTTCGGTCGTGTCGTCTTCGGGCATTTCGGTTTCGCTGCCGTGGTCCGGTTCGACATAGTCAGCCACGAAAAGCCGCATTACGGGTTCTTCGATCCGCGTGGTCACCGGGTCCAGGGTGACCACGCATTCCTGCAACACCGTCGCGCCAAGCTGGCCCTGAAAAAGCCAATCGCGGCTGGAGGCGGGGGTGACCTCGCCGGTCAGGCGCAGCTTGCGGATCGCCGGAATGCCCAGATCGGTGGCCAGCGCGGCGCGGGTTGCCGCGTCGGGTTGCAGATCGACCGCAAGGCGTTTCTTGCCGTGCAGGTCTGCGACGGTGACGGGGGCCAGCCAGGGGGTGTTTCGCTGCGCCATGGGCCTTACGCTTTCTTGATCAGGCGGTTATGCTGGGATAAGCCGACATAGAAGTGCGGCGTTGCCGGGGCAAGGGGGCAGATGAAAATGTCAGCAGCGAAACTGGGGCTTGCCCTTATGCTGGTCGTGCTGACCGCCTGTGCGGCGACCTTCCGCAATCATGGTTTCGTTCCACGCGACGATCAGCTGGCGGCAGTGCAGGTCGGTGTCGACACCCGTGACACGGTGATCGAAAAGATCGGCGGGCCCGCCACGGATGGGCTGCGCCAGCCCGATGCCTGGTATTACGTCGAAAGCCGCATGCGCAGCGCGCCGTTCATGGCCCCGCAAGAGATCGACCGAAAAGTGCTGCGCATTAGCTTTGGCGCATCGGGGCGGGTTTCGAACATCGAGCGGTTCGGGCTGGAAGATGGCCGGATGATCCGGCTGACCGCACGGGTGACACCGGTGGTGGAAACCGACCAGTCCTTCCTGCGGATCCTGTTCAAGAACTTCGGCGCTGGTGATGCCGGGGCCTTGCTGAACTGACCCGCGACGCGGATATCCGGTGATGATCGAACAGGCGTCATCCACAGGCACGCGCCCCTTGCTTTGCCGCTTTGCGCGGACCGATGCCGATCTGGATGCGGCGCGCGCCTTGCGTTTCGAACGCCATTTCGGGCGCCCTGGTCGCGATGGCGACCGTTTCGATACCTTGTCTCAGCATATTCTGGTCGAACGCCCGGCTGATGGGCGGTTGATGGGCTGTGCGCGCGTCCGGCTGTTTGACGATGCCCGGCAGGCAGCTGGGGGCTACACCGGCCAGTTCTATGACCTGACGCGGCTGGATACGGCGTTTCTGCCGGTTCTGGAACTGGGGCGGTTCACGGTTGCGGACGATCCTGACCCGGTCAGCATCGTGCGGATGATCTGGGCGGCGATCACGCAGTTGGTCGACAGCCATGCGGTGGGCCTGCTGTTCGGCTGCGCATCCTTTGACGGGGCCGATGCAGCGCGCCACGGGCCGGCCTGGGCGCATCTGGCCGCAAAGCATCTGGGCGCTGGGGCCACGGACCCAAGGGTATTGGCGGCAGACCGTTTCGACCTGCGCGATTTCGCAGCCGATCCCGACCCGCGCCGGACGCTTGCGGCCTTGCCGCCGCTCATGCGCACCTACCTGGCGATGGGCGGCAAAGTTTCGTCGGGCGGTGTGATCGACCGCGACATGGCGACCTGCCATGTCTTTACCTCGGTCGCGGTGGCCGC
>JBNKYL010000290.1:0-8339 GCA_050300875.1 Paracoccaceae bacterium
GGTCGGCTTCGTCGACCTCTTCGACATATTGCGACCGGATGCGTTCGAATATGTCGCCGAACAGGTCAAGCTGTTCATAGACGGTGGAATTTCGCGCGTTTTCCTGCGCCACCAGCGGCCCGGCGATCTGAACCGTGGCGACCACGCCCGCCAGCGTTCCGCCGATTGCCGCCATTACGAATTTCTTCATTGCATCGCATCCTTCGTCTCGGTGAACCAACCTGCCGGGTCCACCGGATCGGTTTCTTGTCTTAGCTCTATATAAAGCGTTTCCGTCTGGGCGGAACCAGTCCCGTTCTTCAGGTCTAGCAAAAACGTGTTCGAATCCGGCGCTTGCCCGCCCATCAGCCCGATTGGTTCGCCCGCGGCAACAACCCGGCCTTCCGGCCCGTAAATCGTGCCCATCCCGGCCAGAATCAGCAGCGTTCCGGCCTGCGGTTCCAATATGGCGACCTGACCGTAATCCAGCAATGGACCGGCATAGCGCAGTGTTGCGGGCCAGGGCGCCGTGACCAGTGACAAGGGACGGGTGGCCAAAATCAGCCCGGGTCGGCGGATCCCGGCGGCGTCGGGTTCGTTGAATGACCGCAGAAGCTGGCCGCGCACAGGCAAGGGCAATAGTCCCATGGCGCTGTCGAAGGGCTGGAATTCGGCGGTTTGGCCCGCCGAAACAGCCAGTTGCGCCAGGCCAGAGGCGAAATCCTGCATGGTTTCGGCGCTGTCGCGCAGGTTGGCGAGGGCGGTGGTGTTGTCGGTCAAGGGCGGCGGAAGATCGCGCCGGTCGGAAATTGCCTTGCTCAACTCGGTGCGCGCTTTCTGAGCGCCACCTAGCCCGGTTTCCAGCAAGTCGACGGCTGCCGATTGCAACGCCTTGGCTGCGGCCAGTTGCTGCAATTGCCCGTCCAGTTCGGCGGCACGCGCCTGCAAGGCAGGCGTCACGTCGCCCAGGATCATACCGGCCCGCGCACCATCCAAAGGCCCGGCCGGGTGGATGAGCGCCAGTGGGCCCTGGGTGCTGCGGATGCTCATCAGTACGCCAAGGAGTTGCGACACATCGGCGCTGGCGGCGTCAAATTCGGCCAGAATGGCAGATTCGCGCAAAGTGGCCTGGCGCACGCCTTCGCGCAGGGCATTCAGCCCGTCTTCGTAGGCGCCGATGGTGCGGGTCAGGGCATTTACCCGGTCGCGTGCCCCGTCCGCCGCCACCAGGGCCGCTTGCGCGGCTTCCAGCCGGTCGGCGGCGATGCGGGCCAGTTCCATCGGGTCGGTTTGGGCCGACGCTGGCGCTGAAAGGCTCAGCGCAAGGGCAAGGGCGGCAAGGCGGCGCATCAGGCGATCAGGCTCTTCCCGGTCATTTCGGCCGGCTGATCCAGCCCCATCAGCTGCAACAGGGTCGGCGCCAGATCCGCCAACCGCCCCCCGTCGCGCAAGGTCGCGCCATCGGGTCCGCCGTACAGGATCACCGGCACCGGGTTCAGCGTATGGGCCGTGTGCGGGCCGCCTGTGACCGGGTCGATCATGGTTTCGCAATTGCCGTGATCGGCGGTGACGATCATCGCGCCGCCGACCTGTCCAAGCGTGGACACCACCCGGCCCAACCCCTGATCGACGGCTTCACAGGCCAACATGGCGGCGGCCAGATCACCAGTGTGACCGACCATATCCGGGTTGGCGTAATTCACCACGATCAGGTCGTAACCCTGCTCGATGGCGCCGACGAGGTGGTCGGTCACCTCGCCCGCGTTCATTTCCGGTTTCAGGTCATAGGTTGCAACTTTTGGCGATTGGGCCATGTATCGGTCTTCGCCTTGGACGGGGGCTTCCTTGCCGCCGTTCAGAAAGAATGTGACATGCGGGTATTTTTCGGTTTCGGCGATGTGAAACTGCGAAAGCCCTTGCTTAGACACCCATTCGGCAAGCGTGTTGACGATGTTCGCTTTCGGAAAAACCGTGTCCATATAGGCGTTGTGCTGGTCGGAATACTCGGCCATGCCTAGCATGGCGGCAAGGTGCGGGCGCGGCCCTGTGTCGAAACCCGCAAAGGCAGGCGCGCCGATGGCGGCCAGAATTTCCCGCATCCGGTCGGCGCGGAAATTGATGGCGAATAAGCCATCGCCGTCTTTCATGCCATCGTATCCCGTCAGAACGGTCGGGCGGATGAATTCATCGGTCTGATCTTTGGCGTAAGACGCGACAATGGCATCCCCTGCGGTCGCGGCCTTTTCGCCCTGAGCTTTCACGATGGCGCGCCAGGCCAGTTCGACGCGGTCCCATCGGTTGTCACGATCCATAGCGAAATAGCGACCTGAAACAGTGACTATTTCGGCGCTCTTCGGCAAATTGGCCTGCAAGTCCGCCACCTGGTCGGCGGCAGATTTCGGCGCCACGTCGCGGCCATCGGTGATGGCGTGGATTGCTACCGTCACACCCGCCCCCGCAACTACGTGCGCGGCTTCGGCAATGTGGCGCTGATGGGAATGGACGCCACCGGGTGAGGCCAGTCCCAGCAGATGCGCCGTGCCGCCGGACGCTTTCAACTTGCCGATGAAGCCCTGCAATGCGGCGTTCCGTGCAAATGACCCGTCTTCGATCGACAGGTCGATCTGGCCCAGATCCATCGCCACCACCCGGCCCGCGCCGATATTGGTGTGGCCGACCTCGGAATTGCCCATCTGCCCGGTGGGCAGGCCGACATCCGGCCCATGCGTGATCAGCGTCGAGTTCGGGCAGGTTGCCATCAGCCGGTCGAAATTGGGTGTGTCAGCCAAATGCGGGGCGTTTGCGGATTTTTCGTCGGACAGGCCCCAGCCATCCAGGATGCACAGAATCACGGGTCTGGGTCGGGTCATGTCGGATGCGCCTGCCATTTGGGATTGGCGCTGTCTTAACGGCTTTGGCAGGTCGCGAAAAGGGGCAGCGCCCCCTAGTTGCGGTGATAGGGTGATCCGGCCAGAATGGTTGTGGCGCGGTAAAGCTGTTCGGATAGCATGACGCGGGCCAGCATGTGCGGCCAAACCATTTTTCCAAGCGTTAGACACATATCCGCCTGCGCGCGCAGGCCTGGATCCAGCCCGTCGGCCCCGCCGATCACAAAAGCAATTTCGCGCCGCCCTTCGTCGCGCAAGCAGGCGATCCGGGTGGCCAGATCGGGCGACGACAACGCCTTGCCACGTTCGTCCAGCGCAATCACGAAGGCTGTATCTGGTATCGCGGTCGACAGCACAGCGGCTTCGCCTGACATGCCGCTGGCCTTGCGTTCGTCGATTTCGGTGACGGTGACCGGCCCGATGCCCAGGGCGCGGCCGGTTTTTTCGGCGCGCGCCAGGTAGTCGTCGATCAGTTCGCGTTCGGGCCCGCCGCGCAGGCGGCCCACCGCGTAGATTGTCAGCGCGATCAAGCTTTGCTGGCCAGTTCGGCCGGGGTCATCCACATCTTTTCGAGCTGGTAGAATTCGCGCACTTCAGGGCGAAAGACATGCACGATAACGTCGCCTGCGTCGATCAGCACCCAATCGCCCTGATCCGCGCCTTCGACCTTGGCATAGATGCCGAAACCCGATTTCAGCCGATCAGTCAGTTTTTCCGCGATGGCCACGACCTGACGGCTGGACCGCCCGGAGGCGATGATCATGTGATCGGCCATTTCGGACTTGCCCGCCAGATCAATGGCGACCACGTCTTCTGCCTTGTCATCGTCTAGGGATTGCAGAACGGCTGCGAGCAATTCGCCAGCCTTCAATTGGGAAGCGGCCATCAAGGCGCCTTCCGAAGCGGTTTTTTCAAGTACCGCATTACTTGTCTGAGACAGGACATCGTCCTCCTTCGTAACGTGCCGATCCATACGCGACACTCGCATACCGCATAAATAGCACGAAAGTTTGACGCATCAATGACAGCGGCTGACTTGGGCGGGAATATTGGGCTTTTTGGGTCACGCCGCGCAGGTGACAGCAGAAATCAGTGCGGTTGCGCAGACTTCCGGGTGGGTCGAGATCAGGAAATGGTTTGCGCCAGGCACGACCTGCAATCTGGCTGTTTCGAAACGACATGACAGCACCGCTGCAATGACGCCCTGGAACCCAAAAGAATGGCGCGCGACATGGACGGGCATCGACATCGCTTCGGCGGCTGCGATGACAGGCGCGCCCGGGTGGAACGCCAGGCTGCCCGTTTGATTTGGAGCCGGACACGAGGACCAGGTTGGTCAATTTTCCGGTTCAGGGTCTTGCAGCAACCGCACTTCGCGCTGTGGGAAGGGAATGGAAATGCCGTTTTCGTGGAAGGTGTCCCAGAGCGCCAGATAAACGTTTCCGCGGATGTTCGTCAGCCCGCCGGACGGGTCGGTGATCCAGAAGCGCAGGATGTAATCCACCGAACTGTCGCCAAACCCGGTGATGTGGCACACGGGCGCCTTGCTGGCGAGTACGCGATCCACCGATTTGGCGGCCTCGATGGCCAGTGCGCGGACCTTGTGGGGGTCATCGTGGTAGGATGTGCCGAAATGGATGTCGAGCCGGACGAAATCGTTGGTATGGGACCAGTTGACAACCTGGCCGGTGATCAGGTCTTCGTTGGGGATCAGGTATTCGCGCCCGTCGCGGGTGACCACGGATGTGTAGCGCGCGCCCAGCGTGTCGATCCAGCCAAACGTGTCGCCTAGGCTGATCACGTCGCCGGGTTTGATCGACTTGTCCAGCAGGATGATGACGCCGGATACCAGGTTGGACACGACTTTTTGCAGGCCGAAGCCAAGGCCGACACCGATGGCACCTGACAGAACCGCCAGACCGGTCAGGTCAAAACCGACCGCCTTCAGCCCGATGAAAAGGGCCGCGCCGTAAAGAAGGATTTGCATGGCCTTGACGGCCAGCACCCGCATGGACGGGGACATATCCTTGTTTTCGCGGATGCGGGTGGCGGTCTGCGTGCTGAGCATCCGGGCGCCCATGAACAGGATGCCGGTGACAACCAGTGCCTTAATCACGGCATAAAGCGACAAGCGGAAGTCGCCGAACTGAACCGCGATCGCATCAAGAAATTGCGCGGCGGTTTCGGCAAAACCCATGTAATACAAGACGATATAGATCCACAGACCCCAGCGGACGACACGACGGATCAATCTGTTGCGGATCAAGCGGCTGGCGAAGCCGGCCAGCAGCAACGCGGTGGCGATGGTGGCGACCAGCACCAGGATGTAGCGCCGTGACGGAAAGGTATAGAGCTGCGCCATCACGCCGACCGAACTCCAGGCAAGTATCGCAAAGATGATCAGTTGCAGGCGCTGATGCAGCACGACCAGCACCCGCAGCCGCCATTTTGGCCAGCCTTCGAGCGTGCGCATCCAGTCGTAGATTTTCGGCGCGATCCAACGCGCCAGCAGCCAGGACAGGGCAAACAGAGCGATCAGGATCCCGATTTGAGTCAGGCGCGAGGGCAACAAAAGGTTTTGGGCGCCCGTCATCAACTGATCCCAGATGGCGGTGGTTTGATCGATCAGTGACGGCGCGATGTCGGGTTCCATTCCGGGTCCTTTCATGCCCATGTTCAGGCAAAACGGGATGCGGGGCAAGCGATGCGATTGGGATTGGTTACACTGGTGGTGGATGACTACGACCGGGCGATCGCGTTCTTTGTCGATGGGTTGGGATTTGGTCTGGTCGCGGATGAAGATCAGGGTCGCAAGCGTTGGGTTGTGGTGGCGCCGCCGGGCAGTGGGGCCGCGCTGTTGCTGGCCCGCGCGAGCGATGCAGCGCAGCAGGCTGCGATTGGCAACCAGACCGGCGGGCGCGTGGGGTTCTTCTTGCACACCGACGATTTCGCGCGGGATGCGGCCCGGATAACGGCGGCAGGCGGGGTGTTTCTGGAAGACGCGCGCCACGAGCCATATGGCACGGTCGCGCAGTGGCGCGACCCGTGGGGCAACCTTTGGGACGTGATCGAGGCCAAGCGCTGATGCGGGAAGTGGCGCGGCAGGTGCTTGGTTGGGTCGTCGTGGGAGTGGCGTTGATGATGGCGGCCGCTGGGCTGTTCTTTGACCAGATCACGGGTGGGCTGGTCTACATGGCCGACGGGGCTTACCTGCTGTGTTGGGAAAATGGCGGCAGCAGCGCGGATGACAGTGAGGCGCTGCTGGTTCTGGGCGCGGCGTTTTTCGTGGTGGGTGTTCTGCGGCTGGCTCTGAGGCGGCGGTACATGACTTTGGTCGAGATCGGGCTGATGCCGTTTGTCTGCATGACGGGTTATGTGGCGCTGGACGAGATCGGGTGCGGCCGGGAACACATGACAATCGAGGTGATGGGCTTTCCGTGGCTGGCTTTCTTCGGTGCGGGAATCTGGATCTACGGGCTGGCCGTGGTCGCGCTGGCCTTCCTGCGCTGGCCGAAATTGATATTGCCGTAAGCCGAACATAGGTAACGGGGACGGAGCAAACCGGATGGCCCGCCCCAATGCCTGCCCTTTTTATGATTGCCGTGCTTTTCGCCATTTTCGGCGGGTGGCACCTGTGGAAGCGAATGAAACGGCGCGCGTTGCTGGACAAGCCTCTGAGCGCAGAGGCCCGCGCGACTATTGCCGAGCAGGTGCCGCTGACTGCGCGGCTGCCAGCGGACATCCGGCAGACCTTTGAGGGCAAGGTGAATGCCTTTCTGGAACAGGTGGAGTTCATCGGCTGCGACGGGCTGGAGGTGACGGACGAGATCCGGCTGTCCATCGCCGCGCAAGCGTGCTTGCTGATTGCGGGCAGTGCGGCGTGGTACAAGAACCTTGCGACGATCCTTGTCTATCCCGGTGCGTTCAAGTCGATGAGGCGCGACCATAATGGTTATGTGGTGACCGAGCAGGAATCAATCCGGCTGGGCGAAAGCTGGCAATACGGGCCGGTTGTCCTGAGCTGGGCCGACAGCGACCGGGGTGCGCGCGTCGCGCATGACGGGCGCAACGTGGTGTTTCATGAATTCGCGCACCAGCTGGATGCCTTGTCGGGCCATACAGACGGAGTGCCGGTTCTGGCCAAGGGGCAAAGCTTTGCCGAATGGGAACGCGCCTTCGTGACGGCCTATAAGACGCATCTGCACCAGCTTGAGGCCGGGCGGCACACGGTTATCGATCCGTATGGCGCTGAGAGTTTCGAAGAGTTCTTTGCCGTTTCGGTCGAGCTGTTTTTCGAAAAGCCCATGGCGCTGGCGCGCGAGGAGCCCGAGGTTTACGTGCAACTGGCAAAATTGTTGCAGCTGGACCCGCGTGGCTGGGTGTGAGTTCGCTTGATAGACTCACTTGCGCGGTATATGTCCGGCGCATGGAAACGATCTTTGATATGGATGATCGCGCGCGGCTGCCCTGGCGGTTCTTTGGCGCGACGATGACGGTGCTAGCGCGGGCCTGACCGGCGGCTGGCCGCATTCGACGTTTTCAATCAACTACAAAATCGGAGAGGACGCATGTCCGGTAAGACTCTCTACGACAAGATCTGGGATGCCCATTTGGCCCACGAGGCCGAGGATGGCACCTGCCTGCTGTATATCGACCGCCACCTGGTGCACGAAGTGACCAGCCCGCAGGCCTTTGAAGGGCTGCGCATGGCGGGCCGCAAGGTGCATGCACCCGACAAGACCATCGCGGTGCCCGACCACAACGTGCCCACCACGCCGGGCCGTGAAGACCCCAAGAACATGACCGAGGATTCGGCCATTCAGGTTGCCGCGCTGGACAAAAACGCCAAGGATTTCGGCATTCATTACTATCCCGTGTCGGATGTCCGTCAAGGCATCGTGCATATCGTCGGCCCCGAACAGGGCTGGACCCTGCCGGGCATGACGGTGGTCTGTGGTGACTCGCATACGGCGACGCACGGGGCATTCGGTGCGCTGGCGCATGGCATTGGGACTTCGGAAGTGGAACATGTTCTGGCCACTCAGACGCTGATCCAGAAGAAATCCAAGAACATGAAAGTGGAAATCACCGGCAAGCTGCGCCCCGGCGTGACCGCCAAGGACATTACCCTGTCGGTAATCGGCGAAACCGGCACGGCGGGCGGCACCGGCTATGTGATCGAATATTGCGGCGAGGCGATTCGTGATCTGAGCATGGAAGGCCGCATGACCGTCTGCAACATGGCAATCGAAGGCGGCGCCCGCGCGGGCCTGATTGCACCGGACGAAAAGACGTTTGAGTATTGCATGGGCCGCCCCCACGCCCCGAAAGGCGCGCAATGGGAGGCGGCGCTGAACTGGTGGAAGACTCTCTATTCGGACGACGATGCGCACTGGGACAAGGTCGTGACCATCAAGGGCGAGGATATCGCGCCCGTCGTCACCTGGGGCACCTCGCCCGAGGACGTGCTTC
>JBNKYL010000291.1:0-5639 GCA_050300875.1 Paracoccaceae bacterium
TGCGGATGGTCCGGCCCGGCAAAGCCGGTATGGATCAGTTGCGCCGCGCGGCCCGCCTTGCCGATACCGCGCGTCGACGCGGCCCTGAACTCGGTCAGATCGGCAGCATGGGAACAGGAACACAGGATTAATATGCCGCCCGGTTCAACCAAACCCGCCGACAGCCGCGCCACCCGTTCATAGGCCCGCAGGCCCGTTTGCAAGGCCTGCCTGTTCGGCGCAAAGGCGGGCGGGTCGCAAATGACCGTGTCAAACAGTTCGCCCTGCCCGGCCAATTCTTCCATCACCGCAAATGCATCGCCCTGCCTTGTCCTGAACTTGTCGCCAAAGCCCGCAGCATCGGCGCCAGCGCGTGCCAGTTCCAACGCCGGAGCGGACCCGTCCACGGCCAGCGCCTGACCTGCCCCTGCCGCCAGAGCGGCCAGAGAAAACCCGCCGACATGAGAAAACACGTCCAACACCCGGGTCGCGCCGCGCGCCAGCTGGGCCGCCATGGCATGATTTGGCCGCTGATCGTAAAACAACCCTGTCTTCTGCCCGCCCAGAAGGTCGGCCATGTAGATCGCGCCGTTCATCGGTACCTGAACCGGGCCGGTCACAGAGCCATGGGCAAGTTCGGTCTTTCCGTCCAAGCCTTCCAGCTTGCGCGCCCGGCCGGTGCCGTTCATCACCACGGCCTGGGCGCCGAAATCGCTGACAAGGATATCCGTGATCTCCGCCATGCGGGCATCGGCCCAGGCGGCATTCGGCTGCACCGCGAAATGATCCCCGAACCGGTCGATCACCAGCCCCGGCAGACCGTCGCCTTCGGCATGTACCAGCCTGTAGAATGGCTGATCGAAGGCCCGTTCACGCAACGCGCGCGCAAAGCCCAGCTTCTCTGCCAGCCATTTCCGGTCGATCACCACAGCGGGGTCACGGTCCAGCACCCGGGCAAAGATTCGGCTGGCGGGATTGACCGTCACCACGCCCAGGTCGTTTCGATCTGCATCCTGCAACAACGCCAAACTGCCGGGGGTCAACCCCTTGGTGCGGCGATCGGTGACAATCTCGTTATCATAGGCCCAGGGAAACCCGTGACGTATGGCGCGGGCATTTGCCTTGGGTTTCAGCCGGATGACCGGGTATTGCACGCCGTCACCCACCAGTGGGCGCCAATGGCAGTATCTGGTCGCCTTCCACCGTTGAGTGATCGCCCACGATCAAAGGACTTTCGTCGATGTTCTGGGCTGGCGCGCCGGTGAATTCCTGGAACAAACGCTGTTCCAATTGTTCGAGAATGCGCGATTTCTGCGTGATGCCTCGCCGTTCCGCATCCAGGGCTTCGTATTGCGTATAGGCGCGGAAAGTCGCGTCGACGGTATAGCGCGGTACCACCACATCGCCGCTGTCGGAATTGCGCAGCTCAAGATCGAATACGATCTCGTGCTCGCCGAAATAGGCGTATCGGGTCTTTTCGGTCAGCGCGTGAAACCGCTTTACCGTAATCAGGACAGTCACCGGCAGGTTGCCTTTCATGCGGGCTGCCGCGCGCGCGGTGCCTTCCTCCATGATTGCCTGAACCTGCGCGTGACGATCCCCGAAAGGGTCGCCGCGCCAGACAATGTCGGCCACGGGTTTGATCATGTTGGATTCCGACACGGTCAGCGTTTCCGGAACCAGAACCTGCCACCTTGTGACCCGCATCGCGGGCAATTGCGTGACGTCGACCGGGCGCGGATCAGCCTGGCTGATCGACAGAAGCGCGGATACCGGATCGCCCCCGCCGGAACACCCCGAAAGAACCGCTGCCGCACCGACAGCCAGGAAAACGCGTCTATTCAGCACTGCTTCGACCTCTTTGGGCTTTGCATGTTTATCGCCGCCATACCAGCCGGATGCAAGGTTTGGCGTCTTAGATAGCCGGTTATTTCTCCTGCCCGCGGCATCTTGGTCAAATGACTTGTTAGCGCTAACAAGCTATGCTAGTCCCGCGCCAACAGGATGTACCCATGACACACAAGAAACTGACCGAAATCACCGAACGCGTTATTGCCCGCAGCGAACCGACGCGCCGCGCCTATCTGGACCGGGTCGACGCCGCCCGCAACGCCGGACCGTCGCGCGCGCATCTGTCCTGCTCGGCACAAGCCCACGCCTATGCGGCGATGGTTGACGACAAGGCTGCTCTGGCCGCCGGACAGGCCCCGAACCTGGGCATCGTGACGGCCTATAACGACATGCTGTCGGCACATAAGCCCTATGAAACCTATCCCGACCAGATCCGTGCGGCCGCCCGCAAGGCAGGCGCGACCTGCCAGGTGGCAGGCGGGGTGCCCGCCATGTGCGATGGTATCACCCAAGGGTCGACCGGCATGGAAATGTCGCTATTTTCGCGTGACGTGATCGCCTTGTCCGCCGGTGTCGCCTTGTCGCATAACACCTTCGATGCCGCACTTTTCCTGGGCATCTGTGACAAGATCGTGCCCGGCCTTGTCATGGCCGCGGCCAGTTTCGGCCATGTGCCGTCCGTCTTCGTGCCGTCCGGGCCCATGGCCAGCGGTATCGCCAATGATGAAAAGGCCAAGGTGCGCCAGAAATTCGCGGCCGGTCAAGTCGGGCGCGACGCGCTGATGGCGGCCGAAATGGCGGCCTATCATGGGCCCGGCACCTGCACTTTCTACGGCACCGCCAATACCAACCAGATGCTGATGGAATTCATGGGGCTGCACCTGCCCGGTGCCAGTTTCGTGCCACCCGACAGCGACCTGCGCACCGCCCTGACCGAACGGGCCGCGACCCGCGCGCTGGAAATCACCGCGCTTGGCAATGATTACCGACCCACAGGGCACATCCTGGATGAAAAGGCCTTTGTCAACGGTATCGTTGGGCTGATGGCCACCGGCGGATCGACAAATCTTGTGCTGCACCTACCCGCCATGGCGCGCGCGGCCGGGATCATACTGGACTTGCAGGACTTTGCCGAACTGTCCGAACTGACGCCACTTCTGGCGCGCGTCTACCCCAACGGGCTGGCGGACGTGAACCACTTCCATGCCGCCGGTGGCCTGACCTATATGATCGGGCAATTGCTGGATGCCGGGCTGCTGCATGAAGACGTGGAAACCGTCGCCGGGACCGGCCTGCACCATTACACCCGCGAACCCAAACTGACCGACGGTCAGCTGGATTGGGTCGAAGGCCCGACCCAGACCGAAAACGACCGCATCCTGCGCCCCGCCTCTGACCCGTTCCAGCCCACCGGTGGGTTGAAACAGCTGTCCGGCAACCTTGGCACCGGCGTGATGAAAGTGTCCGCCGTCGCCCCCGAACGCCATGTCATCGAAGCGCCGGTGCGCGTCTTTGAACGGCAAGAGGACGTCAAGACAGCCTTCCAAGCCAATGAATTTACGTCCGATTGCGTCGTTGTCATGCGGTTCCAGGGGCCCAAGGCAATGGGCATGCCCGAACTGCACGCCCTGACGCCGGTACTGGCGGTTCTTCAGGATCGCGGGTTGAAGGTTGCACTGGTGACAGATGGTCGGATGTCGGGCGCCTCGGGCAAGGTGCCCGCCGCGATCCATGTCTGCCCCGAAGCCGCTGATGGTGGCCCGCTCGCCCGTTTGCGCGATGGCGACCGGGTCCGAGTCGATGCCGCAAATGGTGTGCTTGACGTGCTGGAGCCGGATTTCGCTACGCGCGACACTGTCCCATTCGACGCCACCCGCAACGCCGCTGGCATGGGCCGCGAAATGTTCGAGGTCTTCCGCCGCAATGTCGGGCTGGCCAGCGATGGCGCCGCCGTCGTAATCTGAAAACAAAGGAAACGCCCAGATGCACATCACCCCAGCCCGCGCATCCGAAGAAGCCCGCAAAATCTGCGCCTTGGCCCCAGTGATCCCGGTTCTGGTGGTCAAGTCCGCTGACACGGCGGCCGATCTGGCCCGCGCGCTGGTCGATGGCGGGCTTCCCGCGTTGGAAGTCACCTTGCGCACCGACGCCGCTTTGGACGTCATCCGTGAAATGTCACGTGTCGAAGGCGGCGTGGTAGGCGCAGGCACCATCCTGACCCCCGATGACGTGCATCGCGCCGTGGCCGCTGGCGCGTTGTTCGGCGTCTCTCCCGGCGCCACGGACCGAATCCTGGATGCTGCTGAAGAGGCCGGCCTGCCCATGCTGCCCGGCGCCGCCACCCCCAGCGAAGCCATGCGCCTGCTGGAACGCGGCTACACCGTGCAGAAATTCTTCCCTGCGGAATCCAACGGCGGCGCGCCGGCGCTGAAATCCTTTGCCTCGCCCTTGCCGCAGATTTCTTATTGCCCGACAGGCGGTATCACCCGCGACAATGCGCAAACCTATCTGGACCTGCCGAATACGCTCTGTGTCGGCGGGTCTTGGGTCGCCCCGGCCGCCATGGTCAACGCACAGGATTGGGACGGCATCCGGGCATTGGCGACCGACGCCACCACGCTGGCACGCGCCTGATCCGGCTGGACAAGCCCGCCATTTGCTGAAACCACTTTCGGCAAAAGGGGGACGCCATGCCGCGCAAGATCATCATCGACACAGATCCCGGCCAGGACGATGCCGTGGCTATCCTGCTGGCCATGGGTAGCCCGGAAGACGTTGAATTGCTGGGCATCACCTGTGTCGCCGGCAACGTGCCGTTGCCCCTGACCCAGCTAAACGCACGCAAGGTCTGCGAAGTTGCCCTTCGCAGCGATATTCCCGTCTTCGCGGGCCATGATGCGCCGCTGACCCGCAAACTTGTGACCGCCGAATATGTCCACGGCAAGACTGGGCTCGATGGCATCGCCCTGCCAGACCCGACGCTGGCCTTGCAAGACACCCATGCCGTCGATTTTCTGATCGACACGCTGCGCCGCGAACCAACCGGCACCGTCACGCTGGTGCCCATCGGCCCGCTGACGAACATCGCCGCCGCCTTCCAGCGCGCGCCCGACATCGTGGACCGCGTGGCCGAAATCGTCCTGATGGGCGGTGCCTATTTCGAAGTTGGCAACGTCACGCCGGCGGCCGAATTCAACATCTATGTCGACCCCGAAGCCGCTGATATCGTATTCAAATCTGGCGCTCCCATTGTCGTCATGTCGCTTGACATCACCCACAAGGCGCTGGTCACCCACGACCGCGTGGCGGCGATCAAATCCATCGGCAGCCATGTGGGCGACACCGTGGCCAGCTGGGTCGGGTTCTTCGAACGGTTCGACCGGGAAAAATACGGATCGCTCGGCGCGCCGATGCACGACCCCACCACCATTGCCTACCTGATCCGGCCCGACCTGTTCACGGGCCGCCACATCAACGTGGAAATTGAATGCCAATCTGACCTGACCCGCGGCATGACCGTCGCCGACTGGTGGGGCGTCACCAAAAGACCGGCCAATGCGCAGTTCATGGGCAGCATCGACGCCGATGGGTTCTTTGACCTGCTGACAGAACGGCTCGCCCGGCTCTGACCGCCGGTCAGTTGGGTGCAGGCCGGTTGATCAGCACCAGCCCCACGGCCACCAATGCGCCCGAAAACAGAATCGACGCGCCCACCTCTTCGCCCAGCATCAACCATCCCAGCACGATGCCGAAGATCGGTGACAGAAAACTGAACGCCGCAACGTCCGACGCGCGGTAGATGGTCAGAA
>JBNKYL010000292.1:0-7502 GCA_050300875.1 Paracoccaceae bacterium
CAGAAGGGCAAGTTTCTTCATGGGGATACCTCCGGGTTATCGAATGGGATTGTGGACGGTCACCAGCTTGGTGCCATCGGGAAAGGTTGCTTCGACCTGGACCTCGTGGATCATTTCGGCCACGCCTTCCATGCATTGATCGCGGGTGATGACCTGGGCGCCAGCTTCCATCATGTCAGCAACGGACCGCCCGTCGCGCGCGCCTTCGACCACCGCATCGGTTATCAGCGCAATCGCTTCGGGGTGGTTCAGCTTGACGCCGCGCGCCAGCCGTTTGCGGGCGACTTCGGCAGCCATGGCGACCAGCAACTTGTCTTTTTCTCGGGGCGTCAGGTTCATGGGTCAGATCATCCAGGGTCGGGGAAGGTCGTCATTGGAAAGCCGCATCAGCACCGGGATCAGCGCTTGCCGCAACAGGTGGCTGTCGGTCGCGAGGATGCGGATGAAAAGCAGGTCTGGCAGGATCAGGCTGGCCCCGGCTGTCGCGGGCAGCATGGCGCGCACCGGGTCAAGGTGCGCTTCGGCCGAGGGGTGAACAAGGATGACGGCGGCCATGGCCTGCGCGCCACCCGCGATCCAGGGGGCGTCCATATGGGCGGCCATGTCGGCCCCCAGTCTGAGGCAGTCGAGGAACAGCAATTTGCCATCGCGGTGCAGCGCGATCCGGTCGCTGAAATGCCCGCTGCGCACCTGTTCGCCCATCGCGGCGCGGCCAAGGACCAGGGGTTCGGCGATCAGGGCTGTCGCATCTTTGGCAAGGTCTACGACAAGGCGGCGGTTCAGCGCGCAGCCGTCGAAAAGGATGGTTTCCTGCGGCAGCCAGTTCACATGGGCCCCGCGCGCCACTTGCAGGCGATTGTCGATCAGGCCCGTTTGCCCGGTCTGCGCCTTGTAGGCCCGTTCAGCGGCCTGCGTGGTCAGGGTCAGCGCGGCGTTTTCGTCGATCTTGGCGGTGACCGAAAACCTATCCCCACCTGTGACCCCGCCAGCGGTGTTTATCAGCACCGCCTGCATGTCCCGGCCCATGGGAAACAGGGCGCGCATTGATCCAGATTGCCGCAATCCTGCCAGATGCGTGTTCTGGCCCCGTGCCCGAACGGACAGGCTGACATGACCATCGGCGCGCGGTTGCGCTTCGATTATCCGTGTCATGGTCGTCATGGATTACGCACCGTCCCCCGGGCAACGCATAATTGTGCCTTTGGCAGTTCACCACCATTGCCACGGACGGGCCATCGGGCGGGGTCCAGCGGGGCCTTCAATGGATGCCGCCGCAACATTATTGAGCGAGCGCAGGCGGATATGCACAAAAAATGAGCGGATGACGAAGTCGAAGCACGCGTGGATTCCGGCCAGGATGCGCAGGGACTGAAAGCAGATCAGGCCGCGGCGTTTCGCAGACCCGGCCTGCCATGATTCATCGCCGATCCACCGTGCGGGCCGGGCGTGTTCAGGACATCGACCGTTCGATGCGATCCAGCGTTTCCATGGCCGCCAGGACGTCATGGACCGAACCATTCGGTTGGCGGCCTTCCCTGATTGCCGCAATGAATTCGCGGTCAATCAGTTCGATCCCGTTGTTGCTGACCGCCACATCGGACAGGTCGATCGGGTTTTCCTTGCCGTCGAACAGGTCGTCATAGCGCGCGATATACGTGCCGTTGTCGCAGATATAGCGGAAGAAGGTGCCAAGCGGGCCATCGTTGTTGAAGCTGAGCGACAACGTGCAGATCGCGCCGGACGGGGTTTTCATGCCAATGGCCATGTCCATGGCGATGCCGAGTTCCGGGTGATGCGGACCTTCCAGGCCAAAGGCTTTGTCCACTGTTTCGCCGGTCTGATATTGAAACAGATCGACCGTGTGGCAGGCATGATGCCACAGCAGATGGTCCGTCCACGACCGCGGTTCGCCCTTGGCGTTCATGTTGGACCGACGAAAGAAATAGGTCTGCACGTCCATTTGCTGGATCTTCAACTCGCCCGCGGCGATCTTGTTGTGAATCCATTGATGCGACGGGTTGAAACGGCGCACCTGACCGGCCATGGCCAGCACGCCGGTTTCCTTCTGCACGTCGCAGATGGCCTTGGAATCCGCAAGGCTGTCCGCCATCGGTATTTCGATGAGAACCGGTTTGCCCGCCTTCATGCAGGCAATCGCCTGTTCGGCATGCAACTGCGTCGGCGTCGCCAGGATCAGCGCATCCACATCATCGCGTGCCAGGCAGTCATCCAGTGTCGTGGCCCAATGGCCAATGCCGCGTTCTTGCGCCAGGGCTTCGATCTTGGCCGCTGTCGGACCCATGACCGAAGTGACGGTAACGTCGTCAATCGCCGCCAGTGCGTCCAGATGCTTGATGCCGAATGCGCCATAGGCGCCTGCCACGCAAATCCTCATGCCGCGTTCCTTTTGTCCTGAAGCACCTTGTTTTCCAGAATGATGTGCCCCACCGCCGTGTTCGATGCCGGCACGTGGTAGTGGCGATGCACCTCGACCGCGTCTTCATCCAGTGCCCCGCGCATGACCAGCCACATGACCATTTCGATGCCTTCGGACCCGGTTTCGCGCAGGTATTCGACATGGTCGATCTGGCTCGCGGCCTTCGGGTCTTCGGTCATCAGGTCGAGGAACCGCGTGTCCCACTCGACATTGATCAGACCGGCGCGCTTGTACTGCAACTGGTGGCTCATCCCGCCGGTTCCGAAGATCATGACGTTCAGATCCTCGGGATAGCTGTCCACCGCCCGGCGGATCGCCTTGCCCAGATTGTAGCAGCGGTTGCCGGTGGGCGCAGGGTATTGCACCACGTTGACCGCCAGCGGAATGACAAGGCAGGGCCATTCGTCATCGACCCCACGCTCCCCGAACATCACCGACAGCGGCACGGTCAGACCGTGGTCGACCTCCATCTCGTTCATGATGGTGATGTCGAATTCATCCAGCACAAGCGACTGCGCGATATGGCTGGCCAGTTTCTGGTGGTTCTTGACCACCGGCACCGGGCGCGGTCCCCAGCCTTCGTCGGCCGGATGGAATTCGGCCGCACACCCCAGCGCAAAGGTCGGGATACAGGACGCATCGAACGCGGTGCAGTGGTCGTTATAGACCAGGAAGATCACGTCCGGCTTGTTTTCCTTCATCCATTCGCGGGACTTCTTGAAACCTTCGAAAACCGGCTGCCAATAGGGTTGATCTGTGATGCCCGTATCCATCGCCACACCTATGGCCGGAACGTGGGAACAGCCCACACCTGCGGTTATGCGCGCCATTAGTCTTCTCCCCATTCGGATTTGTAACGATTGCCCTCGATCGGGCGGCCACCGTTCAGCATCATTTCGCGGTATTGCTCGACCCCCATGCCGGTCATCAGCCCGGCAAGGTTCTGAAAGTTGATCCCGTCATTGGCGGCCAGCTTGGAGGTGTAATAGATATTGCCGCCCAATGCCAAAAGCCCGTTCCAGTCGCGGGCCAGAACCGCCTGCCGCTGTTCCGGCGTCATCGGGTAGTTGTCCAGATAGGCACCTTCGTCGGCATTGAACGCATCCCGGTTCTTTTGCAGCCGCAACGAAATGCAGAACTGGTTCAGGTGATAGCCTTCCCGCGACCGATCCGCATCGAACACATAGGTGCCCGGAATATCTTCGTATTTCTTGTCAGATGGCATGTGACTGCTCCCGATTGCGGCCAAGTCTGCATGAACCACCCGCGTCTTGTGCCGGGGTTCCTGTTCGCAGGGTTCCCTACCATCCCCGCATGTCATCAGAGTAATAGAAATGGCAAGCAAAGGCATTGAAAAAAGCTATGCCCCGACGTCGTGGCCTATAATCAGCTTTCGCGTTCGGCGCTGAAATTCCGCAAATAGCCCATGAATTCGGCCTGTGTTTTGGTCGGGCGCCAATTCGTTCGATAAGTCAGGCCAATGGCCCGGCTGTTGCCGGTGAGCGGGACGGGCAGGGCGACCATGTGGCCCTCTTTCAGTTCCACGCTGACCTGATGGCGCGAGATGATGGTGATGTATGGGCCAAGCGCCAGAAGGCTGCGTAGCATGATCAGCGACGACGAAACCGCGCGAACCGGAGTAACGGCGCGTTCGTGAATGCGCAATGTGTCATACAGGTATTGGCCCGCAGGCGTGGTCTTTGGCGGGGCGACCCACGGAAAGGCCAGCGTGTCATCGACGGATACGACAGGTTTGCTGGCCAAGGGGTGGCTTGGGTGGGCCACGATCGCCAGGGCATCGTCGAAAAGAGGTTCCTGTGTGACGTCGTCGGCGGGCGAAGGGTCGCGCAATGCGCCGATCAGGCAATCAAGGTCGCCTTCGCGCAGGCTGCGCAAAAGTTCAGCATATCGCCCATCGACGACCCGGACCTGAACCTTCCGATGGGCGGACACCAGCGCGTCGACAGCATGCGGGACAATCCATGTGCGCGCCAGCGGAAGGCTTCCCAAGTGAAACGTGCCGCGATCTTCGCCCAGTTCCTTGCCGATCTCTTCGATGCCCTGCCGAATTTCGGCCTGGGCCAGTTTGACGCCCAAAAGGAAGGACTGCGCGGGCGCGGTCAGTTCCACACCCACCGCCGTGGATCGAAAGAACGGCACTGACGCGAGGGCTTCCAGGTTTCGCGCCGCCCGGTGGACGCTGGGCTGAGACAGGCCAAGCGCCCGTGCGGCCATGGTGAAGGACCCGGCTTCGGCAATCGCCACGAAGGCGCGGAGCTGCGCGGCCGTGACCTGCCGGTCGAACGTGGTCTGGCCCCGACGTGCTTCCTTGCCGCGCGTCGCGTTGCGCGCGCCTTCCGCCAGGTGATGCAGGGCGGCTTCGACACGTGGCAGGAAAAGCAGACCGCATCCGGTTGGCAAAAGTTCGCGTGACTTCCGCGCGAACAGCTTGGCGCCCAGATCGTTTTCCAGCCCCGCAATGGCCTGTGTCGCTGCGGGCTGTGACAGATGACATATGTCCGCGGCCGCCGACACCGACCCGGTATGGCACGCCTTGGCAAAGACCAGCATGTGGCGCAGGTTCGGAAAGTCCGCTTTCAAGTCTTTACCCCGCTTATAGCGAAAACTTATCCTAAAAACTGCATTCGAAATAGGCAAGCCGGGGACGTCGGCGCATAGTGTGCAGCGCAAAGCCGCATTTTGATAATAGGGGTCCGCCCATGTCCGACAAGAAAACCGCGCTCGTCATTTCTGCGCATTCCGCCGATTTCGTCTGGCGCGGGGGCGGTGCGATTGCACAGCACGCGTCCAAGGGCTGGGACGTGACTGTTGTCTGCCTGTCCTATGGCGAACGCGGTGAAAGCGCCAAGCTGTGGAAGCAGGAAGGCATGACGCTAGACAAGGTCAAGGCCGCGCGCCAGCAGGAGGCTGAAAATGCCGCCGCCGCGCTGGGCGTTTCCGATATCCGGTTCTTCGACGTGGGGGACTACCCGCTAGACCTTGGACGGGAAACGCAGGACCGCATGGTCGATGTGATCCGCGAAGTGCAGCCCAAATGGATGATGTCGCATTCGCGCTGGGACCCCTACAACACCGACCATATGAACACGACGCAATTCGCGCTGGAAACGCGGATGATCGCGCAGGCCTGGGGCCACAATCCGGGGCAAAAGGTGCTGGGCGCGCCGCAGCTTTACCTGTTCGAACCGCACCAGACCGAGCAGATGGAATGGAAGCCGTCCGTGTTCCTGGACATCACCCCGGTCTGGGACCGTAAATGGGCGGCTATCCAGTGCATGGAAGGCCAGGAACACCTGTGGAATTTCTACAAGAACGTCGCCGAAAACCGCGGCAACCATTTCCGCCGCAATTCCGGCGGTCAGGCGGGCGGGCGTGATTGCCGCTATGCCGAAGGGTTCCAGACGATCTTCCCCAGGACCGTGGATGAATTGGAATGAGCGACCTCGCCCATCTTGGCCATGTCGAGGTTCTGACCGACAAGTTCGACGAAAGCCTTGATTTCTTCACCCGCGTCTTTGGGCTGAAGTGTTCCGGCATACACGGCGACAGCGCCTATCTGCGCGGCTGGGATGATTACGAATATCATTCGTTGAAGCTGACCCGGTCGGACACAACCGGGATCGGGCATGTGGCCTTTCGGGTGTCGTCACCCGAGGCGCTAGAACGCCGGGTTGCCGCCATCGAGGCATCTGATTTCAAGGTGATCGGCTGGGTCAATGACGATCCGGGCCATGGCCGGGCCTTTCGGTTCGAAGACCCGTTCGGGCACGTGTTCGAACTGTACTGGGACACGGTAAAATACACGGCCCCGCCCGAAGACGCATCCGCGCTGAAAAACCTGTCGTCACGCTATCACGCGCAGGGCATCAGCCCGCGGCGGATCGACCACGTGAACCTGCTGGGCGAGGATGTGCGCGAATTCAAACGTTTCGTCGATACCTGTCTGGGCAGTCGCGTGACCGAGTATATCCAGTTGGACAATGGCCGCATGGGCGGTTGCTGGTTCACCTGCAACAACAAGACCTATGACCTCGTCTGTTCCGAAGAACGCGGCGGCGGGCGGGGGCGGCTGCACCACGTGACCTATGCCACCGACACGCGTGAAGACATTCTGCGGGCGGCCGACATCTATCTGGAAAACGGCGTCCATATCGAAACCGGGCCGCACAAGCACGCGATTCAGGGGTCTTTCTTTCTGTATGCCTGGGAACCGGCAGGCAATCGGATCGAGCTGGCCAATGCCGGGGCTCGGCTGATCCTGGACCCGACATGGGAACCGGTTGTCTGGACCGAAGCGGATCGCACGAAGGGCCAGGCCTGGGGTCTGAAGACGATCGAAACCTTCCACACGCATGGAACGCCGCCGGTCAAGAAGGGGGACACATGAGCATTCAACCGGGACAAACGGGGCTGGTCGTCCAGAACATCGAACGCGCAGATCAGGCGGTGATCGACGGGCTGGCCGCCTGCGGCGTGGCCACCGTGCACGAAGCGCAGGGGCGCAAGGGCCTGCTGGCCAGTTACATGCGCCCGATCTACCGTGGTGCCCGCGTGGCCGGATCGGCGGTGACCATATTGGCCCCGCCTGCCGATAACTGGATGATTCATGTTTGCATCGAACAGCTGCAGCCCGGCGATATCATGGTGCTGGGCACAACCTCGCCGTCGGACGCGGGCTATTTCGGCGACCTTCTGGCAACATCGGCCAAGGCGCGCGGCTGTCGCGGGTTGGTGATTGATGCCGGTGTGCGGGACGTGAAGGACCTGACGGAAATGGGCTTTCCGGTCTGGTCCAAGGCGATTTGCGCGCAGGGCACGATCAAGGAAACGCTGGGTTCGGTCAACGTGCCGGTGGTCTGCGCGGGCGAGTTGGTGAATGCGGGCGACATCATCGTGGCCGATGATGACGGGGTCTGCGTGGTGCGACGCGACGAGGCAGCGGATGTGCTGGCCAAGGCGCAGGCGCGCGAAGCCAACGAGGGCGACAAGCGCGCGCGGTTCGAGGCGGGCGAACTGGGGCTGGACATCTACAAGATGCGCAAGC
>JBNKYL010000293.1:0-6524 GCA_050300875.1 Paracoccaceae bacterium
GACGGACGCGGTGCGCGGTGGAAGTTCGGCTCCGAACCCGAATGGATCGGCTTTTTGCGGCAACAGGTTCCCCTGCCCATCCAGCAGTTCATATTTGTAAACCGTGCCGTCACCCAATCCGGGGATGAAAATTTCCCAGACGCCGGTCGTGCCGCGTTTGCGCATGACATGACGGCGGCCGTCCCATGCATTGAAATCCCCGACAACGGACACGCGCCGCGCATTCGGCGCCCAAACGGCGAAATGCGTGCCACATGCGCCTTCGTGGTCCATCACATGCGCGCCAAGCTTTTCCCACAGGCGCAGGTGCGAACCTTCGCCGATCAGGTACTCGTCCATCTCGCCCAGCACCGGACCAAACCGATAGGGATCATCCGATACCCAGCTTTCGCCACCGCGCAAATAGCGCAGAGCGTAGTCAAAACGCACCTTCCGGCGCGTCACACCCTGGAAAACGCCCGGCGCACCATCCACCGGGGACAGCGCTACAATGCGGCGGTCAGTCTTGGGTTCCAGCACCTCGATACCATCGACATCGGGGTGAAAGGCGGTAACGGTCAGCTTGCCGTCTACTTCATGCAGGCCCAGAACCGAAAACGGGTCGGCAAACTGGCCGTTGCAGATCGCATCATAGGCGTCCTGGCCTGCATGGTTCATCCATTCGCCCCCTGATCCGGCAACAAGGACGGGGTGTTCCAGATGTCGCTGGCATAGCCCCGGATCGTGCGGTCAGACGAAAACCAACCTGACCGCGCAGTGTTCAGTGCGGCCATTCTGGCCCAGCCATCACGATTCGCGAAGGCTTCATCGATCAGGCGCTGGGTTTCGAAGTAATCGTCGAAATCGCAGGTCACCAGGAAGTAGTCATGGTCGTGCAAATGCCCCACCAGGCCAACATACCGGTTCGGGTCACCCGCCGAAAACATGCCATCCGCAATCTGTTTCAGCACCCGCGACAGGCGCGGGCTGGCGGCGATGGCCTGACGGGCGAAATCGTGTTGCGCGCGGCGTTCGACAACTTGCTGCGCGTTCATTCCGAAGAGAAAGAAGTTTTCTGCCCCGACATGTTCGCGGATCTCGACATTCGCGCCATCCAGCGTGCCGACGGTAAGCGCGCCGTTCAGCGCGAACTTCATGTTGCCTGTGCCGGATGCTTCCTTGCCCGCCGTTGAAATCTGTTCGCTCAGATCGGCCGCAGGCACCAGAACCTCGGCCATGGAAACGTTGTAATTCGCCGGATAGGCGATTTGCAGCAGGTCCTTGGTAACCGGGTCGGTATTGATGACCTTGGCCACGTCATTGATCAGGTGAATGATCTCTTTCGCTGCAACATAGCCCGGCGCGGCCTTGCCGCCGAACACCTTGACCCTGCAGGTCCAGTTCGCCCCCGGATTGTCGCGCATGTCGTTCCACAATGCGATGGTTTCCAGGATGTTCATCAGCTGGCGTTTGTATTCGTGAATACGCTTGATCTGGATGTCGAACATGGCCGACGGATCCACCAAAGTTCCGCCATCACAGGCCAGCCAGTTCGACATGGCCTGCTTGTTGGCCAGTTTGGCGGCCATGAAGGCGTCACGAAACCCGGCATCGGCAATATGCGGCTCCAGCGCCGTCAGCTGTTCAAGATCGCCCACCCAGCCTTCGCCGATCGTGTCGGTGATCAAACGGCGAAGCGGCGGGTTGCAGGTGTAAAGCCACCGTCGCGGTGTCACGCCATTGGTCTGGTTGATGACCCTGCCGGGATAGTCGCGGTTGAGATCGGCAAAGACCGTCTGTTTCACAAGCTCCGAATGCAGCGCCGATACGCCATTGACCTTGTGCGCCATGACGAACGCCAGTTCGCCCATCTTCACCGCGTGATCGTCGATTATCCGCACGGCGCTGCCTGTTCTTTCCAGATGATCCGCTTCGATTGCCTGAATGATCTGCAAATGGCGCGGCAGAATGCGGGCAAACAGGCCCAGATCCCAGCGTTCCAGCGCCTCGGGCAACAGGGTGTGGTTGGTATAGGCCAGGCAGTCGCGGGCCAGCGCGATGGCGCGGTCCATGTCCAGCCCGTGTTCGTCCACCAACAGCCGCACCAGTTCCGGCCCGGCAATCGCCGGGTGCGTGTCATTGAGCTGAATGGCGACGTGATCGGGCAGCGTTTCGACCCCGTGGCCCTGCGACGCCAACCGACGCAGAATGTCTTTTAGCGACGCGGCGGTGAAGAAATATTCCTGTTTCAGACGCAGTTCCTTGCCCGCCTCGGTCGTGTCATCGGGGTAAAGCACGCGTGAAATGGACCTGGCCAGCGCTTCGGGCACCGCGGCACCGATCAGGTCACCGCGATTGAAGCTGCCGAGGTCGAACAACACCGTCGGCTTGGCCGACCACAATCGCAGCGTGTTGGCCCACCGGCCCTGCCACCCAAGGATCGGCGTGTCATAGGCCCTGGCGATGACCTTTTCCGCCGGTTGCCAGCCGCCATGCGCCGTGCCGCCAAAGCCGATTTCATAGGCGACCTCGGGGCGTTCGAATTCCCAGTTGTGGTTCTGGGTCAGCCAGTTTTCGGCCACCTCGATCTGACGCCCGTCTTCGAAACGTTGTTCGAAGAGCCCGTGTTCATACCGGATGCCGTAGCCATAGGCCGGGATTCCCAGTGATGACAGGCTGTCCAGAAAACAGGCCGCAAGCCGACCCAATCCACCATTGCCCAGCGCCGCATCCGGTTCGTCCACAACCACAGCGTCGTAGTCCTGTCCAAGCGTGGACAGCGCCATGCGCGATGCCGTTTCGGCGCCCAGATTGATGGCAACATCACCCAGAAGCCGACCGATCAGGAACTCCATCGACAGGTAGTAGACCCGCTTGCCGTCTGCCTCATAAGTGCGCCGCGTCGACCGGAACCACGGTTCAACGACCAGATCGCGCAATGCCAACGAAAGAGACGAACGCCAATCATAGGTCGTGGCGTGGCCGGCATCCTTGCCAAGCGACTTTTCCAGATGCCACAGGATTTTTTTTTGCAGCTCGTCGGGATCAATCGGGTTGATCGCCGCGCTGTCGGCTTCTCGGTCAAATGCCACAGATAATTCTCCGGTGCTGAGGCGTCTCGGTTTCGGATCGCCCGAATGCGATCAGGGGCCGGTCTGCCAGACGTCGTGCCGCCCGATGCGCAAACGCTGCACCCCAAGTCGAGCGATGCTAATCCCGCTGCAAGTAGGCCGCAATAGCGGTTTCGACGCCCTTTGCCCAGATTAGCTTCAACCAAGTCTCAAACTGTCCCGAAAAGGCATCATCGTCCCCGATCTGCCCATAAATGTTTCGCATTTCCAACCAAACCATTGGCGCGGCCTTTGCCGCAACGGCACGTTCCTTCAGGGCTTCCCAGTTCGGGTCGTTGGGTTCGATGGTGCTGCCGTCTTCGCGGGTGCCTTCGCACATCCGCGCCCACAACGCCTCGACCAGCGCGAGGCCGTCCATTTTGACACCCTTGTCCAGCGCGTCCCGAATTGATGGCAACAGGAAACCGGGATGCCGGGACGACCCGTCAAATGCGACCCGGCGGGTTGAATCCTTGATTTTCGGGTTACGGAAACGCTGGTCAATCAGGTTGACATAGGTTTGCGGAGTCATGCCGGGAACGGCCGCAACATGCGGCGCAATCTCTTCCAGCGCCACCTTGCGGAACAATTGCCCGATCAGATCGTGGGTCATGCAGCTGTCGATTGTGGCCAGGTTCAGCAACATGCCCGCATTCGACACGACCTGATGCCCGCCATTCAGGATGCGCAACTTCATCTTTTCGAATGCATGCACCTCGTCGGTGAACACGGCCCCTACTGCATCCCAGTTCGGCCGCCCGGCGCAGAAATGATCTTCGATCACCCATTGGCGGAAAGGTTCATGGGTGACCGGAGCAGCGTCGTCGATGCCAAACGACCGAACGAGTTCGATTTCCGGCTGACCGACAGCAGGCGCGATACTGTCGACCATCGAATTGGGGAAGCTTGCGTTGCTGTCAATCCATTCGGCAAGATCCGGATCAGACAACCGTGCCAGCGAAACCACCGCATTGCGCAGAATATTGCCGTTTCCTTGCAGGTTATCGCAACTCAGCCCCGTGAAAGGCGGCACGCCGGCGGCGCGGCGCAATCGATAGGCTTCCACGATTGCGCCAAAGGCCGTTTTCGGCGCCTGCGGGTTTGCCGCGTCATGTTGAATATCCGGATGAGCCGCGTCAAAGCTGTTGGTCGCCGGGTCGATGTAATAGCCGCCTTCGGTGACAGTCATCGACACGATGCGGATGGCCGCATCAGCCATGCCAGCAATCAGCGGACCATTACCGTCTTCGATAGGAAGATAGTCGATCATCGGACCGATGACTTCCAGCCTGGTCGTGGAAGGATCCAATTCGACCAGTGTTGTCAGGCAATCCTGTGCCAGAAGCTTTTCGCGCATCGCCTGGTCATAGGGTCGAACACCCGCGCCGATGATGCCCCAATCCAGCGCCTGCCCGTCCTGCATGAGTCGGTGTGTGTACCAAGCCTGATGCGCCCGATGAAAATTGCCCACGCCAATATGTACGATGCCGGGTGTGATCGCTTTTCGATCATATCTCGGGTGTTCAACCGGAATGCGATCCAGCGCAGCATCGGCAAGTGGAACTAGTTCAACCATCTTCCGCAATCCACCTTACGTGTCGGTCCAATCACCCTGACCGCCTTGGACACGGATATGACCACCGCCTTGCCACAGGATGATCCGGGACAATCGACGCACCGCGCCTTTTCCCATTTCCCCATTTCACTACGAAGTTCAATCAAGTCCGGCGTCGCAGGTGCGGCCCGCCCGGTTTTCCGGGCGGTGCCATTTTCTGATGCTGACGTATCAGCCGCAAACATCAGTCGATGCGCTTTCCGTCGGCTCCGAACTTGTGGAGCTTGTCGAGCTGGGGCGTCAGGTAAATCTCGTCGCCATGATTGACGGAAATGTCGCCTGCGATGCGGACGGTCATCATGTCGGTCAACCCGGTGTCATGTACGTGGATGAACGTATCCGACCCCAAGTGTTCGGCAACGCCGACCCGACCTTTCCACGCGCCTTCGGTCGTGGACACGTCGATATGTTCCGGACGAATGCCGATCTTGGCGACCCCATGTTTCTGGGCTTCGGCGCCAGAGATGATGTTCATCTTCGGTGAACCGATGAAGCTTGCCACGAATTCATTCTGCGGCCGGTGATACAGTTCAAGGGGCGAACCGACCTGTTCGATCACCCCTGCACGCAGAACCACGATCTTGTCGGCCATGGTCATGGCTTCGACCTGATCATGCGTGACGTAGATCATCGTCGTGGCCAGCCGCTTGTGCAGTTCCGAAATCTCCAACCGCATCCCGACGCGCAGGGCGGCATCCAGGTTTGACAAAGGTTCGTCAAACAGGAAGGCCGCCGGTTCACGCACGATAGATCGGCCGATGGCCACGCGCTGCCGCTGCCCGCCCGACAGTTGGCCGGGCCTGCGATCCAGGTAGTCTGTCAGGTTCAGCGCCTTTGCGGCGGCCTCGATCCGGCGTTCCTGTTCATCCAACGGCACACCTGCCATCTTCAGCGGGAAGGCGATGTTCTTCTTTACCGACATATGCGGGTACAGAGCGTAGGACTGGAACACCATGGCCAGGCCGCGCTTGGCAGGTGGCACGTTGGTGGCGTCGTTGCCGTCGATCTGGATGTTGCCGGATGTGACATCTTCCAGCCCGGCGATCAGGCGCAGGAGCGTGGATTTACCGCAACCCGATGGCCCGACGAACACGGTGAATTCACCATCTTCGATTGTCAGGTCCAGTGGCGGAATGACATTGACCTCACCAAAGCTCTTGGTCACCTGGGTTAGTTTGATTTGTCCCATTGGTCAGTTTCCTTATTTCACAGCGCCGAAAGTCAGGCCGCGGACAAGTTGTTTCTGGCTGAACCAGCCCATGATCAGGATAGGTGCAATCGCCATCGTGGATGCTGCCGAAAGCTTGGCATAGAACAGGCCCTCGGGGCTGGAATAGCTTGCGATAAAGGCCGTCAGAGGGGCGGCCTTTGCTGCCGTCAGGTTCAGCGTCCAGAAGGCTTCGTTCCAAGCGAGAATGACGTTCAGTAGCACGGTCGAGGCCATGCCCGGGATCGCCATGGGCGTCAGCACATAGAGGATTTCCTCTCGCAACCCAGCCCCATCCATCCGCGCGGCTTCCAGAATTTCGCCCGGAATCTCCTTGAAGTAGGTGTAAAGCATCCAGACGATGATCGGCAGGTTGATCAGCATCAGCACGATGACCAGACCAAGGCGGCTGTCCAGAAGCCCAAGCTGAATGAACAGCAGGTAGATCGGGTACAGCACGCCCACCGCCGGCAGCATCTTGGTCGACAGCATCCAGAGCAGGATGTCCTTGGTCCGGCGCGACGGCACAAAGGCCATCGACCATGCAGCCGGGACCGCGACGATCAGGCCAAGGATGGTGGACCCGCCCGCGATCAGGATCGAATTCCACAGG
>JBNKYL010000294.1:0-2607 GCA_050300875.1 Paracoccaceae bacterium
GCTTGAACGCGCGGGTCTGCTTGGTGGGGTTGGGATGCCGCCCCTAAGCGGGGCGGCGTTCCGTAAGATTACTCGGCCGAGGCGATCGCCACGCCCGGTGCGGTCGACATGTCGCCCGCATATTCCTCGATCGCGCCGGTCAGCCATTCTTTGTCGGCTTCTTCCGACACCACCTTGACGGTGATCGGCATATAGGCGTGGTCCTTGCCGCAGAGTTCCGAACACTGGCCGAAATACACGCCTTCGCGTTCAGGCTGGAACCACAGCTGCGCGATCCGGCCCGGCACGGCATCCTGCTTCACGCCGAAGGCGGGGATGGTCCAGGAATGGATCACGTCAGCGCCTGTGACGTTCATCACGATGGTCTTGCCGATCGGCACGACAACGGCATTGTCGGTGGCCAGCAGGTATTCATCCGGGTTGTAACCGTAAGCGGCCAGATCTTCGCGCGGCAGCAGGAAGCTTTCGAAGCCGAAGCCTTCGTCTTCGTATTCATAGCCCCAATACCACTGGTAACCGGTCACCTTGATATAGATGTCGCCTTCGGGGATTTCCTGCTGGTCGAACAGACGCGGCAGAGAAAACGCACCGATCACGACGAGGATCAGGACCGGACCAAGGGTCCAGGCCACTTCCAGCGGGGTGTTATGGGTGAAGCGCGAGGGCGTCGGATTGGCGCGCGCATTGTGGCGGACGATGACGATCAGCAGAAGTACGGTCACCAGAAGCGTGATTGCCGTGATGATGATCATGATCATGTGGTCCAGACCCTGCAGGCCTTCGGCCAGCGAGGTCGCGGCAGGTTGGAAGCCCATCTTCCCGGAAACCGGCTTGCCAACTGTTTCCAAGCCGGTCAGCCCATCCTGCGCGAAAGCGGTCGCTCCGGTTAGAATACCGGCCATCAGCCCCGAAATCCCTGCAAACCTGTTCAAAAGACGCATCTCATTTTCCCGTTCTTTTTGCGGCCCATCCCGGCCCCAATCGCGTTCAACCGCGTTTTGTCGCGGAATCCCATTGTGCCTGCGCGCCGTAAAACCATATTAGCGTTACCGAGACAAGCATGACCATTGCGGCAAAGGGCCGCTTTTTTCGCTGGCCGGATTGGCCGGATGGAGCCTGAGACATGACCGAGACCGCCTTTCGCCCCTTTGAAACCTTGCTGGATCAGGATCGCGCACTGGATATCCTGCGTGGCGCGGTGGCCGGTGGCGATGATGGCGAACTGTTCCTTGAACGGCGCCGGACCGAGGCGTTGGTGCTGGAAGACGGGCGCATCAAGACCGCCAGTTACGATGCCGCCGAAGGGTTTGGGCTGCGCGCCGTGCGGGGGGAAACCGCAGGATATGCGCATTCGACGGAAATCAGCGAAGCGTCGCTGAAGCGTGCTGCCGAAACCGCGCGTCTGGCCGTGGGCGATGGTGGTGGCACGTTGGCCGATGCGCCGCAGGCCACCAATCTGCGGCTCTATACCGACGCCGATCCGATTTCAGAGGCCGAGTTTGCGGTGAAGGTCGAGGTTTTGAAGGAAATCGACGACTACGCCCGCAGCCTTGATCCCCGCGTGGTGCAGGTCAGCGCCACGATTGCGGCGGGACTGCAAGAGGTCGAGATCCTGCGTCCCGAAGGCATCATCGTGCGCGACGTGCGCCCGATGTCTCGCGTGAACGTGTCGCTGATCGTCGAGCAGGATGGCCGTCGCGAAAGCGGCTATCACGGTGCGGGCGGGCGTACGGCGCTTTCGGCCTGGATCGATCCGGCGGTTTGGAAGGCGAGCACGGATGAGGCGCTGCGCATTGCGCTGGTGAACCTGGCCGCCGAACCCGCACCTGCGGGCGTCATGGATGTTGTCCTTGGCGCGGGTTGGCCCGGCATTCTGCTGCACGAGGCTATCGGGCATGGGTTGGAGGGCGATTTCAACCGCAAGGGATCGTCTGCTTTCGCCGGTCTGATGGGCAAACGCATCGCCTCGCCCGGCGTGACGGTTCTGGACGATGGCACCATCCCCGACCGGCGCGGGTCGATCACCGTGGATGACGAAGGCACGCCGTCGGGCAAGAATGTGCTGATCGAGGATGGCATTCTGGTGGGTTACATGCAGGACCGGCAGAATGCGCGGCTGATGGGTGTGAAACCGACCGGCAACGGACGGCGCGAGAGTTTCGCCCATGCGCCCATGCCGCGCATGACCAATACATACATGCTGGGCGGCGACGCCAAACGCGAGGAAATCGTGGCCGATCTGAAGGACGGCATTTATGCGGTCGGCTTCGGCGGCGGGCAGGTCGATATCACCAATGGCAAGTTCGTGTTTTCGTGCACGGAAGCCTACCGCGTGAAAAACGGCAAGGTCGGCGCGCCGGTCAAGGGCGCAACGCTGATCGGCGACGGGGCAACGTCGCTGACCAATATCCGCGCCATCGGAAATGACATGGCGATGGACCCCGGCATCGGCAACTGCGGCAAGGCCGGGCAATGGGTACCGGTGGGCGTCGGCCAGCCGACGCTGATGATCGGCGGGCTGACTGTGGGCGGCGCGGCGGCTTGAGTTTCAGGCAACCGTTTCAGCGGGATCGCGCGGCCGGACAGTCCATTCGGTTTGTTGATCTG
>JBNKYL010000295.1:0-14747 GCA_050300875.1 Paracoccaceae bacterium
GCGTCTGAACGCGGAACCGGACCTGTGCGTCGGCGAAAACGAACCCTATGCCGGGCATCTGGAAGGCGATGCGATCGACCGCCATGCGATCAAACCGGGCCGCGACAACACGCTGATCGAGCTGCGCCACGACCTGATCGACACAGAAGAGGGCCAGCGCGCCTGGGCGGCACGGCTGGCCCCGATCCTGATGGATTGCCTGTCTGATTTGTGATCAGGTCAAGCGGCCCGTGCACTGATGGCTGGGGCTTCGCGGATCAAGCGGTCGTCTTCCAAGGCGTGAACCATGAACAGGGCGAAATCGGTCCGCCGGGTTCGGTTGGCCGCCAAGATCGGATCGCCCACGTGGCGCGCCCAGACCGGCAGGCCTTCACTTTCGCCTTCCTCGATGTCTGAACCACGTACGACCGTCCAGTCGCGATCCGAGGCGAAGACGAGGTTGGCAGACCGGACCTGATCATTCAGATCGGCAAAGCGCAGTGCCCGTGCGATGGGCCCGAACAGCGCCACGATGGTACGCAGTTTCAGCGAATAGCGGTCCTTGCCGTCGCGGGTGATGTGCCAGCCGCAGGAAAAGATCAGCCGCGCGTGCGGTTCGGCGAAGTCCAGCACGGCCTGTGCGGTGCCGCTGGCGTAATCCTCGACACCCCAGGCGACAAGGACGGTCAGCACGCCGTCGCAGCCCTTGACCGCCTGGCGGATGACCTCTCGGTCATTGGTGCGGCCGGTGTAGAGTGTGATCTGGTCGCCGAAGCGGGCCAGTTTATGGGCACTTTCCGGGCGGCAGACGCCGACCACTTCGTAGCCCATGCGCAAAGCGTGTTCGGTCATGTATTGGCCCAGTTTGCCGGAAATGCCGATGATGCAGATACGTTTCATTCTTGCTTCCTTTCAAAGTCTTGGTTGGGCGTCAGGCGCGGCGCGGGCCACGGATCAGCAGCCACAGAGCGAAGCCGATTTCGGCCAAGGACACCAAGGCCAAGAAGGCGCCGGTGATGGTGCCGAAAACCGCACTTTCGGGGGCAAGGAACTTGTTGAAGCTGTCCATGAGGTAGCCGAAGGATCCCAGCGTCATCGCGTGGCCCAGCAGACGGGGATACATCCCTGAACGCGCCACAAGCTGGCCCAGGATCATCAGGTGGACCCAGAAGAACAGCTGCCAGACCAGCACGCCGGTATCGTGTATGATCAGCATCAGCTCGCCCAGCGCGCCGCGAGTTTCACCGGCGATACCGGCGAGATCCGGACCGGCCAGCGCCAGGGCACCGGCGTAGAAGAACAGCATTGCGGCCATCACGGCGACCATCATCAGCCGCGCAAGGGCGGCCACGAAGGACAGCGTTTCGCTGACATGGCGGAACATGAAGAACAGCATGGCGGTGGCCATGAGTTCGGACAGGATCACAGCCACGTCGCCGGCGATACCGGCGTTGAACAGGCCCCGCCGTTCGGAAATGGCGGCCAGCGAAGCCGCACCGTCGCCGGGCGTGTACAGCTGGCCCGGCACATAGAGGATGGCGAAGAACCCCGCCGCCGCGATGATCAGATAGAAAAGCCCAGTCAGCCGGGCATAGCCGACGGAATGCGGATCGTTAAAAACATTCATGTCACATCTCCTGTTTCATGCAAAGCGCGCCCATCCCCGTGACGGCGGTGTCACGCGCCGGATGGCGTCATTTGCTGTTGATCTTCAGCCGCGTGTTTGCGGCGATGGCAGGGTTTTAGCGCAGCAGGTCGTCATAGAAAATTGACCTATGTTGCCGATCTGCTATGCATTAATGCATGGATTGGAGATCTGTGAAATTCGACTGGAATCGCGCCCGTGCGTTTCTTGTAACGGCGGAAGAAGGCTCGCTTTCGGCCGCCGCGCGGGCGCTGGGGTTGGCGCAGCCGACGCTTGGAAGGCAGGTCGACGCACTGGAACAGGAACTGGGCGTCGTCTTGTTCGAACGGTTTGGGCGCGGCCTGCAACTGACGCCCGCCGGGCACGACTTGATGGCCCATGTGCGCGCAATGGGCGAAGCGGCCAGCCGCCTGTCCATGTCGGCCTATGCCCAGAACGACGAAATGGAGGGCCAGGTCACCATCAGCGCATCTGACCTGTATTCAGGCACGATCCTGCCGCCGATCCTGCACGCGTTGCAGCAGGCAGAGCCGCGCATTTCGATCGAGATCATGGCCGATAACAGCGCCGCTGATCTGATGCGGCGCGAGGCCGATATCGCGATCCGCAACTTTCGCCCCACAGAACCGGATCTTGTTGCGCGCCGCCTGCGGGAGGCAAAGGCGCGGTTTTACGGGACGGCCGATTACCTTGCCACGCTTGGCCCGATAAAGGGGCCGGCCGATCTGACGCACGCCAGCATCTTGGCAGGCGGTGAGATCGCGGCGTTTCGTGCGGCGCTGCTGAATTCCGGCCTTGGGCTCACCCCCGCCAACATGCGCATCGGGACGTCAAGCTTCCTGGCAATGTGGTCCCTGATGAAACAGGGGCTTGGTCTGGCCCTTGTCGATGAGGCAGTGGGCGATGCGGACCCGGACGCCGTTTGCGCACTACCGGATTTCGCGCCATTTTCCTTCCCGGTCTGGCTGGTGGCACATCGGGAAATTCACCGCAGCCGCCGGTTGCGGTTCGTATTTGACTTCCTTGCCGATAACCTGCGTCGGTCTGCGGTGCTGGAAACCGGTGCAGCGCGGGCTTAGATTGAGCGAAACGCAACATACCGCCAGAGGCCATTATGGACGACCAAACCCGCATCGAACTTGAAGCCGCCGCGTTTCGCGCCTTGCGCGAACATCTGATGGAAAAGCGTACGGACGTGCAGAACATCGACCTGATGAACATGGCCGGGTTTTGCCGCAACTGCCTGAGCCGCTGGTATCAGGAAGCCGCCAATGAACGCGGGATCGCGATGTCAAAGGATGAAGCACGGGAAATCTATTACGGAATGCCGCTGGACGAATGGAAGTCCAAGTACCAGACTGAAGCGAGCGTCGACAAACAGGTCGCTTTCAAGGTCGCGTATGCGGAAAACGTTGGCGACGCAGGGTAAATTTCGCCTTTTGCGCAAAACTTGACGCGGATGCGCGACTCAGGGTCAACTTCGTCCATAAGGCGGGGCAAACCCGTGACCAGCAGGCAGTGATACGGGCAGGCCGCAGCGGCGGGCCGAACCGGCTGCGAACCGTTCGGAAGCCCTGATGAGCACAAGACCGGTAAACCCGCCGGACCATCAGGGAGGACAGAAATGCGCGTCATCACGGTCCTGGGACCATCGCAATCAGGAAAATCAAGGCTCACGCAGGCAATGGCCGCCCTGGAAGGTGGCCCGAAAGCGACATTCGACACATCCGGAGCCGCAAACCTGCGGCTTTTTTCTTTCATGGGCGAAGATTGGGCCGCGATCGACATTGCAGGCGGGCCGGACTGCATACACGCGGCTGGCCCCGCACTGGCGGCCAGCGATGCGGCGATACTGTGCGTGCCACCCGAGGCAGGCGCGGCAGAGCTGTCTGCCCCGTACCTTCGACTCATCGAAGAGGCAGGTATTCCGCATGTGGTTTTCATCAATCGGATGGATCAGGACACCGAACGCGTGCGTGATATCGTGGCGGCATTGCAGACCTATTCTGCCCATTCCATCGTGTTGCGACAGGTGCCAATTCGTGACGGTGGGCAGGTTACGGGCAGCGTCGATCTAATTTCCGAACGGGCGTGGCATTACAACGAAGGCCAGCCTTCGGACCTGATAGAGATCCCCGCTGATCTGCTAGACCGCGAACAGGAAGCGCGGACAGAACTGCTTGAATCCATGGCAGATTTTGACGATGCGCTGTTGGAGGAACTGATCGAAGATCAAAAACCGATGTCGGACGAGGTGTTCGATATCGCGACACGCCTGTTGCAGCATGGCGATGTCGTGCCTGCCCTGATGGGGTCAGCGGAGCATGGCAACGGCATATTCAGGCTGATGAAGACGCTGCGCCACGAGGCGCCAGAAGTGCAAGGCGTCGCCGAGCGGTTGGGTGGTGCGCTGGCCGTCCCAGCGCTGGCCGAAAACGTCCTGCATATGGGCAAGACCGTGGTCATCCGGGCATTGGGGCCAGGGATCGCGGCCGGGGCCGTGCTGGGGGGCGACCGGGTCGGCGCGCTGACCGAGCTTGACGCAAAAACCCCGCGCAAATCGGTCGAACCGGGCGACCTGGCCCTAGCGGTGAAATCCGATCACCTGTCGCTCGGGTCGGCCTATGATGCCGGCGGGGCGACTCTGCTGCCCGGCTGGTCCCGCCCGCGCGAACCCATGCACAGGCGCATCGTGAAGCCAGTTCACGAACGCGACGAAGCACGTTTGTCAAACGCATTGGAACGGATTACCGAGATCGATACCGGTGTGGGCTTGAGCCACGACGAGCGGTCCGGTCACGCCGTTTTGGCAACTTACGGGCCGCTGCACCTTCGGCGCATCACGGAAAAGCTGGCCGCCGATTTCAATATCGAACTCGCCGAAGAAACGCTGCTGCCCGCGATCCGAGAGACCGTGTCGAAAGCAGTTGAAAAGCACTACAGGCATCGCAAACAATCGGGTGGCGCGGGGCAGTTCGCCGACGTCCTGATCGACCTGAAACCGATGCCACGAGGGGCTGGTTTTTCGTTTACCGAAGTCGTCAAGGGCGGCGCGGTGCCGCGCAATTACATACCCTCTGTCGAGGCAGGTGTTCGTGAAGCGCTGACTGAGGGGCCGAACGGATTCCCTGTGATCGATGTTGCGGTGGTACTGAAGGACGGCAAACACCATTCTGTGGATTCATCGGATTTCGCGTTCAAGACTGCCGGAAAATTCGCGATGAAGGAGGCGATGGCCGATGCTGGGGCGAAGTTGCTGCAACCGATTTCCGAGGTGCAGATCCATGTTCCTTCGATCCATGCCGGATCGCTGGTGCCGTTGATATCGGCGATCAAGGGCCAGGTGCTAGGCTTTGAGGGCCACCCGACCGCGCCGGGGTGGGACGTGTTCCGCGCCCAGCTTCCGGCAGCTATGGAGGACGAGTTGTTCCGACAACTCGGATCGGCGACGCGCGGCACCGCCTGGTTTACCGCCACCTTCGACCATTACGCCGAGGCCCGCCGCGACGAATTGCACTTTGAGGGCGCCTGAGGCGCGCGTATTCGCGCAATTACCTTCGCCGAATAGCGATGCTAGCCTTCGGCCGGCCCGGTGATTCCGGGCCAACCCTTGCACCCCAGCGTCGGACCCGCAACATGACCGCACCCTCATCCCATCCTGAAGACCCACATTACGTTACACGCAGCGGGTGGCTCCGCGCCGCCGTGCTGGGGGCCAATGATGGCATCGTGTCGATCTCGTCGCTGATCGTGGGCGTTGCCGCCGCGGATGCCGAACCCAGCGCAGTGATGGTTGCGGGCATTGCCGGGCTTGCCGCAGGGGCCATGTCGATGGCAGCGGGCGAATACGTTTCCGTTTCCTCACAATCCGACACCGAGCGCGCCGACATCGCGCGCGAGACCGAAGCGCTTGAACAGAACCCGGAAGGAGAGCTGGACGAATTGACCGCGATCTATCGTGCGAAGGGGCTCACCGAGGCGACCGCACGCCAGGTCGCGCTGGAACTGACCGCCGAAGATGCGTTGAGCGCCCATATCCACGACGAGCTCGGCCTGTCCGAGGTCCACGCCGCCAACCCGCTGCAGGCGGCGCTGGCCTCTGGTCTGACTTTCTCGGTCGCTGGTGCGATCCCGCTGGTCGCCGCTTACCTCGCGCCGGCAGGCGCGATTATCATGATCGTGCTGGTCGTCACCATTGTGGCGCTGGCAGCGCTCGGTGCGCTTGGCGCAATCGCCGGTGCCGCGCCCATCGCCCGCGCGGTCATGCGGGTGGTTTTCTGGGGCATCTTCGCCATGGCGGTCACCGCGGGCATCGGATCGCTGTTTGGGGTCAGCGTCTAGGCCAAATTGGCGCCAGGGCCGCGCGTATCGAACGATGATCGTCTGAGCCTCATTGCGCTGCAGCGACCGAGCCGGGGCCAAACCGGATATGCCGGATTGCAGGGCGACCCTGCCCGTCCTGGGCCGCTCGCCCCGCAGTCTGGGCAGTGCGCATTCGCCAGCTGTTGGGTTAATGGTTTTCTTGCCCCGGGTTACCAATCAGGCGAGCGCGACGAGCATCGCGCCCAGCGCCACCAATGCGATGCCCGCCCAACCTTGCGCAGACAGGTTTTCCCCCAGAAAGAGGGCCGCAATGATGGCCACGAAGACGACCGAAAGCTTGTCGACCGGCGCGACCTGAGCCGCCTGGCCCAGTTTCATGGCCCGGAAGTAGCAAAGCCACGATGCGCCCGTCGCCAGCCCCGACAAAACCAGGAAGACAACCCCCCGCCGTGATAGCTGCGACAGGGGTTCGATCTTGCCCAGCGCCAAAAGCAACGCGCCGAGTGCCACGGCAACGACCAGCACGCGCAGGAAAGTGGCATAGTCGGGGTTGACTTCGTCCACACCGAGCTTGGCGAAAATGGCCGTCAAAGCGGCGAACCCCGCCGCCAGTATTGCCCAGAATTGCCAGTTTGCTGCCATGATGCCCCCAAGTAGGTCAGATTGCTGATTTCAGGCTTTCGTCGAGGTAGATTTCACGCAGGCGTGCCGCTACCGCGCCGGGCTTGCCGCCGCCCAGTTTCACCCCGTCGATTTCCACCACCGGGAAGACAAATGTCGAGGCCGAGGAAATGAAGGCTTCGTCCGCGGCCTGTGCTTCGGCGATGGTAAACGGGCGCTCTTCGACTTCCATCTGCGCCTCGCGTGCAAATCGCAGGACGGCGGCGCGGGTGATGCCGTGCAGGATGTCGTTGGACAGGTTGCGGGTGATGATCTTGCCGCCCTTGACGATATAAGCGTTGTTGGACGTGCCTTCGGTGACATGGCCGTCTTCGACCAGCCAGGCATCGTCACATCCGGCTTTCTTGGCGGCCATCTTGCCCATGGACGGGTATAACAGCTGCACGGTCTTGATGTCCCGGCGGCCCCAGCGGATGTCGTCGATGGAAATCACCTTGAGCCCCTCGCGCACCTTGGCGCCACCATCGGCAAGACCGGGCTTGGACTGGGTGAAAAGGACCAATGTGGGCTTGACCAGTTCGGGATCGGGAAAGACGAAATCGCGATCGCCTGCGGACCCGCGGCTGACCTGCAGATAGATCATGCCTTCGTCGATATTGTTCAGGCGCACGAGTTCGCGGTGGATGTCCAAAAGATCGTCGAAGGCCTCCGGCTTGGCCATGTCCAGTTCGGTCAGGGACCGTTCGAGCCGCGCAAGGTGGCCGTCGAAATCGATCAGTTTGCCGCCCAGGACTGATGTCACTTCGTAGACGCCATCGGCCATCAGGAAGGAACGGTCGAAGATCGATACGGTCGCCTCTTCTTCGGGCAGGTAGGTTCCGTTGACATAGACGGTGCGGCTCATCTTTTGGGTTCCTTGTCTTGGTCCGCTTGGCATGCGGTCGGGTTTTCCGTTAGGCATCGCCTAGCGCCATTTTGAAGAAAGCGAAACCCATGTCCCAAGCCACGCAATCCGCCCTGATCATGTTTGCTGCTGGCATCGGCATTCCGCTGCTGGCCGCACTGAACGCGGCGCTTGGGCAACGATTGGGCTCGCCCGCCTCGGCGGCGCTGATCCTGTTTGCGGTTGCCGTGGTGGTCACGGGTATGACGGTTCTGGTCACCGGGCCCAGTTTTGGTGGGGTGACCAGCGCGCCGAAGCACCTGTTTCTTGCCGGCTGCTTCGTGGCTTTCTACGTGCTGTCGGTGACCTATATCGCGCCGAGTTTCGGGGTCGGTAACGCGATATTCTTCGTACTGATCGGGCAATTGGTATCCGCCGCACTCATCGACCAGTTCGGGCTGTTTGGGGCGCAGGTGACGCCGCTGACGATAACGCGGGGTCTGGGCATCGCGGTGATGGGGGCGGGCGTTTTCCTGACCCAGATCGCCGGGCGGGGTTAGCCCCATAGTGCCGGTACAGGCGGGTGTGCGCCCGCCTCGTCGTAATGCAGCGGCGGGTTGCGGTCTTCGGCCAGCAAAAGCGGGCCATCGAGGTCTACGATTTCTGCCCCTTGCGCCACCAGAACGGCGGGCGCCATCGCCAACGACGATCCCATCATGCAGCCCACCATGATGCCATAGCCCGCGGCCTCGGCAGCCGACTTCAGCGCCAGCGCCTCGGTCAGCCCGCCGGTCTTGTCCAGCTTGATGTTGACCATGTCGTATTTGCCCTTCAGCGCGGGCAGCGACGCGGTGGTGTGGCAGCTTTCGTCGGCGCAGACGGGCAGCGGCCGCTCAATCCCCGCCAGCGCCGCATCGGCCGCTGCCGGCAATGGCTGTTCGACCATCTCGACACCCAGTTCAGGCAGGGCGCGGGCCATCTCTGCATAGGTCTCGGTCGTCCAGCCTTCATTGGCGTCGATGATGATCCGCGTCCGCGGCGCCCCCTCGCGCACCGCGCGCAGACGTTCGACATCGCCCGAACCGCCCAGCTTGACCTTCAGAAGCGGACGATGGGCATTCTCGCGCGCTTTCTCGCGCATGGCGTCCGGATCGCCCAGCGACAGTGTGAAGGCGGACACGACCGGCATCGGCGCGGGCAGGCCGGCAAGCTCCCATACCCGTTTACCCGCCGCCTTGGCTTCCCAGTCCCAAAGCGCGCAATCGACCGCGTTGCGCGCGGCACCCGCGCGCATTGCCGTCAGCAGCCCCTGCCGGTCCAGCCCCGCCTGCAGTTGCGCCTCGATGGCGCGGATCTCTGCCGTGGCGCTTTCCAGCGTTTCGAAATAGCGCGGATAGGGCGTGCATTCGCCCCGCCCGGTGATGCCGTCACGCGTGATGGTGACGGTCAGCACCCGGGCCTCGGTTCGCACCCAGGGCTTGGCGTCGCCCCGTCCGGAAATGACGAATGCGCCCGCGATGGGAAAAGCTTCAGGGGTAATCTCAAGTTTCATATCCGCCCGGCCCGTCAGATCGCCGCCAGTGCGTCGACCAGACGGCCCGCGCCGTGGCGAAACGGGTCGACGGCGGGCAGACCCATGCGATCCTCGACCGATTTCAGGTAATCCACGGCCTTGGCATCATCGTAGGCCTTGGTGTTCACCGAGATACCGACGACCTGACAATCAGGGTTGGCGACGCGGGCCAGCGGCAGGGCGGTGTCGCGGAGCTGTTCCAGCGTTGGCAGCTTGTAGCCCGGGAGCCCGCGCATATGTTCGCGGCTGGGTTCATGGCAAAGGATCAGCGCATCAGGCTGACCACCATGGATCAGGGCCATGGTGACGCCGGAATAGCTGACGTGGAACAGCGAACCCTGGCCTTCGATCATGTCCCAGTGGTCGGGGTCGTTGTTGGGCGACAGGTATTCGATGGACCCGGCCATGAAATCGGCGATGACCGCGTCCAACGGCACGCCGCCGCCAGTGATCAGGATGCCGGTCTGGCCGGTGGCGCGGAACGTGGATTTCATCCCGCGTTTCTGCATTTCGGCATCCATGGCCAGCGCAGTATACATCTTGCCCACCGAGCAATCCGTGCCGACAGCAAGGCAACGCTTGCCGGTCCGCTTGACGCCATTGGCGATCGGGTAAGCGAAGGTCGGCACGCGCACGTCATGCAGCGTCTGCCCGTGAGTCTGTGCGGCAGCAACCAGTTCGGGTTCATCGCGCAGGAGGTTGTGCAGGCCGCTGGCCAAGTCGAAACCGTTTTCCAACGCTTCGACAAGCACCTTTTTCCACGCGGTAGAAATGACGCCACCGCGGTTGGCGACGCCGATTACCATGGTCTTGCAGCCTGCGGCTTTGGCTTCGGCCAAGGTCATATCAGGCAGGCCCATATCGGCATTGCAGCCATCCATGCGGTATTGGCCGACGGCAAAATCAGGCCGCCAGTCGCGGATGCCTTGGGCCACTTTTGCAGCCAGCCCGTCGGGCGCGTCGCCCAGGAAAAGAAGATACGGTGTTTCGATCACGGTAGAGCCCCATTCTTGTGTTCGCGACGAACCTACAGGGGTCGATATGCAAATTGCTGTGAAGCATCGCGCCCGCCAGAGCATTCTTCGAAGAATATTGCGAGAATATGTAATTTCGTCGTAAAAATTGCCGGTGGATGCGGGGTGAACCTCATGGCATTGTTTGGCAAGCCAAGGAGTCGCGAACCTGATGTCAGACCCGCAAACAAACAGGGCCAACGCCATGGCCTTTTATGACCTGATGTTCAACCAATGTCAGCCACGCGCCGCGATGGAGCGCTACTCTGGCGATGTCTACATCCAGCACAACCCGCATGTCGGCGATGGGAAAGAGGCGTTCATCGCCTACTTCGAACGGATGGCGGCTGAATATCCCGGTAAATCGGTTCGTTTTGTGCGCAGTATCGCCGAAGGGGACCTAGTTGTGCTTCATTGCCACCAGATCTGGCCGGGAAGCGACGATTACGCGGGCATCGACATTTTTAGGTTCGATGAAAACGGCAAGGTGGTCGAACATTGGGATGTGTTGCAGGTCATAACTGCAGAGTCGGCCAACGAGAACGGGCTGTTCTGACGCGCCCCGGCGACTTGAATGCTGCACCGCAACAATATACTGCGACTGCAAAGGAATCTGAAAGAAAGTTGCCAGTCCATGTCCTTCCGCGTTCAGCCCGCCGCCCCTGCCCGCCCGAACCGTTGCCAGTTGTTCGGCCCCGGATCACGGCCCACGATTTTCGCAAAGATGGCGGGGTCCGCAGCGGATGTAATCAACCTGGATCTCGAAGATAGCGTGGCGCCGGATGACAAAGCTGAAGCACGCAAGAATATCGTGCAGGCAATTGGTGATATCGATTGGGGCAACAAGTACCTGTCTGTGCGGATCAACGGGCTGGACACGCCGTTTTGGTATCGCGACGTGGTCGAATTGCTGGAAAACGCGGGCGACCGGATCGACCAGATCATGATCCCCAAGGTGGGTTGCGCGGCAGACGTCTATGCGGTGGACGCGTTGGTGACATCGATCGAAGCCGCCAAGGGGCGCGCGAAGCCCATCAGCCTTGAAGTTATCATCGAAACCGCCGCAGGGATCGCCCATGTCGAGGAGATTGCCGCCAGTTCGCCACGCCTGCAGGCAATGAGCCTTGGTGCCGCGGATTTCGCGGCATCGATGGGAATGCAGACCACCGGAATCGGCGGGACGCAGGAAAATTACTACATGGTGCGCGAAGGGCAGAAATACTGGCCCGACCCCTGGCATTGGGCCCAGACAGCGATCGTCGCCGCCTGCCGGACACATGGCGTTCTGCCGGTGGACGGCCCGTTCGGCGATTTTTCCGATGATGAAGGGTTCATTGCGCAGGCGAAGCGTTCGGCAACGCTTGGCATGGTGGGCAAATGGGCCATCCACCCCAAGCAGGTTGCGCTGGCCAACGAGGTGTTCACCCCATCCGTCGAACAGGTCGCCGAGGCACGCGAGATCCTTGAAGCAATGGAACAGGCCAAGCGCGATGGCGCAGGCGCTGCCGTCTACAAGGGGCGGCTGGTTGATCTTGCGTCGATCCGGCAGGCCGAGGTGATCGTGCGGCAAGCGGAAATGATCGGGGGTTGACCGAAACCTGATCCGCGCAGACACTACTACCTGACGCGCGTGGTCTGGGTGGGAGGTATCGGCATGACCGAAGCCGAAACTGGCCGGCGCGGCGACATCGCGCTTTTCCTAATTGTGACTTTCGCATTTACCTGGGCCTTTTGGGTGCCGTCCGGCCTGATGGGTCAGGGGTGGCAACCGCCGGGTTTTGTCCATTGGTGGGTCGAAGGCCCGCTGAACCACGCGGCATTCGGGCCGACGGTGGGGGCGCTGGCCGTCATGTTCCGACGCGGCGGCATCGCCCGCGCAATTCAGTTCCTTTGGCAGGGGCTGACCCAACCCTTCAGGATCTGGCTGATCATTCCCGCGCTGGGCCTGTTTCCTTTGATCACCGGAATCGCACTGGCCATCGGTGCCGGGCCCGCGGCGTTGACCACTGCGAACCCGAATTTCGATTCCGTCGGCACGTTTCTGCTGGCTTTCGCGATGATGTTTCTGACTGGCGGACCCTTGCAGGAGGAATTCGGCTGGCGCGGTTTCTTGCAGCCCGCCCTGCAGCAACGCGTGTCTGGTCTGACCGCTGCGCTGATCGTCGGGGTGATCTGGGCCATCTGGCATTTCCCGCTGAATTTCGAAGAAGTCGGGCGCGGGCCGCAATATAGCCAGGTCCTGTCAATCCTGATCGGGTCGATCATCACGATCACGCTGACGGCGATCATCTTTGCGTGGCTCTACAATGCATCGAGCGGGTCGGTTTTGCTGGTGATGTTGCTGCATGCTTCGATGAACTTTTCGTTCGGTATCCTGTTTCGCGTGTTCGAAAACCAGACGTCCTTGGCGATCTACACCGGCCTGATCTTGCTTGCCGCGATTACAGCTATCCTCGTTGGTGGCGCACGCGGGCTGGGGCGGGACGTCGGGTGAAACACTAGACCGACCACTTACATGGACACTAAATTAGCGCGCAGCAGCCCATATCGGGCCTGAGGGAGGCGCAAGATGAAAACACCCTGGCACCTTTGGGTCATCGGGATCGTGTCACTGTTGTGGAATGCAGGTGGCGCGTTCGACTATGTAATGACGCGGACGGGAAATGAGGATTATCTGGCACAAATGCCGCCGGAAGCAGTGGCCTATTTCGAAAGCTTCTCCTTTTGGGTCAGCCTGTTTTGGGCGCTTGGCGTCTGGGGTGCTATCGCGGGATCGTTCCTATTGATGTTTCGGTCACGCTTTGCGGTACCTGCATTCGTGATTTCATTCATCGGCATGATCGGCAACCTGATCTGGGGCATGATCCTGTCACCCACCCCGATGAGCGATCTGATGGGCCCGCCGGCGGCTTGGTTTTCGGCGGCGATTGTCGTGGTCGCAGTTTTCCTGATTTGGTATTCGATGCGTATGAAAGCAGCGAGCGTTTTGCGATAAGCGATCAGGCGAAAATGCCACGCGACCTGGGTTGCGCGGCATTTTTCACTTTTCCTTGGGATCGAATGCCGTATAGTCCGGCGCCATGAAACCGTCGTCTTATATCCCATATGAAACCACGACCTGCCCGGGTTGCGGGTTGGCGACGCTACTTCTTCTTAGCCGCCTCTGAGCGTGCCATTCGGCGCGACCGCTCAGGGGTATGCCGCGCCGAAGTCACCAAAGAGCTAAGACAGAAATTCAAAGAGACCTGACATGACAAAGACCGAACGAGATCACGTATTGATCTTTGATACGACGCTGCGCGATGGCGAACAGAGCCCCGGCGCGACGATGACGCATGACGAAAAGCTGGAAATCGCCGAGATGCTGGACGAGATGGGCGTCGATATCATCGAGGCCGGGTTCCCGATTGCATCGCAAGGGGATTTCGAAGCGGTGTCCGAGATCGCCAAGCGGGCGAAGAATGCGGTGATCTGCGGGCTGGCGCGGGCACAATACGCTGACATCGATCGCTGTTGGGCCGCCGTGAAACATGCCGAAAAGCCGCGGATTCATACCTTTATCGGCACTTCGCCGTTGCACCGGGCCATCCCCAACCTGACGATGGACGAAATGGCGGAACGCATCCATGACACCGTGAGCCATGCGCGAAACCTGTGTGACAACGTGCAATGGTCGCCGATGGATGCGACCCGGACCGAACATGATTACCTGTGCCGGGTGATCGAGATCGCGATCAAGGCCGGGGCCACGACGATCAACATCCCCGACACGGTTGGCTATACGGCGCCGCGCGAAAGTGCGGATCTGATCCGCATGCTGATCGAAAAGGTTCCCGGCGCCGACGAGGTGATCTTTGCCACCCATTGCCACAACGACCTGGGCATGGCGACAGCCAACAGCCTGGCCGCTGTCGAAGCGGGCGCACGGCAGATCGAGTGCACGATCAATGGCTTGGGCGAACGGGCAGGCAACACGGCGCTGGAAGAGGTCGTCATGGCGATCAAGACGCGCAATGACATCATGCCCTATTACACCGGCATCGACACGACGAAGATCATGAACATCTCGCGCCGGGTTGCGACGGTCAGCGGGTTTCCGGTGCAGTTCAACAAGGCGATTGTCGGAAAGAACGCCTTTGCCCATGAAAGCGGCATCCATCAGGACGGGATGCTGAAGAACCGGGAAAACTTCGAGATTATGCGCCCCGAGGATATCGGGCTGGCTGGCACGTCCTTGCCGCTGGGCAAGCATTCGGGCCGCGCCGCGTTGCGCGACAAGCTGGAAAAGCTGGGGATCGAAGTTGGGGACAACGAGCTGAAGGACGTGTTTGTGCGGTTCAAAGATCTGGCCGACCGCAAGAAGGAAGTCTTTGACGATGATATCCTGGCGCTGGTGCGGTCTTCTTCGACCGATGCGGAGAATGAACATCTAAAGGTGAAATTCCTGCGGGTCATCTGCGGGACCGAGGCGCCGCAATCGGCCGACCTGACGCTGACCATCGACGGGGTAGACCATCAGGTGACCGCCACCGGCGACGGGCCGGTGGACGCGACGTTCAACGCGGTCAAGAAGCTGTACCCACATGAGGCGCATTTGCAATTGTATCAGGTGCATGCAGTGACCGAGGGCACGGATGCGCAGGCGACCGTTTCGGTGCGGATGGAAGAGCATGGGCGCATTGCGACCGGTCAAGCCGCCGATACCGACAC
>JBNKYL010000296.1:0-4385 GCA_050300875.1 Paracoccaceae bacterium
GTCCGGCCCAGCATGGCGCGTTTGACGGCGGCAAAGCCACGCACGGCTTCGGATGGGCCTTCTGTGGACAGGCCGGATGCACCGACAAAGCAGCGATCGACGCTGAAGCGAGTCAGAAATTCGACCGTTTCGGTGCCGACCACGGCGCTTTCGGTAGCCAGGTATTCGCCGGGGGCCAGCAGCACATCTGCCGCACCGTGGCCGGTCATCATCGCCACGGGGATCGAGTTGGTGATGACCGTGCAGGATGTGCCCAAGTAAGCCAGCGCGCGGGCCAGCTGGATCGTCGTTGACCCTGAATCGATCATGATGGTTTCGCCATCGCGGACCAGCCGCGCGGCCTGCATCCCAATCAACTCGCGTTCCTTGGTGCGCGCATTTGCACGTTCGTCCAAGCTCGGATAGTGGCCCTGGGCCGGGGCCGATGCGCCGCCATGGGCGCGGGCGATCAGACCGTCATCGGCCAGCGAATCCAGATCACGGCGCACGGTTTCGGAGGACACGTTGAAACGGCGCGACAATTCGCTGATGCGCACATGCGGGGTAAGTTTCAGTTCCAGAAGGATCTGCGCGCGGCGGTCGGACTTCTTCAGCCGTTCCTGGCCTGAACGACCCGAAGACTTCTTCATTTCGACGTCTGACATTACCCCACCGAGTCGGCCTTGCCGCCCAGATTTGTGGGAAAGCGCACATATTGCAATGAATTTTGTTGCATAAGTCACTTTCTGGTGGTGATCTTCACGGAAGGCCGGGGATTTTTCGTGACCGGCCCGCAAAATCACGTCGGGACAAACCCGCGATTTCAGACCCTTTGGGAGGACCAACACATGAAAAAGATCACGACCGTTCTTGCCGGATCGCTCTTTGCCTTTGCCGCGTCCATCACGGCATCGCAGGCCGCCAAGCTGACGCTTTATTGTAGCGCGCAGGAAGACTGGTGCCAGCTGATGGCTCGCAGTTTCGAAGATGCGACGGGCATTGACGTGGACATGACGCGCAAGTCGTCGGGCGAAACCTTTGCGCAGATCCGGGCAGAAGCATCGAACCCCAAGGGCGATGTCTGGTGGGGCGGCACCGGTGACCCGCATCTGCAAGCCGCCGAGGAAGGCCTGACCGAAGAATATATCTCGCCCATGCGCGACCAGTTGCAGCCCTGGGCGATCAGCCAGGCCGAAAGCGCAGGCAACCGCACGATCGGCATTTATTCGGGGGCCTTGGGCTATGGCTATAACGCCGACCTGCTGGCAGCGAACGGGCTGGACGCACCGGCCTGCTGGGAAGACCTGCTGAAGCCGGAATACAAGGGCCATGTGCAGATGGCGAACCCCAATTCGTCGGGCACGGCCTATACTACGCTGGCGTCCATGGTGCAGATTTTCGGCGAAGACAAAGGCTTTGATTTCATGAAGGGTCTGCACGCCAATATCAACCAATACACCAAGTCGGGATCCGCGCCGATCAAGGCCGCCGGGCGGGGTGAAACGACGATTGGCATCGTGTTCATGCATGACGCGGTGGCGCAGGCTGTCGCCGGTTTCCCGATCACCGTGGTCGCGCCTTGTGAAGGCACCGGTTACGAAATCGGGTCGATGTCGATCATCAAGGATGCCCGCAATATGGATGAAGCCAAGCAGTTCTATGATTGGGCGCTGAGCGCCGAGGCGCAGAACCTGGCGTTGCAGGTCAATGCGTTCCAGGTGCCATCCAACAAGGGGGCGCAGACATCCGACAAGGCGCCCGACCTGTCGACGATCACGCTGATTGATTACGACTTCAAGAAGTACGGATCGTCTGACGAACGCAAGCGTCTGCTGCAGAAATGGGACGAGGACGTTTCGACCCTGCCGCAGTAAAACCTTGCGCACCGCCACGACTGAAAGAGCCGCCCACCCGGTGCTGATATTCTGGATCGCCGCCGGGTGGGCAGGCTTTTGCCTGTTGCCCTGGTATGGCATCGAGGATGGGTTCTGGCGGCTGGAATGGTTGTTCGACGGCTATCCGTTTGACGAAGATTACGCGCCAGCCGCTTTCCTGATCGGTCAGGGCGAAAAGCTGTGGCTGGCGCCGCTGTTGATCCCGCTGGCCCTGCCCATACTGGTTCTGGGCCGCGCCAAGTCCGACCCCTTATTCGCGCGCATTCTTGTGCTGGCCGGGGCGCTTGGTTTTGGCTGGCTGATCGCGCAGGGCTTTGGCATCGGCATTCGCGGGTTCACCGCCGATTGGCTGGTGGCGCTGTTCGGCGAGCTGGGCGACCGGCAGTTTGGCATGGGCTATGGCGGGTTGCTGCTGGCCACGTCCTTTCTGTTCCTGTTCACGCAAGGGATCGCGGCGCGCGGCGCGGTCGGTGGCGATGTTTTCGTGGTTAGCGCCATTGGCGGGGTCATCACCATCGTCACGGTCTTTGTCTTTTTCCCGATCGCCAAGATGCTGTTTGCCGCCTTCATCACCGAAGATGGCGCCTATTCCATCGCGGTCTTTTTCGCCAAGTTTTTCGATGACAGGTTGTGGGGCGTTGGCTGCCTGTGGGGTGCGCGCTGCGGGGTTGCGTGGAATTCGCTGATCCTGGCGATTGCCGTGGGTTTCCTGACCACGGTGCTGGGGCTGGCCTTTGCCCTGGTCGTCACGCGGTCGGGGTTCCGGGCAAAACGTGCGTTGCGGGCGTTGACCGTGCTGCCCATCATCACCCCGCCATTCGTCATCGGTCTGGCGCTGATCCTGCTATTCGGGTTGTCGGGGTCGGTCACCCGTTTCGTCGCCGATCTGCTGGGCGTGCAGCCGACGCGTTGGCTTTACGGTATGCCCGGCGTGCTGATCGCACAGGTGCTGGCCTTTACCCCCATCGCGTTTCTGGTGCTGATCGGCGTGGTCGAAGGCGTCAGCCCGTCGATGGAAGAAGCCGCGCAGACCCTGCGGGCCAATAAATGGCAGACCTTCCGCACCGTGTCGCTGCCGCTGATGCGGCCGGGGCTGGCCAATGCGTTCCTGCTGGGTTTCATCGAAAGCATGGCCGATTTCGGCAATCCGCTGGTGCTGGGCGGCAATTTCGACGTGCTGTCCACAGAAATCTTTTTCGCCATCGTCGGCGCGCAATACGATCAGGGTCGTGCCGCCGTGTTGGCGATGGTGCTGTTGTTCTTCACCCTTTCGGCCTTTTATGCGCAGCGCGTCTGGCTTGGCAAGAAAAGCTATACCACCGTCACGGGCAAGGGCGATGCGGGCGTGCATCCGATGATGCCCAAGGGGCTGGCCATTCCGGTAATGGTGGTCGCACTTGGCTGGGCGCTGTTCACCGTGATCGTTTACGCGATGATTTTCTACGGAAGCGTGGTCGAATTGTGGGGCGTGAATAACAGCCTGACCTTCAAGCATTACCTGACCGCTTTTTCCCTGCGGATCGAGGCGGAAGGTATCCGCTGGACAGGCGCCGCGTGGGACAGTTTCTGGACGACGATCTATATCGCCGCCGTGGCCGCGCCCCTGACCGCTGCGGTCGGACTGGTGACGGCCTATCTGCTGACGCGGCAGAATTTTGCGGGCAAGAACGCGTTCGAATTTGGCACGATGCTGTCCTTTGCCATTCCCGGCACCGTGATCGGGGTCAGCTATGTGCTGGCCTTCAACGTGCCGCCCATCGAAATCACCGGCACGGGGATAATCCTGGTCGTCAGCTTCATCTTCCGCAATATGCCGGTCGGCGTGCGCGCCGGGATCGCCAGCATGTCGCAACTGGACAGGTCGCTGGACGAAAGTTCGCTGACGCTGGGGGCAAATAGCTGGCAGACCTTCCGCCGCGTGATCCTGCCGCTTTTGCGCCCGGCCATTCTGGCCGCGTTGGTCTATAGTTTCGTGCGGGCGATGACTGCAATCTCGGCGGTGATCTTCCTAGTTTCCGCCGAATATGACATGGCCACCAGCTACATCATCGGGCGCGTCGAAAATAACGACTACGGGTTGGCGATCGCCTATTCCACCACGCTTATCTTTGTCATGCTGGCGGCGGTCGGCCTGCTGCAATTGCTGGTCGGGCGGGTGCAGATCGGGCGGCGTATGCATCACGGAACCGGGGGGAAGACATGACCGAAACCAAGCTAAGCTCGAAGGCCGCCCCGGTCCGGTTCGAAGGCGTTTCGAAGGTCTTTGGCAAGGACGTCGTGGCCGTGGACAATATCGACCTGCATGTCGAGGCGGGTAAGCTGGTGACCCTGCTTGGGCCATCGGGTTGCGGGAAGACCACGACCTTGCGGATGATCGCGGGGCTGGAAATGGCCACATCGGGGCGCATCCTGATCGGGGATCGCGATGTGACAAAGCTGCCCGCGACCGACCGAGACGTGTCGATGGTGTTCCAATCCTACGCGTTGTTTCCGCATATGACGGTGCTGGAA
>JBNKYL010000297.1:0-8620 GCA_050300875.1 Paracoccaceae bacterium
TCGCGATAGGCGGTGGCGCTTTGCGTATTGGTGCGCAGCCGGTGGCTGTCTATCCGAATGTTTTCAAAGTGATAGGCATTGTCCGCATGCAGCATCGCCCGGTCGGCAATGGCGTGGCTCAGGTCCAGCGCCCAGCCGCAGCGGGTCTTCTGGTCGAAATGCAGCCCCAGAATGCGGCCCGTGGCGTCAAACCCGACCTGATAATCGATGCGAAAATCATGCCGCTTGCCGGTGATCATCATGTCATCGTCGCGGTCATAGCGCATCTTGGCGGGCCGCCCCGTCAGCGTCGCCACCACCGCACAGGCGCAGGCCAACGCATTGCCCTGGCTTTCCTTGCCGCCAAACCCGCCGCCCATGCGCCGCGTTTCGACCCGCACCGCGTTCATCGGCTTGCCGATGGCTTCGGCCACCTTGTGCTGGATCTCGGTCGGGTGCTGGGTCGAAGAATGCACCAGCACATCGCCGTTTTCCTGCGGCAGTGCGGCAGCCACCTGGCCTTCCAGATAGAAATGTTCCTGCCCGCCGATTTCAATCGAGCCGCTCAATGTCTTGGGCGCAGCTGCAATCCCCGTCGCCGCATCGCCCTTTTCCCAAGTGATCACCGGCCCGAAATAGCTACCCGCCGCCACGGCTTCGTCAATCGTCAGGATCGGTGCGTCCTCTGCAATCTCCACCTTGCCCAATCGCGCCGCCTTGCGCGCCGCCAGATGGCTGGTGGCCACGACCAGAAACAGGGGCTGGCCCAGGTAATGCACCTCGCCCGTGGCCAGCATCGGTTCGTCATGCACCGACGGGCTGACGTCATTGGCAAAGGGCAGATCGTCTGCCGTCATCACCATGACCACGCCGGGCGCGGTCCGCACCGCGTCCAGATTCATCGACGTGATCTGTCCACGTGCGACGGTGCTGAGCCCAAAGGCTAGGTGAAGCGCATTGGCGGGCAAGGGAATGTCATCCACATAACGCGCCGCACCTGACACATGCAGGCGTGCGGCATCATGGGGCAGGGGCTTGGCAACACTCATGGCCCCACCTCCAGCACATTCGCTGCGATCCCGCGCGTTTCCAGGAAATAGCGTTCCAACAGGTTCTGCGCTGCCTTCATCCGGTAATCGGCACTGGCGCGCATATCGGTCATGGGCGTGAAATCCCCGGCCAAGGCTTCCATCGCTGCGCGAACGGTTTCTCCGTTCCAATCCTGCCCGATCAGCGCGGCCTCGGCCGCTGATGCCCGCTTCGGAATGCCGGCCATGCCGCCAAATGCGATGCGTGCGGATTGCACGATTCCGTCTTCTCGGACGATATTGAAGCAACCACAGACTGCAGAAATGTCCTGATCGAACCTTTTCGACAGCTTGTAGCATTTCAGGTCAGGCGCGCTGGCCGGGATGGTCACGGCCTCGACAAACTCGCCCGGCGCGCGGTCCTGCTTGCCATAGTCGACAAAGAAATCCTCGATCGCCATCTCCCGTCGTGCAGCGCCCTTGCGCAGATGCAGCGTCGCCCCCAATGCAATCAGCGCAGGTGGCGTGTCGCCAATGGGGGACCCGTTGGCAATGTTGCCGCCGATCGTCGCCGCCGCACGCACCTGTACGGACGCAAACCGCCGCACCATTTCGGCAAAGCTGGGATGACTGTCCTTCAGCACCGCATGCACCCGGTCCATCGTCACGCCCGCGCCGATGCGGAAGGCGCCACCAGCCCGGTCGATGCCCTGCAAATCCCGGCAGCGGTTCAGGAACACCACCTTGGGCAGGTCACGCAGCTGCTTGGTCACCCACAGCCCGACATCCGTGGCCCCCGCCACGATGGTCGCATCAGGGTTGGCCTCCAGATAGTCCGCCAGCTCGTCCGCCGTTTCCGGCGCGAAATCGACCGGACCCACATCCACCGTTTCACCCGCCCAATCCGGCGCATCCGCGCCCCAGGCCGCCTCTGCCGCCCGGATGATCGGCGCATATCCCGTGCAGCGGCAAAGATTGCCCGCCAGCACATCGTCATGGGCGTCATCGCCCCGCAACTGCGCCGCCACCAGCGACCCCACGATCCCCGGCGTGCAGAACCCGCATTGGCTCCCATGCTGTTCCACCATCGCGGTCTGAACGGGATGATCCCCGCCAAGCCCTTCGACCGTTCGCACCGATTTCCCGTGAAGCTGCGGCATAAACAGAATGCAGGCGTTCAGCGCTTTCGCGCCCGCCGCGTCGCTGACCACAACGGTACATGCGCCGCAATCGCCTTCGTTGCAGCCTTCCTTGGTCCCGGTCAGCCCGCGCGTCTCGCGCAGCCAGTCCAGCAATGTCCGGGTCGGCGGTTCATCCACCTCGACCCGTTCGCCGTTCAGGAGAAATGAAACTCCCATCCCTGTTGGTCCGCCGCGTTACTTTTCTTTTCGACCGTCTTTATGCCAAGGTTCGATGCGGCGTAGAACCCTGGCGCGACCGTTTGTAGGCGTGATGAAAGACGCGATGCAGATTCGTTGCAAGCATTCGCTTCTTTGCGACAATAAAAGGCACTTTCAAAAAAGTCCTAAAACTGCGGCAACCCGCTTTCACCCGCCTCGGCCCTGTCATACGGTCAGCCCATGACAGCCCAGCCCCGATTCATCCACCTTCGCCTGCACACGGAATATTCGCTCTTGGAAGGTGCCGTGCCGGTCAAGAAATTGCCGGGGCTCTGTGCCGCCATGGGCATGCCCGCCGTGGCCGTGACCGACACAAACAACATGTTCGCGGCGCTGGAATTCTCCGTCACCGCGTCGGGGCAGGGCATCCAGCCGATCATCGGTTGCCAGGTCGCACTGGCCTATGACCCCGCTCCACAAGGCCAGCAACCCCGCCCGCCCGCGCCGTTGGTCCTGCTGGCGCAGTCCGAAACGGGCTACGAAAACCTGATGAAGCTGAACTCCTGCCTTTACCTGGGCGAACCCGGCGCGCTGCCGCAGGTCACGCCGGATCAGCTGTCGGCGCATTCGGGTGGCATCATCTGCCTGACGGGCGGCCCGGATGGCCCGCTCGGGCGGCTCGTGCGCGCAGGCCAGGTGCCAAAGGCCCGTGACCTGCTGGAGCGGCTCATATCCATCTATCCCGACCGGCTATATGTCGAACTGCAACGCCACCCCGGCGACAGCGATTTCGCACAGACCGAACGCGACACGGAACGGTTCTTCGTCGAAACCGCCTATGCGATGGACCTGCCGCTGGTCGCCACCAATGATGTCTATTTCCCCAAATCGGAAATGTACGAAGCCCATGATGCGATGATCTGCATCGCCGAAGGCGCTTACGTGGACCAATCCGAACCGCGCCGCCGCCTGACCGACCAGCACTATTTCAAAAGCCCCGAAGAAATGGCGACGCTCTTCGCCGACCTGCCCGAGGCGATCGAAAACACCGTCGAAATTGCCCGCCGTTGCGCCTTCATGGCCCACCGCCGCAACCCGATCCTGCCCAAATTCGCCGATGACGAGGTCGAAGAGCTTCGCCGTCAGGCCAAACAGGGCCTTGCCGACCGTCTGGCGGTGATCCCGCATGCGGCATCGGTCGAAGAATATGAAAAGCGGCTGGAATTCGAACTCGGCATCATCGAAAGCATGGGCTTTCCGGGCTATTTCCTGATCGTTGCCGATTTCATCAAATGGGCCAAGGATCACGACATCCCCGTTGGGCCGGGCCGGGGGTCCGGTGCTGGTTCACTGGTCGCCTATTCGCTGACCATCACCGACCTTGACCCGCTGCGCTACAGCCTGCTGTTCGAACGCTTCCTCAACCCCGAACGCGTCAGCATGCCCGACTTCGACATCGATTTCTGCATGGATCGGCGCGAAGAGGTCATCCAATATGTTCAGGAAAAATACGGCCGCGACAAGGTTGCCCAGATCATCACCTTCGGCGCGCTTCTGTCCAAGGCCGCCGTCCGCGACGTGGGCCGCGTCCTGCAAATGCCCTACGGTCAGGTCGACCGCCTGTCCAAACTGATCCCGGTCGAAGGCGTCAAACCCGTCAGTATCGAAAAGGCATTGGCCGAAGAACCGCGCCTGCGGGACGAGGCCCGCGCCGAAGAGGTCGTGAACCGCCTTCTGACTTATGGTCAGCAGATCGAAGGGCTGTTGCGCAACGCCTCGACCCATGCCGCAGGCGTCGTGATCGGCGACCGGCCCCTGGATGAACTGGTGCCGCTCTACCGCGACCCACGTTCCGACATGCCCGCCACCCAATTCAACATGAAATGGGTCGAACAGGCCGGGCTGGTCAAATTCGACTTCCTGGGCCTGAAAACCCTGACCGTCATCCAGAACGCCATCGACCTGATCCACGCATCCGGCCGCGACCTGCACATCGCCGCCGATGGCACGCAGCTTTACGAACCTGCCGAAGGCGCGGAAAACCAGATCAACGCCATCCCGTTAGACGATGAAAAATCTTACAAATTATACGCCGCCGCCAAAGCTGTCGCCGTGTTCCAGGTGGAAAGTTCGGGCATGATGGATGCGCTCAAGCGCATGAAACCGACCTGTATCGAAGACATCGTGGCGCTCGTCGCGCTCTACCGCCCCGGCCCGATGGAAAACATCCCGACCTATTGCGAGGTGAAAAACGGGCTGAAGGATCTCGAATCCATCCACCCGTCCATCGACCACATCCTGGAAGAAACCCAGGGCATCATCGTCTATCAGGAACAGGTGATGGAAATCGCGCAGGTCATGGCGGGCTATACGCTGGGCGGCGCCGACCTGCTGCGCCGCGCGATGGGCAAGAAGATCGCCGAAGAAATGGCCAAGGAACGGCCCAAGTTCATCGACGGGTCGGTGGCGCAAGGCGTTGACAAGAAGAAGGCTGGCGAAGTCTTTGACCTACTTGAAAAATTCGCCAATTACGGGTTCAACAAATCCCACGCCGCCGCCTATGCCGTGGTCAGCTATCAGACCGCCTGGCTGAAGGCCAACCACCCGGTCGAGTTCATGGCCGGTGTCATGAATTGCGATATCCACCTGACCGACAAATTGGGCGTCTATGCCGAAGAGGTCAGGCGCGGGCTGGATATCGACATCGTGCCGCCCTGCGTCAACCGCTCACAGGCGCGTTTCAGCGTTTCGGACGGCAAACTGGTCTACGGGCTGGGGGCGTTGAAAAACGTAGGCCTCGATGCGATGCGCCTGATCGTCGAAGGCCGGGGCGAAAAGCCTTTCGCCACGCTTTTCGACATGGCCCGCCGCGTCGACCTGAAACGCGTCGGCAAGCGACCGATGGAAATGCTCGCCCGTGCAGGCGCCTTCGACCAACTGGACCCCAACCGTCGACGGGTCTTCGACAGCCTCGACGCGCTGGTGAACTATTCGGCCGCCATCCACGAACAGCGTGCCTCGGCACAGGTGTCCCTGTTCGGCGAGGCTGGCGACGACCTGCCCGAACCGCGCCTGTCCCCGGTCGACGACTGGCTGCCCAATGAACGGCTGACCGAGGAACACAAAGCCATCGGATTTTACCTGTCAGGCCACCCGCTGGATGACTACATGTCGGCGCTGAAACGCAAGGATATCAAATCACTGGCCGAGGTTACTCAAGCCGCCGAACGCGCGCCGCTGGTCGCGAAAATGGCCGGTTCCATCTCCGGCAAGCAGGAACGCAAATCCGCGCGCGGCAACCGCTTCGCCTTCGTCCAGCTTTCCGACCCGACCGGGCTCTACGAGGTGACGGTCTTCTCCGACACGCTCGAATCCGCCCGCGACACGATCGAGGTCGGCGCAAACGTGGTGCTCGCGGTCGAGGCCAATATGGAAAGCGATCAGCTCAAGCTGCTGGCCCGTTCCATCACCCCCATCGACACAGTCGCTGCAGAGGCTGGCGGTATGGGGTTGAAAGTCTTCATCGAAGAACCACAGGCCGTGGCCTCGGTCCAATCCGTCCTGCAACGCATGGCCACGGGCCGCCAGGCGCGCGGCCCGCTGACCTTCTGCGTCGCCGCCGACGACGGCACCGAATACGAACTGACCCCCGGTCAGGACTTCCCGCTGAACCCGCAGATCCGCTCCGCCCTGCGCTCATTGCCCGGCGTCCTGATGGTCGAAGACATCTGACCGGGTCAGCGCATCAACGGCGCGTTCAGCATCCGCGCCGCGCAGGTATGCGGCGCCCTTTGACCAGCCGCCCGACCCACGCGATCTTTCGAAAGCAGCCGATTGCCCTTTACAGATTGCCGGTTCAACCCAAGAGCCTTGCGCCGAAGCGCAAGCCTTTGACCCAATTGCGCAAGTCGTGCAAGAATTTGCTGTGGTTTCGGTGAAGGCGATGTCTGGACACGTGTCGGGGATAGGGAACAGATCGCAGTGGCTCAGGCGCATGGCCGAAGTCGCCGCCTTGGTCTTGGCGCTGCAGATATTGGTGATGCTGTGGGTCCCGGTGAACCGGACATTGATCTACTGGATCTATCTGGAAGCGAGCTATCTGGATGAACTTCAGCCCAGGGCATTGATCGGAACGATTTGGGATGTTTCGGGGCTTGGGCGGATCGAATTCTTGGCCGCGACACAGGCGGCGCTTTTCGGCTGGCTGTTCTTCGTGGCGCTTTTCATACTGAAGCCGCGCGACGGAAGCGGTCCCGAACGGCCAAACTCGAAATCGGCCGCCTTGCTGGCCATATTTGCTTTTTCGACATTGCCCTATGTAACCAACGCGGCCTCGGGATTCGTGGACATCTTTGCCGCCCTGTTCGTCGTCGCTGCGGCCTATCTGCTGAGTTCGGACAGGTTCTACGGACCGATGACGTTGGCATCCGGCCTTGTGCTGATGTCGATAGCCATGCTGATCCATGAAAAGTCGATTTTTGAGTGCTTCATTCTCATCGGTTGGGTGACAGTTTGGCGCGGCCTGCGTGACGGCGCGACGCTGGGCGCAGGCTTTGTGGTTTTTTTGGGTGGTTTCGCCGTTCTAACAAGTGGCGCAAGTTCTGGAAGCGAAGGAATGACAAGCGCCGACTACATCGGCGGATTGGCCAATTCGGCGCGATTTCTTGTCGAGGAATCCCTGAATGCGATTGCGATCCTGATTGGCGGCGGGGCGCATTGGATATTGTTTGCGGTTTTGTTCGCAAGGGTTTTTGCGGGGCGTTTTGGGTGGTGCGCATGGGCGGTTTTGATCGGGTCGGTTCTCCTTTGCCTAGGGCCGCTCCTTCTGGCTCATGATACCAACCGGCTTGTTTCGATCATCTGGCTGCCTTGCCTGCTGCTCTCGCGCTCGGTGCCGCTGACCAGTCTGTCATCGGGACTTGTCGCTGGGCTCTTGGTCCTGCAATTGCTGATGCCGCCGATCTTTGTGTACCAGCAGACCACGGTTGCGCTGAACTGTTATGGCGCGGCGTTCGCGCGCACCGTCGGGGCCATGACACAAGATCAACCTGATTGGCTGAACATGCGGCTCCGGACCGACCGGGACGACATATCAGGTCTTTTTAGCTGTGCGCCAGTGCACCTGACGCGTCCGTCCAAGGATCGCTGACGCCGGTCACGCGAACCTGACGCGTGCGCCGACACGAAAAAGCCAGTCATCGACCATCTGGGTTTGCTGGGCATCCAGCCGTTGATGTCGCCCATAGACCGGCCGCGCCCGGTCATTCAGAATCGGCGCATGATCCCAACCGTCCGTGGTCTGGAAAAACTCCGCCACCCCGGCCTCGCCAAATTCCGCCAGAAACCCCTGCACTACGGCATCCAGATAGGACATCAGCACCGGGTTTTCCGCGCCAGGCGCCCGATGCACGTCGGCGCGGATCGCATAGATCGTCACCTGCGGCGCATGGTCCAGCTCATGCTCCACCGCCCCGGTCGCATCATGTCGCGCATAGGCCCGTTCGCGCTCATCCAGCGCTGCCCAATCCGTGACCGGCGCGATCATCCCCAGCAGGCTCGCGTCCTCGTCCGGCACTGCCGTCAGGTAACACACCGCCCGCAGGGGTGACGCCCGCCAGGCGCGCCGCCAGCCGCGCACCCGCGCCGGGTGGGCGGCCGGATATTCATGGGTCAGCCGGTTCACCAGCGACCCGTAGCCAAAGACGTATCCATCATCCATGCCGCCATTCTGCCGCCCGCTCGCGCGCCCCGCAAGCGGCTTGCATACCTTCGCACACCGGCCTTGCCTTGACGAAAATCTTCCCCTACGGTCGCCCCTGTCCGCCACAGGGAGAATCTGGTGAAAGCCAGTGCCGAAGGAGCAACCGCCCCGGAAACTCTCAGGCCCCATGACCTTGGCGGGCAGATGAACTCTGGAGAGTGGCGCGGACGCGCCCGCCGAAGGGATAACGATCTCAGGCGAAAGGACAGAGGGGGCACCGACAGGGCAGGGGAACTGCCCGAACGGTGCCGGACGCGTATCAGACCGGCGGTGACAAGGGGCAGGCCATGACCGATCTGAAGCGGACGCCATATTACGATCTGCATCTGGAATTCGGCGCCAGGATGGTGCCATTCGCGGGCTATGACATGCCGGTTCAATACAAGCTCGGCGTGATGAAGGAACACCTGTACACGCGGGCCGCAGCCGGGCTGTTCGATGTCAGCCATATGGGCCAGGTGATCCTGCGCCCGAAATCCGGGCGGCTTGAAGATGCAACACTTGCGTTGGAA
>JBNKYL010000298.1:0-6930 GCA_050300875.1 Paracoccaceae bacterium
CTTCGCGTCGATTTCAGGGGCGAATTGTTCCCCGGTTCGGCGGCGCTCCTGGCGCTTGCCGACGAAATGCGCGAGGCGCGCACGATCTGCTTCTGTGGCAAGAAGGCGACCATGGTCGTCCGGCAGGATGCGGAGGGTCATGCACTTCTCGAGGGAGATCAGGTCCAGATCGGCGGCAATGAAACCTATGTGTCGCTATGCCGCCGCCATTGGCGCGAAGCCGTGGGCGACCGCGCGCAGGATGCCTAGCACATGCGCGCGCCGTCCGGCGCATGTTTGTCGGCGGTAATCAGCCCTACCGCGCCATCTTCGTCATGCAAGCCAAGGATCAGCACCTCGGACATCACTGGGCCAATCTGGCGGGGCGGGAAGTTGACCACGCCCAGCACAGCCTTGCCCACCAGGTCAGCCGGATCGTAATGCACGGTGATCTGGGCGGAACTCTTGCGTTCGCCAATTTCCGTGCCGAAATCGACCCATAGCTTGATGGCGGGCTTGCGCGCTTCGGGGAAGGGTTCAGCCCGCACCACGGTGCCCTTGCGAATGTCGACCTTCATGAAGTCGTCGAAACTGATCTGATCGGTCATTTTCCCAATTCCTTCCCGCGTTCCGCCGCCGCATGAACCGCGCGTTTCAACAGGGGCGGAAAGCCGTGTTCTTCATCCATCAGAACCGCCAGCGCCGCCGCCGTCGTGCCGCCCGGGCTGGTCACGTTGATGCGCAACTGGTCCGGGCCCTCATCGGCCGCTTCAGCCAGTGCCCCCGCCCCGGCAACGGTCGCTTTTGCGAGCGTCATGGCAAGATCGGGCGACAGGCCCTCGGCCATGCCGGCCGCAGCCAGCGTTTCGATCAGATGGAACACATAGGCCGGGCCAGACCCGCTGACCGCGGTGACCGCGTCCATCTGGTGTTCGCCTTCGATACGCACGACCTGCCCCACCGCTGACAAAAGCGCCTCGGCCTGTTCCATCTGCGCGGGCGTCACATGGGCGTTGCCGCAAATGGCGGTGATCCCCTGCCCGATCGCAGCGGGCGTGTTGGGCATGGCGCGGATCACCGGCGTGCCGGCGCCCAGCGCCTGCTCGAACGCGGCGATCTTTGTTCCGGCGGCAATGGACAGGACCACCGTGCCGCCACCGCCAAGGGCGGCAAGTTCCGGCAGGGCCTCGCCCATCATCTGCGGCTTCACCGCGACCACGACAAAGGCGGGCGCTTCGCCGAACCCCTGGTTGACCGACACGCCGGTCGATTTCAGCCAGTCGCTTGGGAAGGGGTCAACCACGTGGATTGCATGGGGCGGCAGGCCTTCGGTCAGCCAGCCTTGCAACATTGCCGATCCCATCTTGCCACAGCCCAGCAAGGCCATGCCCTGGTGTTCGATATCAGACAAATTCATTCGCGTCCGGCGGTTGCCCGCCCCCATTCAGCCCCGGTTTCGGACCTGATAACGCAGATCAGGCGCGGCCGTAAGCCTCGGCTATGGCAACCTGCATGGCTTCGTCCGGCGTGCGCCCGCCCCAACCCGCAAGCTGGAATGCCGGATAGAACCGTTCAGCGGCGCGCACGGCGGTGTTGATGACTGTGTCGATCTGTTCCGGCCCCGCCAGTTGTCCACCGGTCAGGACCAGGCCATAGCGATAAACCATCAGCTTTTGCGGCGCCCAGAAGGTGAAGGCCCCTGCCCAGCACAGATCATTGGCGCGGTTGATGACCTCGTAAATCGCCGCATGGCTGTCTTCGGGCGGTTCCATTTCGAAGGTGCAGATCATCCGCAGCGTTTCGTCATGCGGCGACCAGGCCAGCGTGACGGAATAGGTGCGCCACTGACCTTCAACCGCCATGGCGATCTGGTCATCGGCAACGCGGTCGAATTCCCAGTCGCGGTATTCGGCGAGGTGTTCGACAATGTCGATGGGGTGCAATTCGTCGCTGGTGAAATCCTGTTCGGTCAGCGCCATGACGGTGCCTCCTTTCGGGCCAGTTCCGTCGGTCATTTGCCCTACGAAATCTAGCTGACTGCTCTATCTGGGGCGGTTCTGATCGGCGCCCTTACAAGATATGGTGTGCGCTTTTGCGCCACCTGTAAAGCATGAAATTCTCCAAACGGCACAATTGGCGGAGTTATCCACGACAAATGTCGCCGGACCTCCGATTTCTTAATATTCCGTTAGGAAATGCGGCAGGCGACCGCCTATTTCGCCGACTTTTCCAGCGCTTCGATGCGCGCCTTCAGTTCAGCATTTTCGGCACGCGCCTTTTCCGCCATAAGCCGCACGGCGTCGAACTCTTCACGTGTGACCAGATCACGATCGGCCATCCAGCGATCGATCCAGCTTTTCATCGCGGTCTCGGCCTCGTCCTTAGCGCCTTGGGCCACACCCATCGCATTGGTCATCAACTGGCTGAGATCTTCGAAAAACTTGTTCTGGCTCTGCATCTGACTGGCTCCTTTGCCGATGCCCCCCATATGGGCATATCCGCGCCGAAGGACAAGCCAAGGCTGCGGTTGACTTCCCTTCTGCCCCGGATCATTCCTGCGGCCCATGATGGAAGCGCTGGCATTTCCCAATATAGGGCCTGACCTGTTCAGCATCGAAATCGGCGGCACGCGGGTGGCCATTCGCTATTACGCGCTGGCCTATATTGTCGGGCTCTTGATGGGCTGGCGGCTGATCGCGATCAGCATCCGCAGGCCTGCCTTGTGGCCCGGTGAAACACCCCCGATCGACAAGGAGCAGCTGGAAAGCCTTCTGGGCTGGATCATTTTCGGCGTCATCATCGGCGGGCGCCTGGGCTTCGTGCTGTTCTACCAACCGGACTACTACCTGTCCCACCCGGTCGAGATATTGAAGGTCTGGCAAGGCGGCATGTCGTTTCACGGCGGCTTCCTGGGCGTTGTGTTCGTGACATGGCTTTTCGCGGTGATCCACCGCGCTCCACTGGGGTCTCTGGCCGATGCGATGGCCTTTGCGGCTCCACCCGGAATTTTCCTCGTGCGGCTCGCCAACTTCATCAATGCCGAGCTTTGGGGCCGCCCCACCGACGTGCCCTGGGCCATCGCCTTTCCGGGCGAAGCCGCGCAAGACTGCCCCGGCATCGAAGGCATCTGCGGCCGCCACCCCAGCCAGCTATACGAAGCAGGTTTGGAAGGGCTGCTTCTTGGCAGCATTCTTTTGCTGTCCGTCTTCGCCTTCAAATCCCTGCACAAGCCATGGCTGACCGCGGGCATGTTCTTTGCGGGCTATGGCGCGTCGCGCATGTTCGTCGAATTGTTCCGGCAAGCGGACCCACAATATATCACCGCAGACAATCCCATGGGCCACATCGTCCGGGTCGGCACGGCTGGCCTGTCGATGGGCCAACTCCTGTCACTGCCGATGTTGTTGGTCGGGCTCTGGTTGATCGCCCGCGCGCGCCGCACATGACACTTTTGGCTGACCTGATACGTCGGCGCATCCGCGCCGAAGGCCCGATGTCACTGGCCGAATACATGGCGTTGTGCCTGACCCATCCTGAACATGGCTATTACATGACCCGCGATCCGCTGGGCCGGGCAGGCGATTTCATCACCGCGCCGGAAATCAGCCAGATGTTCGGCGAACTGATCGGGTTGTCTCTGGCGCAATACTGGATTGACCTTGGCAGCCCCGCGCCGTTCACGCTGGCAGAGCTTGGCCCCGGGCGCGGCACTATGATGACCGATGCCCTGCGCGCCACCCGCTCGGTTCCGGGATTTCACGAAGCGGCGCAACTGGTTCTGGTCGAAACCTCGCCCGCGTTGCGCGCCGAACAGGCACGGGCGTTGGCGGGCTACGACCCGCAGTGGCAGTCCGACCTGTCCGCCCTCCCCGACCAACCGCTTTTCCTGATCGCCAACGAGTTTTTCGACGCGCTTCCGATCCGCCAGTTCATCCGCAGCGAAGATGGTTGGTCTGAACGTGTCATCGCCGTTGACGCGAGCGGCGCGCTTGCCTTTGGGCTGACCGCTGCCGCCCCCTTGTCCGGTCTGGCCCGTGACCATGCCGATGCGGTGCCGGGCGATCTGGTTGAAACCTGCGCACCCGCCACGGCTCTGGTCGGCCTGATCGGCGATCATATCGCGCGGGCGGGCGGGCTGGCGCTGATCATCGACTATGGCGGCACGCCGGGGCGCGGCGACACGTTTCAGGCCCTGCGCGGCCATCAAAAAGCATCGCCGCTGGCCGATCCCGGGCAGGCCGACCTGACCGCACATGTTGATTTCGTGGCCCTGTCGCGTGCCATGCCGACAGGCGTGCGCGCCCTGCCCCCATTGCCACAAGGGGTGTTCCTTGAACGGCTTGGCATCACGGCGCGGGCGCAGGCGCTGGCCGCAAACCTGTCGGGGGACGCGCTGCAAAGCCATGTTGCGGCCCACCGCCGCTTGACCCACCCCGAAGAAATGGGCGACCTATTCAAAGTCATGGCCATAATCCGCGATGGCCAGCCCATGCCACCGGGGATAGGCGAGTGAACCTGGACATTTTGACATCCGACGCGCTGCACCCGATCCGCCACGGGTTTTTCACCCGTCGCGGCGGGGTGAGCTCGGGCATCTATGCCGGTCTGAATTGCGGCCTGAGTTCCGCCGACGCCCCGGCAAACGTCCGCACCAATCGCGCCAGGGCGGCCCTTGCCTTGGGCGTCGAGCCCGATCAATTGGTCACGGTCCACCAGGTTCACGGCACACGGGTCGCCACATTGACCGGGGCGCCGTCAGAACGGATTGAGGCGGATGCGATGGTCACCGACCAGCCGGGGCTCGCGCTTGGCATCCTGACCGCCGATTGCCAGCCCGTGCTGTTTGCCGATGCCGAAGCAGGCGTCATCGGCGCCGCCCATGCCGGGTGGCGCGGTGCCATGGATGGCGTGCTGGAAGCCACAATCGACGCCATGACCGCGCTCGGCGCGCGGCGCGACAAGATTACCGCCGTAATCGGCCCCACGATCAGCCAGGCGGCTTACGAGGTCAGCCCCGATTACATGGACAGTTTCCTGGACGAAGATCCAGAGAACGCCCGCTTCTTTGCGGGCGATCCCGGCGCAAATCCACATTTCGACTTGCCGGGCTATGGCCTGTCCCGGCTCCGAGCTGCTGGCGTCGAAATGGCAGAATGGACCCGCCACTGTACCTATGCCGACGCGGAACGGTTCTTTTCTTACCGCCGCACTACGCATCGCGGCGAACCGGATTATGGGCGCCTGATCTCGGCCATTTGCCTCTGATTCGAAACAATTCGCGAAAATGACGGCCATAAGTCACGCCAGCTGCGCGCAATCCGGCGAAATTGTGGCGACTTCGCCATTATTGGCGAAAGATCCCGGAACAATCCAATGTGACTTTTACGCTTTGTTGCGGAAATGCCCTTAATTTCTTGGCCGAACGCCTGATTGGCGGCGCGGTCCCAGTCTCGGCGGACATTGCTGGCACATTGACCCATTCCTGCCACGGGCACACCAAATTCAGCACCGATAAAGTTGGTTAACAGGACTACAGGCAGTGACACGGGGCAGTCATGAAACTTGAAAAGATCAAAACACGGCGCTGGCTGATGACGGCCATCGAGCAGAGCAGGAAGCCGGACAGCCAACTTCCCTGGTCGAAAAAGGCCAGCGCCGAATTTCGCCGCAACGCGGCCGCGCGGGCAAAATCCGCATAACGCAATTCTCCCTTCCTAGATAAACTTTCGACCGCCTTTACCGGCGGTCTTTTTTTTTCGATTCGGTAGCACTTGCGGCGGCAATGTGTCGGACTGTCCCCCGCAGCAGAAACAAACAGGGGGGCGCAACCCGGCTTTGTCCGCCAGACCGCGCCAAATGTTGCTCCAATTTGACTTAAGGAAAACTAAACTGCTTATTGATGCGCATACGTCCCTCTGCATGAGGGTGGGGGTGTTGGTGCAGATGTGACAGACCGAAAGGACTGTTCGCATGAGTTATATTGTGAGAGCTAATACCGCGCTTCCTAAACCCAAGGCCTGGCGCGTTAATCAACCTGTTGTTTCCGAAGAAGAACGTCAGCGCCGGTCTATTCCGACCCGGCGTGCCGATATTTCCTGGATCGATGCGACCGGCGAGGTGCATGACCGCACAATCGTTGTACCCGCCCTGCCGATGTTCCAGGACGCGCTGAGCGCCTTTGCGCAAGGCACACTGATCCAGACGCCAGACGGCAAAGTTGCGATCGAGGACCTGCAACCGGGGATGAAGGTTTCCACTGCAGAGGGCCACGCCCAGGAAATCATGTGGATCGGGTCCATGATAATCCTGCCCGAAAGTCCGGAATTGTCCCTGCCCGGCCTGAAGCTCTATCGCGTCACCGATGGTGGCTATGGGCTGGACAGCACCACGCCCGACCTTCTTTTGGGGCCGGCAGCCCGGATCCTGCCGGGTATGTTTGCCACCGGATCCAGTTCGCCGCTGCGGAACATCCCGGATCTTGCCGATGGCTATTCGACCATCGAGATCCGGCCCGTCTCGCCCGTGCGGGTGTTCCATATCTGCCTTGGCGCTCACCGGTTGATCTATGCCAATGGCGTTCTGGCCGAAAGCTATCACCCCGGCGCGAATTCGCGGCTCTATGTCAGCCAGGAAATGTACGAGATCTTCCTCCGCACCTTCCCGCATATCGACAACGAAGGCGGGTTTGGTCCGCAAATCCATCAGCGCGACGTCGAAGCCGCCTGACTGATTTTTCAGGGCCCGCCGTTCTGGCGGGCCTTGCCCTCAGGCCTTTCTGGCCAAGCGTTCTTCAAGGACATCAAACGGCACACCCGGTTCGTCCTTGGCATCCCGGATCACGAGCGAGGTTTTGACGCTGGCAACATTGTCGGCGGCTGTCAGTTCTTCGGTCAGAAATCGCTGGAATGTCGACAGATCGGGCGCCACGCATTTCAGAATGAAATCGACTTC
>JBNKYL010000299.1:0-5673 GCA_050300875.1 Paracoccaceae bacterium
CAAGGCGCCGATTTCACTGAATTGGCACGACTCTATTCCCAATGCCCCACGGCAGGGCAAGGAGGGCTACTCGGTGAATTCGGTCCCGGACACATGGCGCCCGAACTCGATCCAGTCTTCCTCGGCGGCGAAATCGGCGGCGTCGACCTCCATCCGGCGGGTGTTGCCGGCGGGAATGACGCGGGTGTAGTCGGGGAATGTGCCGTCGATGACCTTGGATGTCAGGGTGATGTCGGGCGTGGCAAATCGCACCTTGGTTTCGCTGACCGACACGGCAATCTGCGTGTCGTCATCATCGACCAGCTTGCGCAATTCGTTCACTGTCTTGCGCGGCACGATCACGCCGGGCATGTTGTTTGCCCCATCCGGCAGGTCGGCATCGATGCGCGCCAGACGGTGCCCATCGGTCGCCACGCAGCGTAGTACCTGCGCACCATCGGCCCCCGCGGCGACATGCATATAGACGCCATTCAGGTAATACCGGGTTTCTTCCGTCGAAATGGCGAATTTCGATTTGTCGAAAAGCCGCCGCAGCACTGGCGCGGGGGCGGAAAAATTCGCCTCGTATTCGGTCGAGGCCATGACCGGGAAATCTTCGCGCGGCAAAGTCGCCAGCTGAAAATTCGACCGGCCTGCTTCGACATTCAGTCGCCCCGACGCGCCATCGTCGGTCAGCGTCACCAGCGCGCCATCGGGCAGCTTGCGCACGATTTCATGCAGCGTCACGGCGGGCACGGTGGTGGCCCCGGCCCGTTCGACCTGAGCGGGGGCCTTGTCGACAACTTCGATATCCAGGTCGGTGGCGCGGAACTGCACGTCGCTGCCTTCGGCCTCGATCAGCACATTGCCCAGGATCGGGATGGTGTTGCGGCGTTCAACAACCGATTGCGCCTGACCCACGGCCCGCAACAGCGCATTGCGTTCGATGCTGAATTTCATGTCCCACTCCTTGCTGCCGGGACGGGCAGACTACCCCATTCCGGCCTTGGCTCAACCTGTTTTTCGCTTTCTCGGTGCAATCCGGGTCAGCGTCAAGTCAGCCCTGCAAGGCGTGGTGTCAGTTCTGCAACGCGCGGCGCAACATGTCGATATCATCGGCAAGCTGCGTGTCTTCGAGGCGCAGTTCCTCGATCCGCCGCACACCGTGCATCACGGTGGTATGATCGCGCCCGCCGAAACGGCGACCGATTTCCGGCAAGGACCGGGTGGTCAGCTGCTTGGCCAGATACATCGCCACCTGTCGGGGCCGCGCGATGGTGCGCACACGCTTCGGCCCGATCATGTCGGCCAGCCGGATGTTGTAATGCTCGCTGACCTTGCGCTGAATCTCGTCGATGGTCAGCTTGCGTTCGGACGCCCGCAGGATATCGGCCAGGCAATCCTGCGCCATTTCCAGCGTGATTTCACGGCCCACCAGCGAAGCAAAAGCATAGAGCCGCATCAGCGCACCTTCGAGCACGCGGACGTTGGATGTGATCCGCCCGGCCAGGAATTCGACCACACCATCGGCAATGACCAGATCCGGGTTCTGCACCATGTAGCGTTCGATCTTTTGCTGCAGGATGCCCAGCCGCAATTCGTAGTCGGTGGGGTGCAGGTCGACGACCAGCCCGCATTGCAGGCGTGACTTGATGCGTTCTTCCAGATCCTTGATTTCCAGCGGCGCGCGGTCGGCGGAAATGATGATCTGCTTGTTCTGATCCACGAGCGCGTTGAAGGTGTGGAAAAATTCTTCCTGCGTCGAATCCTTGCCGGCGATGAATTGCACGTCATCGACCATCAGCACGTCGACCGACCGGAACAGTTGCTTGAAATCCATCATCTGGCGATCGCGCAGCGCCTGCACGAAGCGATACATGAACTGTTCGGCGGACAGGTAGACCACGCGCAACTCGGGCGATAAATTGCGTAGCTCCCACGCGATGGCGTGCATCAGGTGGGTCTTGCCCAGACCGACCCCGCCATAAAGGAACAAAGGGTTGAAGGTCACGTCCTGACCGGTCGCGACGCGACGCGCGGCCGCATGGGCCAATTCGTTGGGCTTGCCGACAACGAAGCTGTCAAAGGTGAAACGCGCATCCAACGTGGCGCCGGGCACGTCCATGTCATCAGACGCTGCCTGCACCTGTGCGGGACGGGCGGGCTGCGGGGCAGCGGCGGGCGAGACACGGCGGGGCACGGAAAATTCGACCCGCGTCACGTCTTGGCCGTGCTTGGCCAATTGCCGCAGAATTTGGTCGCCGAAATTGCGCTTGACCCAATCGCCGATGAAGTTCGTCGGCACCTCGAACTGGGCAACGCCATCCTTCAGCCCGCGCAGGCGAAGCGGCTCTATCCAGTTCTTGTAATTGCTGCTCCCAACCTCATCCAAGAGCTTTTCTTGTACTTGTCCCCAGGTATGTTCCGGCATTCCAACTCTGACCCATCATCTTTTGTTTTCAGGCCCGTCATTTTGACCGGACCCGCGGTGCGCGCAGCATGGCAGCCAGCACCATTATATGGATGAATCACACCGTTGCGGGCAGGGTGGCCCGGCACGTCCCCACCGGAACCGGACACCCACAACCCACAGTCCGCCAACAGCAAGCTATCGTTTTCACAGAATAAATTCTGCGAACACCGATACCGCCACTGGCGCAACTGGAGTGAGACGACCCCGAACGAAACCCATACGGGCGCAATGATGCGCCTATGGGTCGCCCAAGGAATCACACGTTCAAACACCTCTGTCCGCCCGTGTGGTTTGGCCGACAGGATTACAGCGGACAGGCCGTCTCCGACCCTCACCATAGCTGCGTCCGGCCCCGCCCGCGTGTTGCGCCACGGCTGCCGTCCCCTGCCGGTCGTCCCCCCAAATCAACGACCTGAATCACTCGGGCAAGCTAGCAACTTCGAACACCCGCGAGCAACAGAACTTCGCGCTTGACTGGGGGCTATCGTGACCCGAATCTCGCAAGTCCTTTTGGACAACGAGAAATTAATTTCCGACGCATGTTCGAAAAGAAAAAGAGCGGACCAACGGTCCGCTCTTTCGCAACGTGGTGTTGCCGATTTGGCCTAGCCAAGTGCCTTCACGCGATGGGACAAGCGCGACATTTTGCGCGCTGCAGTATTCTTGTGCAGGATGCCCTTGGTGACGCCACGCATCAGTTCGGGCTGGGCAGTTTTCAGCGCTGCGGCTGCTGCATCCTTGTCACCCGATGCGATGGCTTCTTCGACCTTGCGCAGGTGCGTACGAATGCGCGAACGGCGGGCTTTGTTGATGTCGGCGCGGCGCAGGTTCTGGCGGGCACGTTTCTTGGACTGGGGCGTATTTGCCATGTCTTTGTTCCGGTTCTTTCGTTTCGTTCAATTCTCGAACGCGCGGTTCCCCCGTATTCGGGCGATCCTTCCGGATGACATAGCCTAAGCGGGCTCCACGCGCATGTGACCGGGGGCCTATACGGCAGGCGTGCCCCAAAGGGAAGCCCCTATTTGTCGCGGAACTGCGGTTCGCGTTTTTCCAGAAAGGCGGCCATGCCCTCTTTCTGATCTTCGGTGGCGAACAGGGAATGGAACAGGCGGCGTTCGTGCAGCAAACCTTCGGCGAGCGTGGTTTCATAGCTGCGGTTGACCGATTCCTTGGTAGCCATCACCGAGATCATGGATTTCTCGGCGATCTTGGTGGCCGCTGCCATGGCTTCGTCCATCAGTTTCTTGGCCGGCACGACGCGGCTGACCAGGCCGGACCTTTCTGCTTCTTCCGCGTCCATGAAACGACCGGTCAGGTTCATGTCCATGGACTTGGACTTGCCAACAAACCGCGTCAAACGTTGCGACCCGCCAAGGCCGGGCATGACGCCCAGGTTGATCTCGGGCTGACCGAACTTGGCGGTGTCCGCAGCGATGATGAAATCACAGGCCATCGCCAGTTCGCAGCCCCCGCCCAGCGCATAACCCGCAACTGCGGCGATCACCGGCTTGCGAATGCCCGCCAGCCGCGCCGCGTCGTCGCCGAACAAGTTGGCATAGACAACCTCGGCATAGCTCATCGTCGACATCTGCTTGATATCCGCCCCGGCGGCAAAGGCCTTTTCCGATCCGGTGATGATGCACACGCGCACCTTGTCATCCTTGTCGGCCGATTCCAGCGCCGTGCAGAGTTCGTCCATCAGTTCCGTGTTCAGCGCGTTCAGCGCATCAGGGCGGTTCAATTGAATGGTGCAGACCGCGTCGACGGTGGTGACGATGATGTTTTTGTAGGCCATCGGATTTTCCCCGTTTCTGGCTGGATTTGGGCCAGAGTCCTAGCAGCCCCCCGCCCGGCTGCAAGTTATCTTTGGCAGGTAGGACAGTAATAGGTCGACCGCCCCGATTGCACGATGCGCCGGATCGTCCCGGTGCAATCCGGCGTCCGGCAAGGCTGGCCTTCGCGGTCATAGGCGCGAAATGTGTGCTGGAAATAACCCAGTTCGCCCGTCGCCTGACGATGATCACGCAGGGATGATCCGCCCGCTTCGATCGCCTCGGCCAGCACATCGCGGATGATCGGCACCAGCCTGTCCAAGCGTGGACGCCCGACCTTGCCTGCCGCCCGTGCGGGGCTGATGCCCGCGCGGTTCAGCGCCTCGCAGACATAGATATTGCCCAGCCCCGCCACGATCCGTTGATCCAGCAATGCCGCCTTCATAGGCATCTTGCGGCCCTTGAGCGCGGCGGCGAGGTGGTCGGCATGGAAATCATTGCCCAAGGGTTCCGGTCCAAGCTTGGACAGCAACGGGTGCGTTTCGGCCTTGTCGGTGGCGATCAGGTCCATCGCCCCGAACCGGCGCGGATCGTTGAAGGTCACGCGCGCATCGCCGTCCATGTCCAGCACCACATGGTCGTGCTTTTCCGGCATGGCATGGGCATGAACGAATACGCCCGGCGCATCGCCAGAAACGGTCATCCGCCCCGACATGCCCAGATGGATCAGCAGTGATTCCCCGGTATCCAGATCGGCCAGAATGTATTTTGACCGCCTGCGCAGCCGGTCCACCCGCGCACCGGTCAGCCGTTCGGCCATGTTCGCCGGAAACGGCCAGCGCAAGTCGGGCCGCCGGATATCGGCCCGCAGGATGCGCCGCCCTTCCATCGCCGGTGCCAGACCACGGCGGACGGTTTCGACCTCTGGCAATTCTGGCATGACGATATCCCGCGACCAATCGGGCGCATTGTGTCGCCCGGCAAGAGACATATAAGAAGGGTCGAATTGCACAAAACGGCAAGGGCCGATGAACGATAGCGCGGAAAAAACCACTCATTTCGGGTTCACCGATGTGCCGGAATCGGAAAAAGCAGGCCGGGTGCATGGCGTGTTTTCGTCCGTGGCGTCGAAATATGACGTGATGAACGATGTCATGTCGGTGGGCATTCACCGGCTTTGGAAAGACGCGATGATGGATTGGCTGGCCCCGCGCGACGGCCAGCACCTGCTGGATGTGGCGGGTGGCACCGGGGATATTGCGTTCCGTTTCCTGGGCCGGGCGCCGGGCGCGCGGGCAACCGTGCTGGACATGACCGAACCGATGCTGGTCGAGGGCCGCAAGCGCGCCGAGGCCGAACAAATGGCCGACAAGCTGGATTGGATCGTCGGCGATGCGATGGCGCTGCCCTTCGACGACAACACGTTCGACCGCTACACGATCAGTTTCG
>JBNKYL010000300.1:0-20699 GCA_050300875.1 Paracoccaceae bacterium
TGACAACCCTAGGAACCGTGACCGTATTCGTCTGCCTCAGCGCCTACGTGCTGGACTACATCGCCAAAATGGAACTTGGGCGCTGCGAAACGCTGCGCATGGTCTACGCCGCCCTAGGCTGGACGATCGGCCCGGCCACCGGCATTTACCTCTATGGTCTGGACCACCGCCTGCCTTTCCTGATCGCCTTTGCGGCGTCGCTCGCGATGCTCGTGGCCTTCCTCTACATGCGGCTTGGCAACGGCAAACTCATCACGCGCGCCCGTCAACCCGCGCCAAATCCGCTGGCCTTCCTGGGCCGTTTCCTTGCCCAACCGCGTCTGGTCGTTGGCTGGCTTTTCGCCGTCATCCGGTCCAGCGGCTGGTGGGCATATGTCGTCTACATGCCGATCTTTGCCGTGCAGTCCGGCATGGACCCCCAGACCGGTGGGATATTCCTGTCTATCACCAATTCCGCCCTTCTGGCCGCCCCGTTGATGCTACGCTGGATGCAGCGCCATTCCGTGCGCCTCGCTGTGCGAACCGGTTTCCTGGCCTCTGGGCTACTGTTCTTGGCGGCCACGGTCTTTGCCGCAACGCCGCCCGCCACAATCGCCGCCCTGTTTGCCGGTTCCTTTTTCCTCATCCTGCTGGATGTCAGCGCCGGCTTGCCCTTTCTCATGGCTGTTAAGCCATCCGAACGCACCGAAATGTCGGCCATTTACGCCAGCTATCGTGACGTTTCCGGCATTGTTACCCCGGGCCTAGCCTGGGTTGTCCTGACCATCCTGCCACTGTCCTACCTGTTCGGCGCAACGGGCCTGCTTCTGACCGGATGTTATGCGCTTGCCAGCAGCCTGCACCCGCGGCTGGGCAAAGGGCATATCGCCGTTCAGTCATCCAGCACGTAGCGCTAGGCCCCTAGATAACGCGCCAGGGCCCCTGTCGGAGCAGCCAGCAAATCAGACGTTGGCATCGGTGCAGCCACCTGCCCCTCCGCGACAACAATGACGCTGTCGGCAATGGCCCTGGCATCCTCGATCTGGTGCGTGACCAGCAGAACGGTTGCCCCGACCTCTTCGGCAACATCCCGCACCAACGATAGCATGTCGCGCCGCAGGGCTGGTCCCAGCGCCGCAAAGGGTTCGTCCAACAGCCACAGCAACCGCCCCTGTACCAACACCCTCGCCAGCGCAACACGTGCTTGCTGCCCGCCCGACAGTTCCGAAGGTCGCCGGTCCGTCATTGCGGTCAGCCCTACGCGATCCAGCGCTGCCTGCACCTTGCCCCTTTCCTCTGCGCCCAAATGCAAAGACGGACGCAAACCCAGTGCCACATTGTCGAACGCGTTGAGATGCGGGAAAAGGTTGTTGTCCTGGAAAATGACCGCCACTGGCCGCTTTCCTGGCGCCAGTTCGGTCAAATCGCCCCCATTCCAACTGATCCTTCCAGCCTCCGGGTCAAGAAAACCTGCAATCGCGGATAGCAGCGTCGACTTTCCTTCACCTGATGGCCCGATCAGCGCGACGATCTCGCCATCTGCAATCTCGGCCCCTTCGACGCGCAGGCGAAATTCGCCCTGCCGGATTTCCAACCCTTCAAGCCGCAGCATTGCCGCGCCCCCCACGGTCAAACATCCAGAACAGACCCAGCGACAGGCCCATCAGAATCAACGCAGCCCCCCAAGCCGCATCGCTTCTGTAGGATCCCATCAACTGATAGACGTACAAGGGCAAAGTCGGTCGTGACGGGTCGGCAAACAACGCGATCACGCCCAGATCGCCCGCCGACAGCGCCGCCGTCAGCCCCGCAGCAAAGCCCAGCGGGCGGCGCAGCCGGGGCAGGATCAGCACCCGCCACCGCGCCCAACCGGTCAGGCCCAGGTTCTCCGCCAGCCGTCCGAAATCCGCCTCGATCTGGCGCAACGCGGGCAGGACTGCCTGCAAGGCAAAGGGCAGGGCCAGCGCCGCATTTACCAGCGCGGTCACACCCAGTGCCCAATCCACCGGGTCAACGAAACGGTAAAGGATCAGGAACAATCCGGTGCCGATCACCAGCGGCGAAATGGCGAGCATCAGGTACGCCAGCCCCTCGGCCATCGCGCCGGCCCCTCGCACAGCCAAGGCCGCCATCGGCAAGGCCAGCGACAGGGCAATCACAACGGCAGCCAAGGACACCGCCAAAGACCGCGCAATTGCCGGAAGAACCGACCCCGTAAGGTCAGCCAGCCCGCCCAGGCCCGCCATGACAATCGCCGCCAACGGCGCCAGCAGGAACAGTGCAGCCATCAAGATCACAGCATAGTCCAGAACAGCCATCCACCGCCTACCCGGCACGCGCAACCCCATCACCCGGTCCAGACCTCCCTGCACATGCGTCGACCCCCGGAACCAATAGGCCAAGAATGCGGCGCCTAGCCCAATCACCACCTGCACCACGGCCAACCCTGCAGCGTGACCCAAATCGAACTCGAACCGGAATGCCTGGTAGATCGCCAGTTCCACCGTCGTCGCGCCCGGCCCACCGCCCAGAATCAGCGCCACCGCGAAACTTGTCGTGCAGATCAGAAAAATCAGCGCCAGCGCGCCGGGCAGCACGCGCGACAGCATTGGCAGTTCGACATGTCGCCGCACATCCCGCGCGCGAAATCCCAGAATTACGGCCAGCCGCATCTGTTCCCCCGGCACCGCCGCCCAGCCCTGCAAGATCAAACGCGTCGCCAGCGGCAGGTTGAAGAACACATGCGCCAGCACCACACCATGCAGACCGTAAATGTCTGGCGTTGGCAGGCCTAGGGCGCCAAACAAGGCACTAATCCAGCCATTTCGCCCAAAAACCGCGATCATCCCCATGACCGCGATTACGACTGGCAGGATAAAGGGTGCGCCCATCAGCAGGATCAAGGCACCGCGAAACGGTACAGCCCGCCGCGCCAGCGCGCGCGCCAGCGGAATGGCCGCCAGCACGCTCAGCGCAGCTGACAAACCCGCCTGCACAACCGTGAACTGCACCGCCGCCCAATCCGAAGCTGCGATGCGCAGGTCCTGCGCGGCCATCACCGCCGCCAGCGCGCCCAGGCACAGCGCTGCCAGCAACGCAGAGGCCGCCAGCCCGGGCCATCGCCCGGTCAGTTTGCCAGACCGTCCAGCCATGCCGCCAACGCTGGCCCGCGCCGCGCTTCTGCTTCGTCAGCACTGAAAATCAGCGACTGGTCGGATGCCAGTGGTCTTGCGAACCCTTCAGGCAAGCCTTCGTCTGGCACGACCGCCGGGAACATCCAGTTCGTTGTCGGGATCACAGCCTGGAAGGCGTCCGTCAACATGAAGGCCATAAACTGATCCGCCAGTTCCGGCTGATCGGATGCCGCCAGCTTTCCGGCCACTTCGATTTGCATGTAGTGGCCCTCCTCGAAAAGCGCCGCGTGCTTGGTCGTGTCCTCTTCGGCAATCAGGTGATAGCTGGGCGAGGTTGTGTAGGACAAAACCATGTCCGCCTCGCCTTCCAGAAACAGGCCATAGGCTTCAGACCACCCCTTGGTCACGGTCAACACGTTGTCGGACAACAAATGCCACATCCTTGTGGCCTGATCGCCATATGCAGCCTCAACCCAGTACATCAGCCCCAAGCCGGGTGTTGACGAACGCGGGTCCTGAATGACGATCTTCAACTCGCTTGCCGCCAGTTCTCCGAAATTCTTCGGTGGTTCGATACCTTCCGCGTAAACAAAGGCGAAATAGCCCCAGTCAAACGGCAGGAACAGCGGATCATCCCAGGCCAGGGGCAGGTCCAGTTCGGGGGCTATGTCATGCGCCGCAAACAACCCCGTTTCCGCCGCTCGGGCGGTCAGGTTGGTGTCCAGGCCCAGTACGACGTCGGCCTTGGACCGCGCCCCTTCCAATTGCACCCGCGCCAACAACGCAGCACCATCGCCGGCCCCTGTGAAAACCAGATCACAGTCGCAAATCTCCTCGAAAGCAGTCTCTATTAAAGGTCCAGGGCCCCATTCGGCAACAAAACTGTCATAGGTGTAGACATGCAGTTCGGGCTTGTCCTGTGCCGCTGCAGCGCCCGCCATGGCAGCCAGGGCCGCCGCCACTTTGATGTGATTCATCTCTCATCCTTCCAAAAGGGCGAGAGGTCGGATTAGAGCTGATCTAACCTTCCCTCCGCCGGTTCTAACCGGTTCAGGTTCGACGGGTTCGCTGGTGTCAGCATCTCAGCCACATGGGCACCCCGAGGTAAGGCCAAACCTATGGCCGCCGCGCGTCATGTGCAAGCCACTGTTGTGCAATCCTCTTGAGCCGCCCGCGCCCCGCCGCTATGCCAACCCCATGAACACATTCGGCCATATCTTCCGCGTCACCACTTGGGGCGAAAGCCACGGACCCGCCATTGGCGCCACTGTCGATGGCTGCCCGCCGGGCGTACCGTTGCAACCGGAAATGCTGCAACACTGGCTCGACCGCCGCAAACCCGGCACGTCGAAATACACCACCCAGCGGCGCGAAGCGGACGAGGTCGAAATCCTGTCGGGCTGGTTCGAAGGCCAGACCACCGGCCATCCGATCCAGTTGATGATCCGCAATACCGACCAGCGGTCCAAGGACTACGGCGATATCGTCGAAAAATTCCGCCCCGGACATGCCGATATCACCTATTGGCAGAAATACGGCATCCGCGACTATCGCGGCGGTGGCCGGTCATCCGCCCGCGAAACCGCGTCGCGCGTGGCCGCTGGCGGCGTGGCGCGCGAGGCGATCAAAGCGCTGGTGCCGGGCCTCGAAATTCAGGGCTACATGGTGCAGATGGGCGAACATGCCATCGACCGCAACCGGTTCGATGCGAACCAGATCGAAGCCAACCCGTTCTGGTGCCCCGATGCTGACATGGCCGATACTTGGGCCGGATATCTGGACGGTTTGCGTAAATCCGGCAATTCCGTCGGTGCAATTGTCGAGGTCGTGGCGAAGGGCGTGCCTGCCGGGCTAGGTGCGCCGATTTATGCCAAGTTAGACACTGATCTTGCCGCCGCGATGATGTCGATCAACGCCGTCAAGGGCGTCGAAATCGGCGCAGGCATGTCCGCGGCCATGTTGACCGGCGAAGCCAATGCGGACGAGATTGAAATGGGCAATGACGGCCCGCGTTTTCTTTCCAACCATGCAGGCGGTATTCTGGGCGGCATTTCCACTGGGCAGGACATTGTCGTGCGCTTTGCTGTCAAGCCCACTTCGTCCATCCTGAAACCACGCAAAACTGTCACTAAATCGGGCGAAAACACCGATATCGTCACCAAGGGTCGTCACGACCCATGCGTCGGCATTCGCGCCGTTCCGGTGGGCGAGGCCATGATGGCCTGCACCATCCTTGACCACCTGCTGCTGCATCGCGGCCAGATCGGCAAGAACCGGGGGCAAATCGGCTGAATGCTGGCCGTTCTTTCAATAACGGCCCCCATATTTGCAATCATCGCTCTTGGCTACACCCTGACCCGCTCGGGGCTTTTTGCCCGGTCCGACATGGCGCCCTTGGGCAAGTTCGTGCTGAACATCGCACTGCCTGCGCTCTTGTTTTCCGCTGTCGCCAGCAACCCCTTCGCCGAGGTGTTCGACCCCGCCTACCTGGTCACCTACGCCGGTGCCACGCTGGCCGCGGTCATCCTCACCGCGCTTTGGTTTCGTGGCCTTGCCCCGTCCCGCCGCGGCGTCGCGGTACTGGGCGCATCCATGCCAAATTCGGGCTTCATCGGCTATCCCATCATGCTGCTGGCGTTCCCGGAACTGGCAGGCAAGATCCTGGCGCTGAACATGATCGTCGAAAATGTGCTGATCATCCCGGCTTGCCTGATGCTGATGGATCAAAACGACGATGGAAGGCGCACGCCCCTGCCCGCGCTGATCGCGCGCACGGCCACGGGCCTGATCCGACGCCCTATGATCATCGCGATCATCGCGGGCCTGGTCGTGACATTGTCGGGCATTCAATTGCCCGACGTCGCCCTTAGGCTTGTCGACCTTCTGGCCGCCGCTACTGCACCGCTTGCGCTGTTTTTCGTTGGCGGCACGTTGGTTGGCCTGAACATGCACGGTAACCGTGCTGTTGCCGCACAAGTCGCTGGGGCCCGTCTTTTCCTGCACCCTGCATTAATGGCTTTCGCCATCATACTCATCCCCCTTGGCGGCCTCACGCTCGACAGCGCGCTTGCCGCCCCGCTGATCCTGTCCGCCGCCATGCCCATGATCGGCATCTATCCGATCCTTGCCGCAGAAAAGGGCCACGAAGGTATGGCTTCGCTGGCGCTGCTGATAGCGACAACGGCATCTTTTGTGACGATCTCGGCTTTATTGCTAGCCCTGACCTAGGCTGTCGCTGCCGCCACCGCCGTATCCATCAGCGCCTTGATCTCGGCTTTCGAAGTACCCGCCACGATGCGCCCCAGTTCCTGATCGCCTTTCAAAACAACCAGAGTGGACCGACGCGGGATGTTCAGTTCGCGCGACAGCATCCCGCTGCCGAAGGTATCCCAATCGACCGACACGAAACTGACCGCCCGCTCATAGGCCGGGTTTTCCGCCTTCAGCGCATTGATGATGCCCGCCTGCACGCGGCAGGTCCCGCACCAGCTCGCGCTGAAATCGACGAACACTGTGCGGCCTTCGGCCAAAAGCTGCTCGACCAAGCCTTCGGTGTAGTTCACTCCGGTGTCGAATCCCGCTCTCGCAGGCAACGCCGGGGTCAGCGACACGGTCATTGTCATTAGCAGGAAGTCACGTCTATTCATGTCATTTCTCCCGTGTTAGAGCCTATATTGATACAGAAAAGGCGATCAGCCAGTCCGGCATGTGATCCAGCGCCCAAATCTCCAGATAGCGAGGCAGGTGAAACAGCAGCGCGGCACCCATGGCGATGAAAACCGCCCCCATGATGGGGCGGGACACTTCCGCAATCCGCCGCATCCGAGCTTGCCGCGCCTGGATGACCGATCGCGCACCATAGCCCAGCGCCAGGATGATCGTCGCCACGCCCAACGCGAAAAACGTCATGATGGCGCCCGCCCAGATCAGGTTTTCGCCTTGGCTGGCCAGCCCGATGGCTGCGCCCAGCGTCGGCCCTATGCACGGGCTCCAGACTGCGCCCATCAGGACCCCGGTCAATGCCTGCCCGCCAAGCCCGCCCTGCCACAGCCCATCGACCCGCGCATCTGCGCCCGCTGACAGCCCTGCCGTCGCGGTGGCAAACCGTGCCGAAAACTTTGGCACGACCAGCACAATACCGAACCCGATCATCACCCAGGCGCCAACCGCGCCAACGGTTGTTTCACTTATCCCCAACGCCCGACCCGCAACGGCCAGCGTCATGCCCAGAACCACAAAGCTCACCGCCATGCCGCCAGCCATCGCCACGGGTCCAAAGCGATGGGTCTGAAGCGATCCGGCCAGCATGATCGGCAAGATCGGCAGCACGCAGGGATTGATGAGCGTCAACAGCCCGGCAAGGTATGCAAGGATCAGGTCCATGCCCGCCAGTTATACATGCAAACGGCCCGCGTCATTACACAGCTTGCTGGTTCCGGTTCAAAAGCCTGTCAGAAAGGTTTCAATCCGCCTGGCGGGCCAGTTGCACCGCCAGAATGCCGGCCGTGATGATCGCAACACCGAAAAAATCGGTCAGCCCCAGCTTTTCGCCCAGCAGGATCGCAGCGATCCCGACCCCCAGAAACGGATTCAAAAAGTGGAAGGTTGCGGCCTTCACCGCCCCGATCCGGCCCACCAGCAGGAACCAGACCCAGGTCGCCGCCAGCCCAGGAACCAATGTGGTGTAGATGAACGCCGCCGCCAGTTTCCAGCTATGGGTGACATTCCAGCTTTCCAGACTGACCGCGGCGACTGACAGGACCGCGCTGCCCACCAGCATCTGCAATCCAACGATCATCAACAGATTGCCACCCGCGCTGGCATTGCGGACAGTCAACGTCGCCACGGTCAGCGCGATGACCCCGGCAATACACAGCACCACGCCCAACGGGTCGGCGCCGCCAGACAGGCGGCTGCCCATGATGATGGCCACGCCAACAACCCCGGCGAACAACCCCAAAATACCCAATCTAGACACTTTTTCACCGAACAACACCCACCCCGCTAACGCCACAAGCAATGGCATTGTGCTGGCGATGATTGCAGCCAGACCGGCCTCGACCCACTGCATGGCGACGAAGTTCAGCCCCAGGTAAAGCGCATTCTGGCAGATCCCGAAAATGATCACGGCGCGCCACAGCGCCCGGTTCATCCGCGCCGTTTGCCCAAGCGCCAATGCAATTCCAATCGCGATCAGCCCCGAAATCAGGAAACGCAGCGCCAGCGCCGTGATCGGTGGCGCGTCGGCAACGATGATCCGTGCCGACGTGAACGCCGACGACCACATCAGGGCAAAAATCAGCCCCATGCCCATTGCACGAATATCCACGCCCCGTCCCCGCCCGTTCCTTTTGGACAGGTTTGGCGCTGGGAAAGCTCAAAGGCAAGCCGATTGCCCCGGCTACATCCCAGATCGATTGTTTGGCGACCCTAGTAGGTCGAAATGGTCATCTGGCCTAGCAAGAGCCCCAAGCGATCGGCCAACGACATTGTGCCGTCACCAACTGCGGCCAAGACCGCCAGGCCAAGGCCCACAATTGCAGCCGTCAAAACCACCCAATCGACCGTTATGGCACCATCTTCTTCATTCAGGAATGACGTCAAAAGGAAATTCATGTCCTGCCTCTACGCTTGAGATGTGATAATCTGGCCGACAGATTGCCCGGCCAGCCAACAGGACATTCGATAGCCGCGAATTAAGGCAAAATTGCGCCAGTTTGAGCCACAGGTAATCCGATCCAACTTCCGATCTTGAAGTCGCAAGGTCAGTACCCGGGCGGCCACGATCAGCGGTGACCGCCAAAATGAGAAGGGCCGCCCAAGGCGACCCTTCCGAAACTTCGATCATTCGAAGTTTAGCCGTTCACGCTGTCCTTCAGCGCCTTGGCGATGGTCATTTTCACCACCTTGTCGGCTTCCTTCTTGATCTGTTCGCCGGTGGCCGGGTTGCGCACCATGCGCTCCGGGCGTTCGCGGCAATAAATCTTGCCAACGCCGGGCAGGGTGACGGCACCGCCGCCTGAAACTTCGCTGGTGATGACGCCCGTGATTGCGTCCAGGGCGGCACCTGCCGTCTTCTTGTCCGAACCCATCTGCTCGGCCACTGCGGCCACAAGCTGAGTCTTGGTCAGCGGTTTTGCCATTCTTGTTCTCCTCGTTCGTTCCCTGTTGCGGGATATTGTGTGCGGAATCTAGCGGAAACTATTCGAAGAACACAACGCCTAGCAGCGACGAAAACACCAAAAAACAGGCGGACTCGGGGCTTTTTTGTCGATTTCGACGGCTAAAGGAACGCCGTTTCCTCGAAAGACCGCAATTTCCGGCTGTGAATGCGTTCCAGCGGCATTTCCCTGATCGCTTCCATCGCGCGAATTCCGATCTTCAGATGCCGCGAAACCTGGGTCTGATAGAACGAACTTGCCATGCCCGGCAGCTTCAATTCACCATGCAACGGCTTGTCGGAAACGCACAGCAACGTGCCATAAGGCACCCTGAACCGAAACCCGTTCGCTGCGATCGTGGCGCTTTCCATGTCCAACGCCACAGCGCGGGACTGGCTCAGCCTTTGCACCGGCCCGGTATGTTCACGCAGTTCCCAGTTCCGGTTGTCGAAACTGGCCACGGTCCCGGTGCGCATGATCTTTTTCAGCTCGAACCCTTCAAGTTCCGTTACATCCGCCACCGCGCGTTCCAGAGCGATCTGGATTTCCGCCAACGGCGGTACCGGGACCCAGACCGGCAAGTCATCATCCAGAACCTTGTCTTCCCGCAAATACGCGTGGGCCAGAACAAAATCGCCTAATTGCTGGCTGTTGCGCAGCCCCGCGCAATGGCCGACCATCAGCCAGGCATGCGGGCGCAACACGGCGATATGGTCCGTAGCGGTTTTTGCGTTCGACGGTCCAACCCCGATATTGACCAGCGTAATCCCCGCCTGCCCATCCCGTTTCAGGTGATAGGTCGGCATCTGCGGCAGTTTCGCAGGCGCCACCATCGGATCGTTTTCGCCTTTAATAGACACGTTTCCGGGGCCAACAAACTCGGTGTACCCACTTTCCGGATCAGCCAGCATCGCCCTTGCGTAGGCTTCGAACTCTTCGACATAGAACTGGTAGTTGGTAAACAGCACGTGGTTCTGGAAATGTCCCGGATCGGTCGCCGTGTAATGCGACAGGCGCGCCAACGAATAGTCGATCCGCTGCGCCGTAAACGGTGCCAACGGGCGCGCTCCATCTGGATATGTGAAGCCTACGCCATTGACGATATCGTCATGCGTCGTGCTCAGATCCGGCACATCGAAGGCATCGCGCAACGGGAACGCTGCAGCACCCTCCTGTGGCACCGACAGGTTCGGGTGCCCCGCCACAGCGAAATGCACTGGCATCGGCGTGCTTGACTGCCCCACCTCGACGGCTAATTCATGGTTCTTGATCAGCAAACCGATCTGCTGCGTCAGGTAGTTGCGAAACAAGTCGGGCCGCGTCACCGTGGTTGCATATTCTCCAGGCTCCGCGACGTGACCGAATGACAGGCGGCTATCGGCGTGCCCGTGCCGCGTGGTACGAAATCGCACCTCGGGGTAAAACGCCCGATAGCGCACCGAATGGTCGCCACCCGACATGGTGTCCTCGAACGCCCGGCACAGGAAATCGACCGCACTGTCGTATATCTCGTTCAGCCGGGTCACCGCCGCCGATGCGTCGTCAAAAGCCTGATAATTTACTGGGGCCGGCGTCTTCACCTTCTGCGCCGTTCCATTGCTGCTCATACCGTATCCTCAAACAAACTTGTCAGTTCAAACTTCGTCACATCCACGATTCCCAGATCGGAAATGCGTATTTCGGGGATCACAACCAACGCCAGCAATGAATGCTGCATATAGGCGTTGTTCAGCGTGCAACCGACCTCGGCCATCGCTTCGACCATGCGCTGCGCTTTGGCAGCGACGTCGGCCGCATGGTTGTCAGACATCAGCCCCGCAATGGGCAACTCGACCAGCGCGATCTCCTGCCCGTCCTTGAACACGGTGATCCCGCCCCCGACCTCCTGCAGCCGGTTCGCCGCTGCCGCCATGTCGTCCCGGCTGGTGCCGACAACGATCATGTGGTGGCTGTCATGTGCAACGGTGGATGCCATGGCCATGCGGCCCTTGTACCCGAACCCGGACACGAAACCGTTGACCACGCCACCCGTCGCCCGATGCCGTTCAACCAGTGCAATCTGGCAGACATCAGTCGCCTCGTCACCCTGCACAATCGTGTCTATTACAGGCAATTCCGCCGTCATCGCCTTCGTCGGTGCCTGGTTTTCGACAACGCCGATCACCTTGACTTTGACCGCATTGGCCCCTTCCGGCGCCTTCACCTCGAAATCCGCCGCAGCCTTGGCAGCGCCCATGTTCACGGTCGCCCGCGCCGTCGCAGGCCAATCGTAATGCGGACAATCCACGATGCATTCGCCATCCCGCGCCACGGTTTGTCCGCGCGCGATCACGACCTCGATCGGCAGGTCCCGCAGATCACTGGTCAGGATCACATCAGCCCGCCGCCCCGGTGCAATGGAGCCTAGTTCACGTTCCAACCCGAAATGCGTCGCGGTGTTGATCGTCGCCATCTGCAGCGCCACGACCGGGTCGCAGCCGCAGGCAATCGCATGGCGCACCACCCGGTTCATGTGGCCCTCGTGCACGATGGTGCCCGAATGACTGTCATCCGTGCACAGGATGAAATTGCGGGGGTCCAACCCCTTTTCCGTCACCGCCGTGATCTGGCTTTCCACGTCATACCACGCCGATCCCAACCGCATCATCGACCGCATACCATTCCTGACCCGCGCAATCGCATCGGCCTCGGCCGTGCCTTCGTGGTCGTCCGCCGCCCCGCCTGCAACATAGGCGGAAAACGGAACACCCTTGTCGGGCGAGGCATAATGCCCGCCCACAGTCTTGCCCGCCCGCATGGTCGCTGCCATTTCGGCCAGCATCTGGGGATCGCCATTGATGACACCGGGGAAATTCATCATCTCGCCCAAACCGATGATCCCCGGCCAGGACATCGCCTCGCCTACATCCTCGGCAGAAATCTCGAATCCCGTCGTCTCCAACCCGGGGGCTGACGGCGCACAGCTCGGCATTTGCGTGAATATGTTGACGGGCTGCATCAACGCCTCGTCATGCATCATCCTGACGCCTTCCAGCCCCAGAACATTTGCGATCTCATGCGGGTCGGTGAACATGGTCGTGGTCCCATGCGGGATCACCGCGCGGGCAAATTCGGCAGGCGTCAGCATGCCGCTTTCGATGTGCATGTGCCCATCGCAAAGCCCCGGGATCAGGTACCGCCCGCCAGCCTCGATCACCCGCGTATCATCGCCAATACAATGCGACGCATCCGGCCCGACATAGGCAAACCGCCCGTCCGCCACTGCGACCTGCCAGCCGTCCAGAACCTCGCGGGATTGCACATTCACCAGCGAACCGCCCCGGATCACCAGATCCGCCGGTTCACGCCCAGCCGCCACGGCCACCAGCCGCGGCGCACTTTCTGCCCAAGTTTTGAATGAGTGTTGTTCCATGGACCTTCTTTCCGCGATTTCTGCGCGGTTTCAACCCCCCGATTGATCGGCTTTTCCTGAAAACGCATCTCGTTTGCCAGAACGGCACCCCTTGCCAATCGCGCACCACTGACCCAAGTCATGCCAATGACAAAGACGCTCCTTTCCTTTGGCCACGGCTATTCCGCACAGGCCTTGTCGCGCCTGCTCGCCCCGCAAGGTTGGCGCATTTTCGGCACGACCCGCAACGCAGACGGTTTCGGCCGGGTCCGCGCGTCCGGTGCCGAACCACTGCTTTGGCCGGGTTCGAACATGACGGGCATCCTGACCGAAGCCACGCACCTGCTGATCTCCGCCGCCCCGGACGAAAAGGGCGACCCGGTGCTGGCAGAACTGGAAAATGTCATCGCCGGTGCCGCCCCCTTTGAATGGACAGGCTATCTGTCCACCACCGGCGTCTATGGCGATCACGATGGCGGTTGGGTCGATGAAAACACCCCGCTCACGCCAGCGTCCAAGCGTGGACGCCACCGCGTTCTGGCCGAATCCCAGTGGCAGGCCCTGGCAGCAAAACAGACCCTAAACCTGCATATTTTCCGCCTTGCCGGCATTTACGGGCCCGGCCGCGGTCCTTTCGCCAAGGTGCGCGCCGGCACCGCGCGCCGCATCATCAAGCCCAACCAGGTCTTCAGCCGCATTCATGTCGACGACATCGCCCAGGTGCTCGCCGCCTCGATCGCCCGCCCCAACCCCGGCGCCATCTACAATGTCTGCGACAACGACCCCGCCCCGCCCCAAGACGTACTGGCCCACGCTGCCGAACTGCTCGGCCTTCCGATCCCGCCCGCCGAAGACTGGGACAGCGCTGACATGACGCCGATGGCCCGCAGCTTTTATGGAGAAAGCAAACGCGTGCGAAACGACCGCATCCGCGACGAGCTTGGCGTCACGCTTGAATACCCAGATTACCGCGCCGGGCTCGCCGCCCTGTTGCGCGATGCCCCCTGATCTTCTCTGGTTCCGAAATACCGCTTGGGTGCGGGGGCTTGCCCCCGCCTCGGTCGGATTGACGAAGCCAATTCGAAATCAGTCTCTAACGCTGGCCCATCAGCCGCCGCACTAACACTGCCATCCCCCAGAACAGCCCCAGGAACACCAGCACCGAAATGCAGGTCGTCCCGTAGAACGCCAAGCGTTCACCAATTTCCATGTTGTTCAGAAACGGATAGGGCAGGCCGGATGTCACCGACCCGGACGGCAGGTCGTTGAAGGGTCCGACGAACAGCTCGATCCAGGCAATATAGGCCGCAACGATCACAACCAGACCGGCCAAAGCCCGGCCGGGGTGCCGAAATCCGCCATAAACGAACAGCGCATCGATCCACAACAAGACCGGCCCCAGCAGGTGCAGGTAATATTCCACCCACCAGATCGGCGTGCCGGTGTTCACCAGTGCCGGATCCTGGAAGAACAACCGCCAATACAACATCACGACTAGCGCATTGATCACTGCGGCCACGCCCACCAGCATGCCCCAGTCGCGGTCGGACCGGTGTTCGGTCACGGCCAACATCCGGCTTACAGTGGCGAAATTCAGCAACAGAGCCCAGTGGGTCAGGTATCGAAATGGCCCGCCCGGGTCGGCGTAGCTTGCCGCAAACACGAATTGGCGCAGCACGTAGAATGCCGCCAGCAGGAACAGAACCCATCGGAAAACCCGCACACCAACGGAATGCGGGTCGCGTATCGTATCCATCAGGCGCGGGCCTTCAGCTCAGCCACCCCCAACACGCCCAGCACCTTGGCGACGATCGCATCCGCATCCAACCCGGCCTGCGCGTACATGTCATCGGGGTTGGCATGGTCGATGATCCGGTCGGGCAAAACCATCGACCGATATTTCAGCCCGGCATCGAAAAAACCGGCTTCGGCCAGCATTTGTGCCACATGGCTGCCAAACCCACCGACCGCACCTTCTTCGATGGTGATCAGTGCATCGTGGTCTGCCGCCAGTTTCAGGATCAAGTCGCGATCCAGCGGTTTGGCAAAACGCGCATCGGCAATCGTCGGCGTGATGCCTTTGGCGTCCAACGCCTCGGCGGCCTTGCGCACCTCGTCCAGCCGCGTGCCCAGCGACAGGATCGCCACGCCCGATCCTTCGGCAATCATCCGGCCCTTGCCGATCTCAAGCACTTCGCCCCTTTCGGGCAAGTCGACGCCTACGCCTTCACCGCGCGGGTAGCGGAACGCAATCGGCCCCTCATCATAGGCCGCCGCTGTGGCAACCATATGGACCAATTCGGCCTCATCCGCCGCCGCCATCACCACGAACCCTGGCAGGTTCGCCAGATAGGCAATGTCATAGGCCCCGGCATGGGTCGCGCCATCCGCGCCCACCAGCCCGGCCCGGTCGATCGGGAACCTTACGGGCAGACCCTGCAAGGCCACATCATGCACGACCTGGTCATAGCCGCGCTGCAAAAACGTCGAATAGATTGCGCAGAACGGCTTCAACCCGCCCGCCGCCATCGCCGCCGCGAATGTCACCGCATGCTGTTCGGCAATGCCCACATCGAAGCAGCGCGACGAGTAGCGCTCCAGAAACCGGTCCAGCCCGGTGCCATCCGGCATCGCTGCCGTCACCGCCACGATCTTGTCATCTCGCGCTGCCTGATCCAGCAGCGCATCGGAAAACACACGCGTATAGCTCGGCGCATTGCTCGGCGCCTTTTTCTGCTTACCCGTGACCACGTCGAACTTGGCCACCCCGTGGCCCTTATCTGCCGCACCTTCGGCCGGCGCATAGCCTTTGCCCTTGACCGTCACCGCATGGATCAAAACCGGCCCCGTCGCCCGCGCCTTGACGGTCCGCAACACGCTCAACAACTGGTCAAGGTCATGCCCGTCAATCGGCCCGACATAGGAAAAACCAAGTTCTTCAAAGAGCGTGCCACCGACGGTCATGCCCTTGATCATTTCCTTGGCCCGCCGCGCGCCTTCCTGGAACGGGGGTGGCAGTAGCGAAACGGCCCCCTTGGCCGCCGCCTTGAATTCCTGAAATGGCGCGCCGGCATATAGCCGCGACAGATAGGACGACATGGCCCCAACCGGCGGCGCGATGGACATTTCATTGTCGTTCAGAATGACGATCAGCCGCTTACCCAGGTGCCCGGCATTGTTCAGCGCCTCGAAGGCCTGCCCTCCGCTCATCGCGCCGTCGCCGATCACGGCAATCGCATCGCCGATCCCGTGTTCACAGGCGCCCCCAAGATCGCGCGCCACGGCAAATCCCAAAGCGGCACTGATCGAAGTCGATGAATGCGCCGCTCCGAACGGGTCATAGGCACTTTCCGACCGTTTGGTGAACCCGCTCAGACCGCCCTTTTGGCGCAACGTACGGATACGGTCACGCCGACCGGTCAGGATCTTGTGCGGATAGGTCTGGTGGCTGACATCCCACACGATCCGGTCCTTGGGCGCATCGAACACCGCGTGCAGCGCCACGGTCAGTTCGACCACGCCCAGCCCGGCTCCCAGATGCCCGCCGGTTTCGGACACGGCAGATATCGTTTCGGCGCGCAGCTCGCTGGCCAGCCGGTGCAGCTCGGCATCCGACATCGCCTTCATGTCGGCCGGGCTTGAAACGCGATCCAGTGTCGGGGTGTCGGGACGGTTGCTCATGATTGCCGCGCAATAACGAAGCGCGCGGCCTGCCGCAAGTTTTCCGCAGCGTCGCCATAGGGTGCCAGCGCCGCGCAGGCTTCGTCCACCAGGTCCGCGGCCCGCGCCCGTGCGCCATCCAGCCCCAGCAAAGACACGAAGGTCGCCTTGCCGCGCCCGGCATCCTTGCCCAGCCGCTTGCCCGCCGCATCCTCGTCGCCGGTAACATCCAGAATATCGTCGGCGATCTGAAAGGCCCTGCCCAGCGCCGCCGCATAGGCCCGCATCGCCCCCGCATCCGCATTTGCCATCAGCGGCCCGGCGGTGGCCGACCATTCAATCAACGCCCCTGTTTTCAGCGCCTGCGTTTCCTCGACCAGCGCCAGCCCATAGGGGGGAACGGCCGTTTCCGCTGCAATGTCCAGCGCCTGTCCCCGCACCATGCCCGCCGATCCGGCGGCGCGCGCCAGCCCGGCCACCAGCCTTACCCGCGCCTCGGCTGGCACATTCAAATCTGCCAGCAACTCGAACCCCAGCGCCTGCAATCCGTCGCCGACCAGCACCGCCGTGGCCTCGTCCCATTTCACGTGCACGGTTGGCTGGCCACGCCGCAGGTCATCATCGTCCATCGCCGGCAGATCGTCATGCACCAGCGAATAGGCATGGACCGCTTCGACCGCCGCTGCCGCGCCGACGCTCACTGCATCGGGCACCCCGTGCAGTCGCGCCCCTTCCATCACCAGAAATGCGCGCAACCGTTTGCCGCCCGCCGCCGCGTAGCCCATGGCATCCGCGACCGACCCGTCCGGCAAACCGGAAATCACGGCATCAAGACAGGCCCCGACCTGCTGCGCCACATCTTCCAAACGTTCCTGAAACAAACGCGCCCCGCCGCCTACATGTCCGAAACCGGCACTGACCCAATGGGCTTGCCTTCACCATCCAGCGTCAGCTGTTCGACCTTTTCCTCGGCCTCCTTCAGCTTGGCCTCGCAGCGCTTCTTCAATGCCGCGCCGCGTTCATAGAGTGCAATCGAAGCTTCCAACGGCACGTCGCCCCGTTCCAGCTGGCCCACGACACGGTCCAGTTCCGCCATCGCTTCCTCGAAGCTCATCTCGTCAACCGGTTTGTCTGTCATTGCCCCGCCTTTTTCAGTTCCGAAACATGGGCCGCCGCCGACGCGCCCAAAGCGTCCAGATCATAGCCGCCTTCCAGTGTCGACACCACCCGACCATCGCAGACCCGGTCCGCAATTTCGCAAATGCGCGCTGTGATCCAACTGAAATCTTCCGTCGTCCAGTTCAGATTGGCCAGCGGGTCAGCGGCATGCGCATCGAACCCGGCCGAAATCAGGATCAGTTCCGGCGCAAAGTCCTCGACCGAAGGGAAGACTTCGCGCTCGTAGCGCGCCCGCATTTCCGCCGAGCCCGATCCCGCTGCCAGCGGCTGGTTCATCACCTGTCCATGCGCACCACGCTCATGCGCCGCCCCGGTGCCGGGGTATAAAGGCATCTGGTGCGACGACATGAAAAAAGCGCGCGGTTCATCCCACAACAGGTCCTGCGTGCCATTTCCGTGGTGGACATCGAAATCAATCACCGCCACGCGCGCCAATCCACGCCGGTCCAGCGCATGTTTGGCCGCAATCGCAACGTTGCCAAAAAAACAGAATCCCATCGCGGTTTCGGTTTCCGCATGATGCCCCGGCGGGCGACAGCCGACAAAGGCATTGGCGACCTCGCCATCCAGAACGGCATCGACTGCGGCCACATTGGCCCCAACCGCCCGCATCGCCGCCACGAAAGACCCGGGGCTGGCATGTGTGTCTGGATCGACCGCGCGAAACCCTTCCGTCGGAATCGCCACTTGAACCCGGTCGAAATATCCCGCCGGATGACACAGCAGCACATCCTCTTTGGCACCCATCGGTGCCTCGCGCCGATCCAACGCCAAATCACCCAGCGCGCGGCCCACAAAATCCAGCCGCGCCACCTGTTCGGGATGGCCCGGCGGGGTCACATGCCCCTTGCAGTCTTCATGTGAATACCAGGCCGTCGCCATGAACTACCTCCCGAATCCAAGTGATCTTCATTACCTTACAAGTACTCTCAGCGGGAGCGCGAGGGGGCAGACGGTCCCTTGCCCCGCCCGGACCGGGCTAGTCGATGGCCAACATATATCCCGCGCCGCGCACCGTTTGCAGATATCGCGGATCGCGCGGATCGTTTTCGATCTTGCGCCTAAGCCGCGTGATCTGCACATCGACCGCGCGTTCCTGTGCCTGGCCGCGATCGCGACCCAGCTTTTCGACCAGTTCCGCCCGGCTGACAGGTTCGCCCACCACCGCCGAAAAAATGCGCATCAGCTGGCTTTCCGTCGCCGTCAGTCGGACCAGATCCTCGCCACGCCACAACTCGCCGCGTTCGGTGTCATAGCTCACATCGCCCAACCGCAAGGTCTTGGGTCGCAGTTCCTGCGGTTCGCCCTGCGGCATTCGCCGTAGGATCGCATTGATCCGCAGCAGCAACTCCTTCGGCTCGAACGGCTTGGCGAGGTAGTCATCCGCGCCGGCTTCCAGCCCGGCAATCCGGTCTTCGGTTTCGCCCTGCGCGGTCAACAACAGTATCGGTGTCTGCATGGTTTCGCGCAGGGATCGCGTCAGGTCGCGCCCGCTTTCGCCCGGCATCATCACATCCATGACGATCATGTCGAAATCCAGCCCGGACAGAATGCGCCGCGCATGGGCGGCATCGCGCGCCGCCGTCACCAGATAGCCATGCCGGATCAGGAATTTCTGCAACAGCGACCGGATGCGTTCATCGTCATCGACGATCAGCAGATGGATATCGGCCCCGCTCATCACGCGCTATCCTTCAGCGAGTTGAAATGCCGCCGCATATCCGGGTCCATCATCGCCTCCAGCACCGTGCGAAACCCCTGTACCGCCTCGGGCCCGGCATGGCGATAGGCATCCCGCATCCGCGCACGCTGTGCCGCTGACAATTCATCCTCCAGCTTCTCGCCTGCTGGCGTCAGGAACAGGTTTCGTTCACGCTTGTCATTGCGGCCCACGCGCACCTCGACCAGTTCATCCTCGATCAGCGTGCGCAACACCCGGTTCAATGATTGTTTGGTCACGCCCAGGATCGCCAGCAAGTTCGTCACGGTGGTCCCCGGCGAACGCCGTATGAAATGCACCGCCCGGTGATGCGCCCGCCCGTAGGCATAGCCTTCAAGGATGCGGTCCGGATCGGCGGTAAAACCGCGATAGGCAAAGAACATGGCCTCGATGCCCTTCTTCAACTGCTCATCCGTCAGGAACAGCAGCCCTTCGCCATGTGTTCTGTCACTCATACTGCGCTCCGGCCGTTTCTGTAATAATACGTCAGCCTTGTTGACTTTCCAAGACCGGAATGATAGCGAATCGCGGATTTCGCGCAATATTATGTCCGAACCGGACTTATGATGCGCAATATTGTTAAGCCGCGGAGGGAACGCAGATGGCTGGATATGATGATCGCGACGGTAAGATCTGGATGGATGGCAAGCTTGTGGATTGGCGGTCGGCCAATATCCACATCCTCAGCCACGCCCTGCACTACGCGTCTTCCGTATTCGAAGGCGAACGCGCCTATGGCGGCAAGATCTTCCTCAGCCGCAAGCATTCCGAACGCCTGCACAAGTCCGCGGAATACATGGATATGGAAATCCCGTTCTCGGTCGATCAGATCGAGGCCGCCAAGCAGGAAGTGCTGAAAGCCAACGGCCTGTCCGATGCCTATGTCCGCGCCGTTGCCTGGCGTGGGGCCGGCGAAGACATGGGTGTAGCGTCTGCACGCAACCCCGTCCGCATGGCCATCGCGGCATGGGAGTGGGGCGCCTACTATGGCGATGCGCGCACCAAGGGCGCGAAAATCGACATCGCCAAGTGGAAGCGCCCCAGCCCGGAAACCATCCCGGTCCATGCCAAGGCCGCCGGGCTCTACATGATCTGCACCATGTCCAAACACGCCGCCGAGGCCAAGGGATGCTCGGACGCGCTGTTCATGGATTATCGCGGCTATGTCGCCGAAGCGACTGGCGCCAACGTGTTTTTCGTCAAGGATGGCGAAGTCCATACGCCCCTGCCCGACGCCTTCCTGAACGGCCTGACTCGCCAGACCGTCATCGGCATGCTGCGCGACAAGCAGATCAAGGTGCACGAACGCCACATCATGCCGGGCGAACTGGAAGAGATGCAGCAATGCTGGCTGACCGGGTCCGCGGCCGAGGTCACCCCGGTCGGCCAGATCGGCGATTTCAACTTCGAAGTCGGCTCACTGACCCGCGATGTTGCCGAAAGTTACGACAAGCTGGTGCGCAGCTGAAACGGGG
>JBNKYL010000301.1:0-10676 GCA_050300875.1 Paracoccaceae bacterium
CGGTCGGATTTCTGGCATGCAACGCTGACCCCGCGCACGCAGCGCGACCTAAAGGAAGCGCTGCGTTATGGGGCCGAGGCGATGGCCGGGTTTGAGTATGAAAAATTCTTTTACTGGTTCCTGAACCAGCGTTGCCTGGAACCCCAGAAACCCGATTTCGCCAGCCGCGCCTGGGCGCGGATCAGGGACAAGGCGTATCTGTAGGGTCAAGTGGGCGCAAAGGCGGTTTCGCGGACAAATTGCGCCTGTTCGGCGTGGATTGTCCAAATATCCAGCTTGCATCATCTGGAACAGGATATGGCGAAATGTGATCGCTAACACGCTTGATTTGCGCTTGATCCGCGCCATTCGCGTTCATGCGTCATAGCAAAAACCAATGGCCAGGTGTCGGGTTTGATTTGATCCCCGACTGTTGGCCGCATACAGAAGGGGCAGAAGCTGATCACCACCAAGGGAGGAATGGAATGACCAGTATACGCAAGGGGATGTTTGCGCTGCTTGGCGCGACCGCCGTATCGGCAATGGCCGCAACCGGGGCGTTTGCCGCTGATGTGACGTTGCGCATGCACCAGTTTTTGCCAGCGCAGGCCAATGTGCCGAAGAAGGTTCTGGATGTCTGGGCCGACAAGATCGAAGCTGAAAGCGATGGACGCATCGAGATCCAGCGCTTTCCGTCGATGCAGCTGGGCGGCACGCCGCCGGAACTGATCGACCAGGCCATTGATGGCGTGGCCGACATCGTGTGGACGCTGCCGGGCTACACGCCGGGCCGGTTCCCGCGCACCGAAGTGTTCGAGCTGCCCTTCACCATGACCAATGCCGAGGCCGTTTCGCGCGCCTATTGGCAGCTGGCCGAAGAAACCATGATGGATGACGATTTCAAGGATGTGCATGTCCTTGGCCTGTGGGTGCACGGCCCCGGCGTGATCCATTCAAAGGACCCCATTGAATCGGTGGCCGACCTGAACGGTGTCAAGCTGCGCGCCCCGACGCGGGTGACGAACCAGCTGTTCACCTCGCTGGGCGCGACCGCCATCGGCATGCCAGTGCCTGCGGTGCCAGAGGCCCTGTCCAAGGGTGTGATCGACGCGACCGTGATCCCCTATGAGGTTACTGGCGCACTGAAAGTGGCGGAACTGGTGCATAACCACACCGAGTTCGGCGACGCGTCGCTTTATACCTCGGCCTTCATCTTCGCGATGAACAAGGAAAAGTATGAAGCGCTGCCCGATGACCTGAAGGCCGTGATCGACGCCAATTCAGGGCTGGAGTTTTCCGCATTTGCCGGTCGGCAGATGCAGGAAGACGATGCCGCCCCGCGTGAACTGGCGCTGGATCTGGGCAATAACATCATCACCTTGACGCCGGATCAGGTCGAAGACTGGAAAGCGGCGGCTCAGGGCACCACGGATGCCTGGATCGCCGAAATGGATGCCGCGGGCATGGACGGCACGGGGCTGCGCGCCCGGGCGCTTGAACTGATCGCGGAAAACACGAAGTAAGCGACTGAAAGACCGGCCCCCGGGGTTCGCCCTGGGGGCCGGTTCACATTTTGGGGGCGGCCGAAATGCTGGCATGGATGGAGCGGCTTGCGCGGATCATGGCCCTGGCCGGGGGGATCGTTCTGACCCTGCTGATCGTGCTGGTTTGCGTCAGCGTGCTGGGTCGGGGCGGCAACACGTTCGGCCATTGGGACTGGCTGGAAACCACCGCGCCCGGCTTTGCCACCTGGCTGATCGGCACCGGGATCGGGCCGGTCCGGGGCGATTTCGAACTGGTCGAAGCGGGCATCGCATTTGCGATCTTTTCCTTCATGCCGCTGGTGCAGCTGCATTCGGGACATGCCACTGTGGATGTATTCACCAATTTCATGCCCAAACGCTTCAATGCCGTGCTGATCGCGTTCTGGGAGGTCGTGCTGACCGCCGCGATCCTGCTGATTACCTTGCGCCTGTTCGAGGGCCTGCATGGCAAATACATGAACGGCGAAACCACGTTCATCCTGCAATTTCCGACCTGGTGGGCCTATGGCGCCAGTTTCGTCGCCGCGCTGGTGGCATCCGTCGTGGCCGTCTACTGCGCGGTGGCGCGGGTTCTGGGGCTGATCACGGGGCGGCGATTGATGCCTGAAGGCGAAGGGGCGAACCATTGAGCGCCATTGAACTGGGCTTCTGGTCCTTTCCCTTCCTGTTGCTGCTGATTTTCCTGCGTGCGCCGATCGGGTTGGCGATGCTGTTGACGGGCATCGCGGGCATGTGGGCGGTGATCGGCGAGCCGACGATGTTCATGGCCAAGCTGAAAAGCGAAACCTACACGACATTTTCCAGCTATTCGCTGTCGATCATCCCGATGTTCCTGCTGATGGGGCAGTTCGCCACCCTTTCGGGCATGTCCACGGCGCTGTTCAAGGCCGCCGAAAGCTGGCTGGGTCATCGCCGGGGTGGTGTGGCCATGGCATCGGTGGGCGCCTGCGCGGGGTTTGGCGCGATCTGCGGATCGTCGCTGGCGACGGCCGCCACAATGAGCCGCGTCGCCCTGCCGGAGTTGCGCCGATATGGCTATTCGGGCGGGTTTTCGACGGCGACGCTGGCCGCGGGTGGCACGCTGGGCATCCTGATCCCGCCATCTGTGATCCTGGTGATCTATGCCATCCTGACCGAACAGAATATCGCCAAGCTGTTCCTGGCCGCTTTCGTGCCGGGGGTTCTGGCGGCGATCGGCTATATGATCACGATCTCGATCTATGTGCGGCTGTACCCCGATGCGGCGGGCACACGCGAACGCGTGCCTTATGCCGAACGGCTGCGCGCGCTGATCGACGTCTGGCCCGTGCTGATCGTGTTCGGGCTGGTCGTGGGCGGTATTTATGCGGGCTGGTTCACGCCGACCGAAGGCGCGGCGGTGGGGGCCGCTGGCACCGGGTTGATCGCGCTGGTGGGCGGCAACCTGAAATGGAATGTCTTCGTCAATTCGATTTTGGCGACGGCGATGTCCACGGCGATGATCTTTTTCATCATCCTTGGGGCCGGATTCTACAATTCCTTCCTGGCGCTGTCACAGGTGCCGCAGGAGCTTTCGCAATGGGTGCTTGGGCAGGGCTTCAGCCCCTGGATGGTGCTGATCCTGATCCTGGTCTTCTACCTCGTGCTGGGCTGCCTGATGGATTCGCTGTCGATGATCCTGCTGACGATCCCGATCTTTTTCCCGGTCATTTCGTCGATGGATTTCGGGCTGGTATCACTGGCCGCGTTGCAGGCCGAGGCGGCCAACGCGGTGCTGGCCGTCGGCGTTCCCGACGGCATGGCGGCGGATATGCTGGAGGCGATCCGCACGGCGATTGCCACGGGTGCGGAACTGACCCGCGAACAGATGGCGGCCCTGGGCATCCGCGTGACCGAAGGCATCGCCAACCGGATCGAGGCGGAACATCTGGCGATCTGGTTCGGCATCCTGGTGCTGATCGTGGTCGAGGTCGGGCTGATTACCCCGCCGGTGGGCATGAACCTGTTCATCATCAACGCCATGGACCCCGAAACGCCAATCTCGTCGACCTATCGGGCGGTGATGTTCTTTGTCGCCTCCGACATCATCCGCGTGGCGATCCTTGTGGCTTTCCCGGCCATTACCCTGTTCCTGTTGTGGTGACGGGGTTGCGGACCCGGCCCCCTGCCCGTTAGGTGCGGGCCATGGCGAACCATGACCACAGGCTGAACGTATCCTCCGGCGTTTTGTCGGCGACGGTGGCGCTGTCGCTAGTGGTGCTGAAGCTGTGGGCTCTGGGCGAAACCGGGGCGCTGTCCATCGCGGCGTCGCTGGCAGACAGCGCGCTGGACCTGATGATGTCCGTGGGCGGATTACTGGCGATCATCTGGGCGGCCAAACCGCCCGATGACGATCACGCCTTTGGCCACACCTCGGCCGAAGACATCGCGGCGCTGGGGCAAAGCGTGTTCATCGCGACATCGGCGATCATCATCGCCATCGCGGCGGTGCTGCGGTTGATCAACGGTGGCCCGGAACTGGCACAGGAAGGGCGCGGGATCGCCGCGATGGTGGTGTCGGTTTTGCTGACCGTTGGACTGGTGGCCTGGCAGACATATGTCGCGCGCCGCACCGGCAACGCCGTGGTGCGCGCCGACCGGCTGCATTACCTGGGTGACATGATGCCGGCGCTCGGCGCGATCCTGTCGCTGATCGTGTCACGCGCCTATGGGCTGTACGCAATCGACGCGGTGGTGGCGATCGGCACGGCGGGGTTCCTTCTGGCGGGGGCCGCGCAGATCGGCAAACCCGCCTTTGACGCCCTGATGGACCGCGCAGCCCCGGCCGAAATGATCGCAGGCATCGAGGAGATCGCGGGCGACTTCCCGGGCGTGCATGGGTTTCACGACCTGAAGACCCGCACCGCGGGCAGCAAGGTGTTCGTCAACATGCATATCGAGCTGGACGGCGACCAGTCGCTGAACGAGGCCCATGCCATTGGCGCGGCGCTGAGGCGCGCGATACTGGGCGCCTATCCGATGGCCGATGTCATCATCCACAAGGACCCGCTGGGCGAACCGGAAGAAGACCCGCCCGTCAGCTGACCAGTTCGGCGATCTCGGGCGCTTCGCGATCCAGCCAGCGGCGCATCTTGGCCAGGGCCGCCGCTTCGATCTGGCGGATACGTTCCTTGGACAACCCGTAATCGTGGGCCAGATCCGCCAGCGTGCGCGGCGGGTCGGCCAGCAGCCTTTCGGTGATGATATGGCGTTCGCGTTCGTTCAGCGCGGATATGGCTTCGCGCAACCGGGCGCGGGTTTTCTGCGCATCGCGCCGGGCGGTGGCGCGTTCATCGGTGCCGGGGCCGTCATCGGCCAGTGTGTCGATCCATTCGCGGCCCTCATCGGCGACCGATTGCGTCGCGTTCAGCGACAGGTCGCCCGACAAGAGCCGGCCTTCCATCAGTTCCACATCCGCCAGCGGAACGCCGATTTCGCGGGCCACCTTTTCGCGCAACTGATGCGCGTCCAACCGTTCGCCCTGGCTGTCCGCTTCGCGTTCCAGCCGTGCGCGCACGCGCTTCATGCCGAAGAACAGCGCCCGCTGATTGGCGGTGGACCCAGAACGCACGATGGAATGGTTGCGCATGATGAAATCCTGGATCGCGGCGCGGATCCACCAGACGGCGTAGGTCGAAAAACGGTTGCCCAGTTCGGGGTCGAACTTGTCGATGGCCTTCATCAGGCCCAGCGACGCCTCTTGTATCAGGTCGTTTTGTGACAGCCCGTAATGGCGGAATTTCGATGCCATGCTGATCGCCAGCCGCATATAGGCGTTGATCAGCCGGTTCTGCGCGGCAACGTCGCCGTGGTCACGCCAGGCGCGTGCAAGCGCCAGTTCCGTTTCCGCATCCAGCATTTCCGCCTGCATCGCGCGGCGGGGGATTGCGTTTTCCAGTGGTTCGTCAAGTGGCATGGTCGTGATGCCCTTTCTTGCTGGCCCGGATTTTCTTTCGCTTCCGGTCCTGTTACGCATCATAGGTCGGTTTGGATCACGCGGGGCTTCACATTCATGCGATCCGGGTTTGCTTTGGTTCTGGGCGGGGCACGGTCCGGCAAGTCGGCATTTGCCGAAAAGCTGGTGCTGGCATCGGGGCTTTCGCCGGTCTATCTGGCCAGCGCCGAGGCCTGGGACGAAGAAATGCGCCAGCGCATCGCCGCCCATCGTGCCGCACGGTCCGGAAATGGCTGGATCACGCATGAAGTGCCGTTGCAGGTGCCGGAATTTCTGGCCCGTTGCCGCGAAGATCAGGCGGTTTTGTTTGATTGCACAACGCTTTGGCTGTCGAACCTGATGCTGGATGGGCAGGATCCGGGGGCGGCGACCGACGCACTTTTGGCCGCGTTGGCGGCCTGCCCTGCCAAGGTCGTCGTGGTGTCAAACGAAGTCGGACAAGGCATCGTGCCGGACAATGCCGAGGCGCGCACCTTTCGCGATGCGCAGGGGCGGATGAACCAGGCCCTGGCGGCAGAGGCCGATCTGGCCGTGGCGGTGATGGCAGGGTTGCCGCTTGTGCTGAAAGGTCGCATGCCCGAGGGCCTGACATGACCACGATCTGGTTCGTCAGGCACGGGCCGACGCACGCGAAAACCATGATCGGGTGGACCGACCTGCCCGCAGATCTGTCCGACGTCGCGGCACTGGCGCGGCTTGCGGCTTTCTTGCCGGCTGATGCACCGGTGATTTCGTCCGACCTGCTGCGCGCGCGCCAGACGGCGGCGGCCATAGCAGGCGACAGGCAGATTCTGGCGCCCGACCCGGGCCTGCGAGAGCTGCATTTCGGCGATTGGGAAAACCTGGCCCATGACGTGATCCCCGATCAGGCCTTGGCAAGGCGGTTCTGGGATGATCCTGGCGATATCGCCCCGCCCGGGGGCGAAAGCTGGAATGATCTGGCCGCGCGGGTGGGACGTGTTACGGATGGCTTGCGCCAGCAAGGGCTGCGCGAAGCGATCGTCGTCTGCCACATGGGTACGATCCTGACGCAGGTGCAGCGGGCGCGCAGCATCAGTGCCACCGAGGTGCTGGCCCAGCGCATCGACCCGCTATCGGTCACGCGCATCACCTATGGCGATGTCTGGCATCTGGGCGAGGTCAATCACTGCCCGTGATGATCCGTCCCACGAAATAGAATTGGTGCGCCCAGCCCGGCGCAGTTAGCGTCGCGGCCATGACATATGACCTTTATATCGGCGATCGCGCCTTTTCATCCTGGTCGCTGCGCGGCTGGCTGATGTTCGAAAAATTCAACCTGCCCGTAAACACACATCAGGTGGGGCTGTATTCCGGCACCATGGCGCAGGATCTGGCCCCGCTGGCGCCTGCGCGTCTGGTACCGGTGATGCGAACGCCGGAAGGCGCGGTGGTCGGCGACACGCTGGCCATGGCCGAAACACTGGCCGAACGGCACCCAGATGCGGGGCTGTGGCCTGCCGATCCGGACCTGCGGGCGCTGGCGCGCTGGCTGGTGGCGGAAATGCATTCGGGGTTCACCGCGTTGCGCGGGGATTGTCCGATGCAATTGCTGTATCAGTATCAGGGATTTGCGCCATCGGATGCGGTGCGCGCCGATCTGGCCCGGATCGAAACGCTATGGGCGCACACGCGGGACCGGTCTGGCAGTGCCAAGCCCTGGCTTTTCGGCGACTATTCCTTGGCGGACGTGTTCTTTGCCCCGGTTGCGGCGCGGATCGCCGGCTACGGGCTGCCGACTGGCGCGGACGCAGCGAAATACGTGGCCGCGCATCTGGACGATGGCGCATTTCGCCGCTGGCGGGCGATGGGGCTGACGGTCAGGTATGATCCGGTTCCCTATGCTCTGCCGTTTGAAACGGGCGATTGGCCCGGGCCCGCGCCGCGCACCGCGCGCGCGGTCGAGGCAGGGCCATCGGTGAATGCCGCCTGCCCCTATTCGGGCAAGCCGGTCACGCATTTCCTGGAACTGGACGGGCGGATTTTCGGGTTCTGCAACGCCTTCTGCCGCGACAAGACGGTGAACGACCCGGACGCGTGGCCTGCCTTCGCCGCGATGGAACGCAGCTGACGATGGAATCCGTTAACCAATCCTAAACCACGCGGCCGCGATAAGGTGTCAAAGCTTGGACGGAGGCGGCAGTAATGGTCGCGCGCGCCTATTCGGTGGCATTTGAAGGGATCGAAACGCGGCTGGTGGAAATCCAGGTGTCGTTGTCGCCCGGCCTGCCATCCTTTGCCATTGTCGGCCTGCCTGACAAGGCGGTCAGCGAAGCCCGCGAACGGGTCAAATCGGCCCTGAACGCCCTGTCGGTCGCGCTGCCATCGCGCAAGGTCACGGTCAACCTGTCGCCCGCCGATCTGCCCAAGGAAGGCAGCCATTTCGACCTGCCCATCGCGGTGGCGCTGCTGGCGGCCATCGGCATGGTGCCGCCCGATGCGGTCGAGGATCTTCTGGTGTTGGGCGAGCTGTCACTGGACGGGCGCCTGATCGCTGTCAACGGCGCCCTGCCCGCCGCGATGGAGGCCGCCGGGTCCGGCAAGGCTTTGCTTTGCCCGCGCGCCTGTGGGGCCGAGGCCGCCTGGGTCGGCGAATGCAAGGTGCTGGCGGCCAGCGATCTGGCCGAAATCCTGGCCCACCTGACCGGCCAGCGGCTGATCGACCCGGCCGAACCGGGCATGGCCGACCTGCCTGCCAGCCATCGCGACATGGCCGATGTGAAGGGCCAGGAACGCGCAAAGCGGGCGCTGGAAGTTGCCGCGGCGGGTCGCCACCACATCCTGATGACCGGGCCACCCGGTACCGGCAAATCCATGCTAGCCGCGCGCCTGCCCGGCATCCTGCCGCGCCTGACGGCGATGGAATCGCTGGAAACCAGCATGATCCATTCGCTGTCTGGTCTGCTGGACGAGGCCGGGATCATCCGCGCGCGACCCTTTCGTGAACCCCATCACACCGCATCGATGGCGGCCATTGTCGGGGGCGGCAAGGGCGCCAAGCCGGGCGAGATCTCGCTGGCCCATAACGGCGTGTTGTTCCTGGACGAGTTCCCGGAATTTTCGCGCGCCGTGCTGGAAACCCTGCGCCAGCCCATCGAAACGGGCGAGGTTGTGGTCAGCCGCGCAAATGCGCATATCCGATACCCTTGCCGGTTCATGCTGGTCGCCGCGGCAAATCCCTGCCGCTGCGGGCATCTGGGTGACCCGACGCGGGCCTGCGCCCGGGCGCCAGGCTGCGGGAACGACTACATAGGGCGCATTTCCGGGCCCCTGCTGGACCGCTTCGATCTGCAGATCGAGGTGGCGCCGGTCAGCTACCGGGACCTAGACCTACCGGCTAGCGGCGAAACGTCGGCGACCATCGCTGCCCGCGTCGAGGCCGCGCGTGAAGTGCAGCGCGCCCGGTATGCGGGCCATGAGGGCCTGCGGACCAATGCCGATGCCGAGGGCGAGTTGCTGGACCAGATCGCGGCGATGGAACCGGGCGCAAAGGCACTGTTGGTTGCGTCGGCCGAACGGTTCGGTCTGTCGGCTCGCGGCTATCATCGTGCCTTGCGCGTGGCGCGCACGATTGCCGATCTGGGTGGCAGCGAGATTGTAGGCGAGGTCCATGTCGCCGAGGCGCTGAGTTTCCGCCAGCTTAGCCGTGCCGCCGTGCCCGCATAAACGTACGTTACGCCAACAATGACCGGGTGAACGCGCCGATATGGGCGATGGCTTCGCGCGCCTCGGGCACCCATGTGGCCAGATGCCAGCCATGCGGCGCACCGTTCCAGGTTTCAACCTCGACCTCGCCGCCCGCAGCGCGCAGGCGATCAGCCATGCGATAGGTGTCATCGGCCAGGATCTCGGGCGAACCGACCTGAAACAGAACCGGCGGCGGTACACGAAAATCGGCAAAAAGCGGCGAGGCGCGGGGATCGTCGGCGGGGGCGCCGGACAGGTAGGTTTCAGCCGCCTCGTTCAGGCGGTCCGCGGGCAGGACGGGGTCTTTCCCCGCGGCTGACCTGGCCGAAGCGCCGGAAAAGGTCAGGTCCGTCCAGGGTGACAGGGCAATGGCCCCCGCAGGCAGTGTGTTGCGCGCGTCAAGCGTGGCCAGAAGCGCCAGCATCAGCCCGCCACCGGCGCTGTCGCCGCCAAGGATGATATCATCCGGCGACCAGCCCCGCGCCAGCAGGTCGTCCCAGCCCGCCACCGCATCGTCGTGGGCGGCGGGAAACGGGGCCTGCTGCAACAGGCGGTAATCCTGGGCGAAAATGGCCAGGCCGGTCGCCGCCGACATATGCGCCAACATCCCTGCGTGGGTGTCGCCTGATCCGGCGAAATAGGCGCCGCCGTGGAAATAGAGGATGATCTTGTCCGACCGCGCGCCATGTGCCGCGATCCAGTGACCGGGCCTGCCGCCCAGCTGGCGTCGCAGATGCAGTGTCTGGGGCGGCATTCCCCCTGCAAGCGCTGCAAGCCGGTCGATCCGCGCCCCGTCGCGCGCCGGGTCCTTCACCCGCGCCAGCATCGGGCGCAGCGTCAGCCTGTTGCCCAAGGCCAAAAGGCGCAGCTGAAGGGACGGCATCACGTATGTTTGGCCTCGATCGCTTCCCACATGCGTGCGGCGGCATTGGTGCCGTCGAAACGTTCCAGTTCCTGGATGCCGGTGGGCGATGTCACGTTGATTTCGGTCAGCCAGTCGCCGATCACGTCGATGCCGACGAAGATCTGGCCTTTTTCACGCAGGATCGGGCCGATGCGGGCGCAAATCTCGCGGTCGCGGTCGGTCAGGGCGACCTTTTCGGGGCGGCCACCCACATGCATGTTCGACCGGGTTTCGCCCGCGGCAGGGACGCGGTTGATCGCGCCCACAGGCTCGCCGTCGACCAGAATGACGCGCTTGTCACCTTTGGACACGGCCGGCAGGAACTTCTGCATGATCAGGGGCTCACGGTTGATCCCTGAGAAAAGCTCGTGCAGCGAGGCGAGATTGCTGTCGGCAAAGTGTAGCTTGAACACGCCGGCGCCGCCGTTGCCGTAAAGCGGCTTGAGGATGACATCGCCATGTTCGGCGCGGAACGCCCGGAGTGTTTCAAGGTCGCGGGCAATCATCGTCGGTGGGGTGAGGTCGGGGAAGTTCAGGACCAGGAGCTTTTCAGGATAGTTTCGGACCCAGA
>JBNKYL010000302.1:0-5457 GCA_050300875.1 Paracoccaceae bacterium
CGCCAAACGCTGGGGACTGGACCCCGCCAATTGGTCGCGCCTTGCCGCCATCGACGCCGCGTGCCTGGCGATGCCGGAATTCGAAGCGGCCCTACCCGAAAACCAACCAGACGCGGACTGACACGATGCCCCTGATGAAAAGCTGGCTGGCCAGCGCCAATGACCCGGACACGGATTTCCCGCTGAACAACCTGCCCTATGGTGTGTTTTCGGTGGGCGAGGGCGACATGCGCTGCGGTGTGGCGATCGGCAATCGCATTCTGGACGTGACCGGTCTGGAAGCGATGGGCTATCTGCGCGCGGACCCGGATGCCGATGTTCTGGATGCGCCATACTGGAATGATTTCATGGAGTTGGGGCCAGATGCCTGGACTCGTTATCGCGCCCGATTGCAGGCGTTGTTGGCCGAGGATGCACCCGAGGAGGTGCAGGAAGAGCTTATCGCCTATTCGGTGCCGATGGCCGAGGCGACGTTGCACATGCCGTTCCGAGTGGCCGAGTATACCGACTTCTATGCCGGTCGGAACCATGCCTTCAATGTCGGCACGATGTTTCGCGGGCCAGAAAATGCGCTGCCGCCGAACTGGTTGCATTTGCCGATCGGCTATAATGGCCGGGCGTCGTCGGTTGTTGTGTCGGGCACGGACATTCGCCGCCCTTGGGGGCAGTTGAAGTCACCTGACCATGACATGCCTGCCTTCCTGCCCAGCCGCCGTTTCGATCTTGAACTGGAAATGGGCGCGGTTGTCGGGCAGGCGTCGGCCGGTCCTGTGACCGTCGATGAAGCGGATGCCATGATCTTTGGTTACGTGCTGCTGAATGACTGGTCAGCGCGCGATATCCAGGCGTGGGAATACCAGCCGCTGGGGCCGTTTCAGGCCAAGGCGACGGCAACATCGATCAGTCCCTGGATCGTGACGGCAGAGGCGCTGGCCGATTTCCGCGTGGCAACGCCCGCTCGTGAAAAGCCGCTCTTGCCGCATTTGGCCGACACAGGGCCGATGCTCTACGACATCGACCTGACTGTGTCGCTGGCCCCGCAAGGTCAGCCCGCCACCCAGATCGCGGCCACGAATTACCGCGAGATGTATTATTCCGCCGCACAGCAACTGGCCCATCACACGACCAGCGGCTGCCCTATGAATGTGGGTGATCTGTTGGGGTCCGGTACGATATCCGGCCCGACCAAACCCGAACGCGGCAGTCTGCTGGAACTGAGCTGGGGCGGCAAGGAGCCGTTGACGCTCGACACGGGCGAAACACGCAGCTTTCTGGAAGATGGCGACACGCTGACACTGGCGGGCCATGCGCAGGGTGACGGGTTCCGCGTCGGGTTCGGAACCTGTTCGGGCACGGTGCTGCCTGCGCTCGATGACCCATACAAACGCTGACCGACGACAAGGGAAATACAAGAATGGCCAAAGCTTTCGCCAGCCAGGGCGACCTGACCGAGAAAAAGACATCCTTCACCGAGATCGGGGATGGGCTATATGCCTTCACCGCCGAAGGCGACCCCAATACCGGTGTCATCATCGGCGATGAAAGCGTGATGATTATCGAGGCGCAGGCCACGCCGCGTCTGGCGCGCAAGGTCATCGACGAGGTGCGCAAGGTCACCGACAAGCCGATTAGCCATCTGGTCCTGACCCACTACCATGCGGTGCGCGTGCTGGGCGCGTCGGCCTTTGGCGCAAGCCAGGTCATCATGTCCGAAAAGGCCCGCGCGATGGTTGTCGAACGCGGGCAGGAAGATTGGGACAGCGAGTTTGCCCGCTTCCCGCGCCTGTTCCAGGGGCACGAAGAAATTCCCGGTCTGACCTGGCCCACCACGACCTTTCACGGGCGCATGTCGGTCTATCTGGGCAAGCGGCGCATCGACCTGATGCAGCTGGGCCGCGCCCATACTGCTGGGGATATCGTGGTCTACGTGCCTGACCAGAACGTGATGTTCACTGGCGATATCGTTGAATACAAATCCGCCTGCTATTGCGGCGACGGGCATTTCCATGACTGGCCGCGGACAATCGAAGCCATCCGCCGATGGAACCTGGACGCCATCGCACCGGGGCGGGGCGACGCGCTGATCGGGCGTGACATGGTCAATGCCGCACTCGACAGCACCACCGATTTCGTCCTGTCGACCTATCGCCCTGCCGCGCGCGTCGCCCTGGCAGGCGGCACGCTGAAGGACGCCTGGGATGCCGTGCGCGCCGAATGCGACCCGAAATTCGCCGATTACGCGATCTATGAACATTGCCTGCCTTTCAACGTCGCGCGCGCCTATGACGAAGCGCGCGACATAGACACGCCGCGCATCTGGACCGCCGAGCGCGATGCGGAAATGTGGGCGGCGTTGCAGGGGTGATCCATGGCCTATGACTATCAACCCTACCCCTATGTGGCACCGCCGGGCCTGACAGAAACGGAATTGCGCCATCAGGTGGTGGTCGTCGGCGCCGGTCCCATCGGGCTGGCTGCTGCACTGGAACTGGCCAATTATGGGATCGGCTCGGTCATTCTGGATGACAACAACGTTGTTTCGGTGGGATCACGCGCAATCTGCTGGTCGAAACGAGCGCTGGAGGTGCTGGACCGCATCGGCATTGGCGAACGTTGCGTGGACAAGGGCGTGACCTGGCAGATCGGGCGCACCCATCACCGCGATGCCGAGGTCTTCAATTTCGACCTGTTGCCGGAAGCCGGTCACAAGATGCCCGCTTTCGTGAACCTGCAGCAATACTATGTCGAAGAATACCTGGTCGAGGCGGTGCAGGCCCAACCGCTGATCGACCTGCGGTTCAAGAACCGGGTCACAGGCGTTGACCAGAGCGACGACCATGTGAACGTCACGGTCGAAACGCCCGATGGGGTCTACCGGGTGGAAACCGAATACCTGATTGCCTGCGACGGGGCGCGTTCACCGGTCCGCGAAATGCTCGGGCTGGATTTCGAAGGCGAGCTGTTCGAAGAACGATTCCTGATCGCCGATATCGAGATGCAGGGCGATTTTCCGTCTGAACGATGGTTTTGGTTCGAACCGACTTTCCATCCCGGCCAGTCGGCGTTGCTGCACAAACAGCCGGACAATATCTATCGGATCGACCTGCAACTGGGCTGGGATGCCGACCCGGAAGAGGAAAACAAACCCGAAAAGATCATCCCGCGGATCGAGAAGGTCGTGGGCCATTCGAACTTCCGGCTGGATTGGACGTCGATCTACACCTTCCAGTGTCGGCGGTTGAAAAACTTCGTCCATGACCGGGTGATCTTTGCCGGTGACAGCGCGCATCTGGTTTCGCCCTTCGGCGCGCGCGGCGGCAATTCGGGCCTGCAGGATGTGGATGCGCTGGGGTGGCGGCTGGCGGCTGTGCTGGACGGTCGAGCGCCATCGGCCATCCTTGACCGATACGACGCCGAGCGGACCTTTGGTGCGGATGAAAACCTGATGAATTCGTCGCGCTCGACGCGCTTCATGTCGCCCGCCGACGGTGCCGAGCGTTGGTTCAGGGATGCGACGCTGGCGCTGGCAGGCAAGGTGGAATTCGCCCGGCCCATGGTCAATTCGGGCCGTTTGTCGGTGCCCTGCACCTATCCGTTGGAAGCACCGGACGAGGCGGGTCTGCCGCCCATGTCGCGCCCCGGCTCGGTTGCCCCCGATGCGCGGACCGAAAATGGATGGTTGCTGGATCAGCTCGGTGGGGATTTCCATATTCTGGCGCTGGGGATGCGCGCCCCGGACGGGACCGGGTTGGACGTGATCGCGCCGAATCTGACCGATGACCTGACCGCGCGTTACCTCGGCAACGCGCCATCGGCGATCTACCTGATCCGTCCCGATCAGGTCGTGGCGGCCCGGTGGACAAGCGCAACGGCCACCGACATCACTTCCCAGCTGGTCGCGATCATGGAGGGCAAGGCATGAGCCTGATCACCACACCCAACATCACCGACCGTGACGGGGTCTATGCGCAGCTGATCGCGGCCCATAGGGGGCTGGACGATCAGGCAAGTGCGGCGCTCAATGCGCGGCTGATCCTGATCCTGATGAACCATATCGGGGACGAGGACGTGATCGATGCTGCCCTGAAATTGGCGACCGACGCAGGCGCCTAAGGGCGATTTCCATTGTTGATTTCGGCGTAGGTCAGGCGACACCGACCTCAACCAGCCCCTCGGCCACCTGCCTATAGGCCTGCGCGGCCGCGCTGTCGGGTTTGCCGATCACCACCGGCACGCCCTCGTCGGCGCCCATGCGGATGTCGATATGGAGCGGGATTTCGGCCAGGAGCGGCAGGCCCAGCTTTTCGGCCTCGGCAGCCACGCCGCCATGGCCGAACAGGTGCTCTTCATGCCCGCAATTCGAACAGATGTGCGTCGACATGTTTTCGATCAGACCTATCACCGGCACGCCGGTCTTGCGGAACATGTCGAGCCCCTTGCGGGCGTCCAGAAGCGCAATGTCCTGCGGGGTCGAGATGACGATGGCCCCGTCCACCTGTGTTTTCTGCGCCAATGTCAGCTGCACATCGCCGGTGCCGGGCGGCAGGTCGATGATCAGAACGTCCAGCTCGCCCCAGTTCACGTTGTTCAGCATCTGCTGCAAAGCGCCCATCAGCATCGGGCCGCGCCAGACGACGGCCTCGCCTTCGGGCATCATCAGGCCCAATGACATGACGGTGACGCCGTGGGCTTTGAGCGGGTCAATCCGCGTTCCGTCCGGCGATTGCGGGCGACCGGTGACGCCCAGCATGCGCGGCTGCGATGGGCCGTAGACATCGGCATCCAGCAGGCCCACGCGGCGGCCTTGCGCAGCCAGGGCAGCGGCCAGATTGGCCGACAGGGTCGATTTGCCGACGCCTCCCTTGCCCGAGGCCACAGCGATGATGCGGTTGACGCCTGGGATCTTCTGCGGGCCCTGCGGGGCAGGCTTTCCGCCCAATTTCAGGTCAGGCGGCGGGCCTTTGGGCTTGGCAGGGGCAGTCATGGCGATCAGCACCTTATCTGCACCCAGCCCGCGCAGCGACGCTTCGGCCTGGGCCTCGACCGCGCGCATGGCGCCCGTGTCACGCGTGCCGATGTCCATCACGAATTGCACGGTGGTCCCATCGATGGTCAGCGCCTGAACCAACCCGGCGGCAACGATGTCGGTCCCGGTTTCGGGGTCGGATACAGCCTTCAGGGCGTGCAGAACGGTTTCGGTGGTCAGGGCCATGGTCGTGTCATCCTGTCTGTCGGGCGCGCGGGCCAGAGATAGGCGTTTCGTCGCGAAATGAAAACCATCTGGGGGCGATTTGCCGCGTGCTACCGCCGCCGCCTGCGTCGCCCGCCATCCCCACCGCCACCAGTGTTGTAATCGACATCCGGCAGGTCCACGACCGCGCGCAACAACGGAAAGGGTTCGGCAGAATTGGGCAGGGCCGAGGCATTGACGAAATGTTCCTGGAACCGAGGTTCCAC
>JBNKYL010000303.1:0-25920 GCA_050300875.1 Paracoccaceae bacterium
CGTCGACTACACCGGCGCGGCCTATGGGCTGGTCGACGACACGCTGGTCCTGAATGCCGGCGCGGTGAGCGTCGCGACCTTGACCTTGCGGCCCGAAATCCGCGTGCCCATGGGCAATACCGGGGGAGTCACGCAAATGGTGACTTTTGCGCCGCGGCTCATTTGTGAACATGTGGCCGCTGACGTCGCGACCGATGATTGCGGCGCCGGGGCCGAAGTGGGATTGACCCGGAACGCAGGTGCCGGGCATCGTTTTCTGTCGGCACGTGTCAGCGTCGATGATATCGGCGGGTCAACGCGCGGGGCCATCGAGATGCAAATGGAACGCCGCTTCTAGGTCATTTGCCGAAAAGGTCCGTCTGGCCTGCCGGTTTCGGGGCGGCCAGGCCCAGATGGGTCCAGCCTTTCTGTGCCAGCATGCGCCCGCGCGGCGTGCGCTGGATCAGGCCCTGCTGCAACAGGTAGGGTTCGATCACTTCTTCGATCGCATCGCGAGCTTCGGAAAGGGCTGCCGACAGGGTTTCGACGCCAACCGGCCCACCCTGATAGTTTTCAGCGATCAGCCGCAGATAGCGGCGGTCGGCGCCGTCAAGCCCCAGCCGGTCCACCCCAAGCCGGGTCAGCGCGTTGTCCGCCAGGGCGCGTGTCAGTTTGCCGTCGCCTTCGACCAATGCGAAATCGATCACCCGGCGCAAGAGCCGCCCGGCGATGCGTGGCGTGCCGCGCGCACGGGCGGCAATTTCGGCCAAACCCTCAGGTTCGGCATCGATGCCCAGCCGCCGCGCGCCGCGCGCCACGATCTGTTCCAGTTCGGCGACCGAGTAGAAGTTCAGCCGCGTCGGAATGCCGAAACGGTCGCGCAGGGGCGTGGTCAGCAGGCCAAGCCGCGTTGTGGCCCCCACAAGCGTGAAGGGCTGCAATTCGATCCGCACAGTGCGCGCCGCCGGGCCTTCGCCAATCACAAGATCCAGTTCGAAATCTTCAAGCGCGGGATAAAGCACCTCTTCAACCGCCGGGTTCAGGCGGTGAATTTCGTCGATGAACAGAACATCGCGGGTTTCCAGATTGGTCAGGATCGCCGCCAGATCGCCCGCCTTGGCCAGAACCGGGCCGGACGTCATACGAAAGTTCACGCCCAACTCGCGCGCCATGATCTGCGCCAGCGTGGTCTTGCCCAGCCCCGGCGGCCCATGAAAAAGCGTATGATCCATCGCCTGCCGCCTTTGCCGGGCGCTTTCGATGAAGACACGCAGATTGGCCAATGCCTCGGCCTGGCCGATGAATTCGTCCAGCCCCTGCGGGCGCAAGGCACGGTCGTTGTCCTCGGGGCGCGGGTCTGGGCGCAGGGTTGGATCGGGTTGGTCCATCACCTAGCCTTTCGGTGCCAGTTTTTTCAGCGCAGCGCGGATCAGGGCGGGCGTGTCGGCATCGGGGGTTTCGGCCAGTGCTTCGGCCACGGCGGCAGCGGCATCGCCAGGGCCGTAACCGAGATTGGCGAGCGCGGACATGGCTTCGGACCGGGCCTGACCGGCGGCGGGTGTCGCGGGCTGCGGCTTCGGTACGTCGGTTTCCACAAGTTCCGGTGCGGGCGCGGCGGTTGCGGAAGCCGGGGCCGCCATCGCCATGACAGCAGGCGCCTTGTCTTTCAGTTCATTGACCACTCGCTGCGCGATCTTGGGGCCGACGCCAGGGGCGGCCTTGACCGCCGACCAGTCGCCCAATGCGATAGCGCGTGCGACCCCGTCGGCGCCCAATGTGCCAAGGATCGCCATCGATGCCTTGGCGCCGATCCCCTGCACGGACATCAAAAGCCGGTGCCATTCCTTTTCGTCGAGGGTCAGGAAGCCAAAGAGCTGCAAAAGGTCTTCGCGTACCAGAAGGTCAGTGTAAAGCGATACGTGTTCGCCCGGGCCGGGCATGGCCATGGCGGTGCGGTCGGACACATACACGATATAGCCCACGCCGCCGACATCGATCAGCACGTGATCGGTGCCGCGATAGCCGACCCGCCCCGTCAGCCGCCCGATCATGCGCGCAGCTCCGCGCGGGCCTGTCGGTGCGCTGTTTGCAGATGCAGAGCGTGGCACATGGCGACGGCAAGCGCATCTGCCGCATCGGCGCTGTCGAACCGGGCGCCGGGCAGCTGCATCCGCACCATCGCCTGCACCTGTTCCTTTGCGGCATGTCCGACGCCAACCACAGTCTTTTTGACTGCGTTCGGGGCATATTCGCCGACCGTGATCCCGGCGCGCGCCGGCACCAGCATGGCTATACCGCGCGCCTGGCCCAGTTTCAGCGTGCCCGCGCCGTCGCGATTGACGAATGTCTGTTCCACCGCTGCCGCATCCGGCCTGTATTGGTCAAATACCGTCTGAAGTTGATCGAAAAGGCTGAACAGGCGCGCACCCAGATCGGTACCGGATGACTGGCAAACACCGTTTGCAATATGTCGAATCACGGGGCCATCGGCTTCGATCACCCCCCAACCGGTATTCCTGAGACCCGGATCCAGCCCGATAACCCGCATGGTGCCTGTTGCATTATTATCTGTTCAGCGTTTCCTAGCACGAAACGCGAACATCCGAAAGCCAATTCGCCGTGTGACGGATGCAAAGCATTGCGTGCATCCTTGTCGAAATTCGTCATCTCTACGTCTGGAAACGACATTTTCGGATCAGTTTTTTCGCTTTGTTAACATACGGTTAAACTTGGATTCTGCTATGCAGCAAAAGCATAGGTGCAATGCGTTTTTTGCGATTGTTTTGGGGACCGCACAGGCATAGCTGGCGGTCAGAACGAAACATAGCTAGCCGAAAGGAACATATCATGGCCGCTACCTACACCGCCACTGCCGCCGTTTTCGGCGCCACCGCCCGCCCCGGACATATCCGCAGCTGGATGACCGCGTTTGCTGACTGGCGCGCACGTCAGGCCACCCGCAAGGCGCTGTCGAAGCTGAGCGATCACGAACTGGAAGATATCGGCCTGAGCCGCGGTGACATCGACGCGATGTCCTTCTGATCAAGGCAACAGATCGAAAACAAAGGGCCACGCAGACATGCGTGGCCCTTTTTCTTTGCGTTGCCAGGGAGCGATTCCGGCAGTCACTATGTTCAAGGTTCAGAAAATCGTGGCGATCTGCTGCGCCAGCCACAGGGTGACCGGGTCGGCAAACATGGCATAGGCGCCGATCTTTTCGACGATCGTGCCGTTTGCCAACAGGTTCACACGATCCTGGTAGGCGGCCTCGCCGATCTGCGCGTAAACGGCGGCTTTGAACACCAGCACGACAGCCAGGCTCAGGAAAAGCCCGCGCAACGGCAGGCGCGATGCCTTGCGCTGGGGCCGCGCGATGATCAGGCCGTCATGGTTGACCGAGGTCACGTAACCCTTGGCCAATTGGCGATGGTTTTTGTCAATCCGGCTCAGACGTTCACCGAATGCGATCTGTTTTGCGTCAGCCATTTTGATCCTCGTTCGCGGAGTGAAATCAACTTGCACCCCCAAATTTACGGCGAATTGTGGCTCGATTATGTCCGCCACATGCCAACATCCTTTCGTTTACGTGAATAGGCTATTTTCTGCCTATTAATAGGGTCGTCCAGTCGCCGATCTCGAAACGATCCTTAAAAACAAGGCTATTTGCGCCGTAGGCTTCGACAACATCGGCGGCCTGATCGTGCAAAATGCCCGAAAGGATGGCGAATCCGCCGGGTTTGACATGTGCCGCCATATCCGGGGCCAGTGCGATCAGCGGGGCTTTCAGAATATTGGCGAAGACCAGGTCATAAGGGCCTGCCTTGTCCAGCGCCGCGTTGTCGAACCCTGCGGCTTCGACGCATTCAATTCGGTCAATCAGCCCGTTTGCGGCACAATTTTCGCGCGCCACATCGACGGCAACCGGGTCGATATCGCTGGCGATCACGGTCGCATCGGGCAAAACCCGCGCCGCCGCCATGGCCAGAACCGCCGTGCCGCAGCCGACATCAGCGACACTGTCAGGCGACCGACCTTCGCCCAGAAGCTTTTCGAACGCCAGCAGGCAGCCTTGCGTGGTGCCGTGATGGCCGGTGCCGAAAGCCATTGCGGCCTCGATCAGCAGGGGTTCGCAATTCTCGGGCACCTTGTCGGCATCATGGCTGCCGTAGACGAAGAAACGTCCCGCCGTGACGGGGGCAAGCTGGCGTTTGACATGGGCGACCCAGTCGATGTCGGGCACTTCGGATACGGTGAAGGCACGCGCGCCGTTTGCTGCGGCCAGCAGGTCCAGCGCCACGGCGTCGGGTTTGTCGGTAAAATAAGCGCCGATTTCCCATTGGCCCGATCCATCCTCGATCTCGAAGACGCCGGTGCCGTAGGGGGCGTCGTCCAGCGCCTCAAGCGCGGCTTCCAAAGCCCGGGCCGATCCACCGTTGGGGGTGATCGTCATCGCGGTATAGGTGGGCATCAGCGCCTCCTTGTCAGGTCTGGGTTGCGATAGCTGCGCGCCAGCGACCGGTCGCGCCGGGGCTGATTATCCGGACCGATCCCGGACAGGAAGACCCAACCCCAAACAGCGGCGACCAACCCGGCCACGGCACCCGTGGCGGCCTGTGCATAGATCACCCCGCTGGCCTGCCAGAAACCGGCCATCCAGATGGCCACGGGCCAGGCCAGAAGCCCGTCTTTGGTCCAGTTCAGCACAGTTGCCCGGGCCGGTTTGCCAAGCGTGTTGAAGGCGGCATTGCTGACGTAAAGCGCGCCGGTCAGGGTGAAGGCCCCCGCGCCGACAGTGGTGAAGGCCCGCAGGATGGTGGTGGCGTCCGGCGTCAGGTCGAACATGGCCGCGATCCGGCCGGTCAGCGCATAAAGCAGGATCCAGGCAATCATCGTGTAGACCAACACAAATATCAACGCATCGCGATAGGTGCTGCGCAGCCGGTCGAATTGCTGCGCCCCGAAGTTCTGTCCGAAAATGCCGCCAATGGCAGCGGCCAGTGAAAATATGCCGCCGAAGGCCACAACGGTCAGCCGGTTGATCACCGCCCAGCCCGCCACGGCTGCATCGCCAAACCCCGCGATCACGCTCGTCAGCACGTAGTTGCCGAAGGGTGCGGCCATCTGCGTGGCGATCGCGGGCACAGCGATGCGTGCCAGCGGCGGGGCCGTGTTGCGCAGGGCATCGCGTTCGGGGCGGCCCAACAGGTCATGCGTACCGATGGCGAACCGTAGCGCGACCGCTGCCATGACGATGCGAAAGATGACGATCGCCCAGCCTGCCCCGTCCAGCCCCATCCCGGCCCAGACGATCAACACAGGATCGATCACCATTGCCACCGCGCCGGAACTGAGCGTGACGAACATCGCCCGTTTGCCATCGCCAAAGGCACGCAAGGCACCGCTGGCAGTCAGGGCCAGTGCCATGATCGGCAGGCTGGTCAGGCTGATCGCCAGATAGCGCGCCGCCAGCCGGGCCGGTTCGCCCGACGCGCCGGCGGCGGCCAGCAAGGGATGGCGTAAACCGATCAGCAAAGCCGCCACGATGGCGCAGATGACAACCGAATGGATCATGCAGGCCGTCGCAGTGCGGCGCGAACCGTGACCTTCGCCCCGCCCGATTTGCTGGCTGATCAGGGCGGTCGCGGCAATCATCAGGCCCACGACCACGGAAACCGACAGGTATTGCACCGCCACCGCGTAGCCTACCGCTGCCATCAGAACCGGTTGGCCCAGTTTCGATATCCAGAACAGGTTGGCGGCGTCGACGACAAAGACAAAGGTGATGCCCACGGCACTGGTCATTGTCATGCGCACGACATGACCCATTGTCGAACCGGTCAGAAACCGCCCCTGTTCGCTATTCTGCGGGCGCGGGTGCATAGCGCGACAGGATCGTTTCATTGCCCTTTTCGGGATGACGCGGGATCAGCATGGCCAGAGCCAGCGACAACAAAGCCATGCCCGCGGCCAGCCCGAACACCGCACCGGGGCTGACGATCCAGAGGTAACCCAGCAGCGCGGGCAGGAAGACCGCCGCTATGTGGTTGATGGTGAAGGCCACTGCCGCCGTGGGCGCGATATCTTCGCGGTCGGCGATCTTCTGGAAATATGTCTTTAGCGCGAAGGCCAGCGCGAAAAACAGGTGGTCGAGGATGTAAAGCGCCACCGCAATCGTTACGCTCCAGCCGAACCAGTAGATGCCGCCGTAGGACAAAAACACCAGCGCCAGTCCGACATATTCGAAGATCAACGCCCGGCGTTCGCCCCAGCGGCCCACGGCCTTGCCCATAAGGGGCGCGAAAAACATGTTGGCCATGAAGTTGACCATCAACAGACCGGTGACTTCGTGCACTTCGAACCCGAAGCGTTCGACCATCATGAAAGCCGAAAACACAACGAATATCTGCCGCCGCGCACCGGACATGAATTGCAGAGCATAGTAGAGCCAGTAGCGCCGTTTCAGCACGATCTTGCGGGCCTGCGGTTCAGAGGTTTCGAACTGCGGAAAGGCAAAGAACGTAAACACGGCGATGGCCGCGCAGAGGCCGCCAGCGGCGAGGTAGACAGTGTTGTAGCTCAGATCGAGCCAGTTCCACGTCAGCACCAAAAGCCCATAGGACAAAAGCGACGCGCCCGACCCGACGGCGACGATCCAACCCAGCACCTGAGGGGCGCGCGCCTTGTCGATCCATTGCAGTTGCAGCGACTGGTTGACGGTTTCGAAATAGTGGAACCCGATGGAGGACAGCATGGTCACCGTCAGCAACCCGCCGAAGGTCGGGAACCATGCGGTGATCGCGGTGGCCACCCCCAGAAGCGTCAGGGCAATGACGCCAAGGACCTGTTCGCGCATGAAAATCAGGATTGCGATGACGCCCACGGCCAGAAAGCCGGGGATTTCGCGCACCGTGTGCAGCCAGCCGATTTCGACACCGGTGAACCCAGCCGCTTCAATGACGAAGTTGTTGAGAAGTGCCGACCAGACGTTGAACGCCACCGGCATGGCCAGCGCCCAAAGGCACAAGACCGCAATCGGCCGGCGCCAGATGGGCAAGTCGGTTGTATCGGCAAGGTGAACCAGTCGCATTTCGACGGCTTACGCCCATTTTTCGGACGGGGACAGACACAAAATGCGCGGCGTCTGATCTGGATCAAACCGCAGTTGAGCCGGCTAACTTATCACATTCCGGAATTCGCATGTGTAGGTGCGCCATGGATATGCTGCAACTTGTCGAACGGCTGGGGGATCAACCCACCATTGCCCTTCTGGGCCTGCTGACCGGCGTCATGTTCGGCGTCGCCGCACAGCGGTCGTCCTTTTGTCTGCGCGCGGCAACCGTGGAATTCGCCCACGGTCAGATGGGCCCCCGCATGTCGATCTGGCTTTTGACCTTTTCCACCGCGCTGGTCTGGGTACAGGGTGCACGGCTGGCGGGCCTGTTCGATCCGGGCGAGGCACGGATGATGGGCGTCGCCGGGTCATGGTCGGGCGCCATTGTCGGTGGGCTTATGTTCGGGGCGGGCATGATCCTGGCGCGGGGCTGTTCGGGCCGCCTTTTGGTGCTGGCCGCGACCGGCAACCTTCGGTCACTGGTGTCCGGGCTGGTCTTTGCCGTCGTCGCCGCGATGAGCCTGGGCGGCGTATTGTCGCCGCTGCGAAACGAAATCGCGGCGCTTTGGACAACCGAAGGCGGGCGCAACATCGACCTGATCGCTGCGCTTCAAATGCCCGATTGGGCGGGGCTCGCCCTGGGCGTGGTGCTGGCGGGCTATGCGATCTGGCTGGCACTGCGCAACAGGCTGGGCGTATTGCGGCTGGTCTTTGCCTCGGGCGTCGGGTTTTCGGTGGCCTTCGGCTGGATTGCCACGGCATCCATCGCGCGGATCAGCTTTGACCCGGTGCCTGTCGAAAGCATCACCTTCACCGGACCGTCGGCCAACATGCTAAACTGGCTGCTGAACGGTCCGCTGGCATTGGAATTCGATGTCGGACTGGTTCCCGGCGTGGTTCTGGGTGCGTTCCTGGCATCCGTCATTGCGCGCGAGTTCAATTTTCAGGGCTATGAAGGCGCAGGCCCGATGAAACGCGCCATCACCGGCGCGGCGCTGATGGGGTTCGGCGGCATGCTGGCAGGCGGCTGTGCCATCGGCGCGGGCGTGTCGGGCGGGTCGATTTTTGCGGGCACCGCCTGGCTAGCACTGGCGGCCATGTGGGCCGGTGCCATCGTGACCGAAAAACTGCTGACGCTGGTCCAGGTCCAAGTCGCCCCTGCCTGACCCCTTGCATCATCCGCCCAACACCCGATGATGGGCGGAATGGGCATAGGGGGCACGCCATGACCGGTTTTCTGCTGCTGGCATTCATCTTTCTGATCGCGGGCGTCATTGCCGTGCCGCTGGCATCCCGTTTCGGCCTTGGGTCGGTGCTGGGATACCTGGTTGCCGGGATCGTCATCAGCCCGATCCTGGCCCTACTGCATGTCGATGTGGTGCAGATCCAGCATTTCGCCGAGTTTGGCGTGGTGATGATGTTGTTCCTTGTCGGTCTGGAGCTGGAACCCAAGACGCTCTGGGCCATGCGGGCCCGGCTATTTGGGCTGGGCGGTGGGCAGGTCGGGCTGACGGCTTTGGCTGTAGCCGGGGCCGCGATGCTGCTGGGCCAGCCGTTCAGCGTGGCGTTGGCCGTGGGTCTGGTGCTGGCGCTGTCCTCGACCGCCATCGTCCTGCAAACACTGAATGAAAAGGGGCTGATGCGGTCGGATGGCGGCAATTCTTCATTTGCCGTTCTGCTGACGCAGGACATCGCTGTCATTCCCATGCTGGCGCTGATCCCCTTGCTGGCGATGCCTGAGCTTGTGGATGCATTGTCGCATGGCGCGGGCCATGGCGAAGGTGACCATGGGACAACATTGTCACTGGTGGACGGGCTGAACGGCTGGCAAACCGCGCTGGTCACTCTGGGCGCGATAGGCTTTGTCGTCGTGCTGGGCTCCTACCTGACGAACCCGATCTTCCGTTTTATTGCCGCCGCCAACCTGCGTGAACTGTTCACCGCTGCCGCCCTGATGATGGTGATCGGCATCGCCCTGCTGATGACGCTGGTGGGCCTGTCCCCGGCGCTTGGCACCTTCCTCGCCGGCGTGGTTCTGGCCAATTCGCGGTATCGGCACGAGTTGGAAAGCGATATCGACCCGTTCAAAGGGCTGCTGCTGGGTCTGTTCTTCATGACCGTCGGCGCTGGCATCAATTTTGCCCTGTTCTTTGACGGCTTTGTCACCATCGTCGGCCTGACGCTTGGGCTGATGGGCATCAAGGTGGCGGTGTTGCTGGTGCTGGGCCGCATATTCAATTTGCGCGGCGCGGACAAATGGCTGTTTGCGCTGGGGCTGGCGCAGGCCGGTGAATTTGGCTTCGTGCTCTTGTCTTTCACGGTGGCCAATGCCGTGATCCCGGCCGATCTTGCCGATCTCTTGTTGCTGGTCGTGGCCTTGTCCATGCTGCTGACGCCGCTGTTGTTCATCCTTTATGACCGCGTGATCGCGCCACGCTTTTCGACCGAAGAGGAACGCGAAGCCGACGAAATGCCCGCCGACAGCAAGATCATCATCGCAGGAGCAGGCAGGGTTGGCGGGCTGGTCAACAGGATGCTTGGGGCGGCGGGCTACCAGGCTACGGTGATTGATTTCAACGCCAGGACACTCGACAATCTTGCCCGGTTCGGCGTGCGCCACTTCTACGGCGACGCGTCGCGGCCCGACCTTTTGCACGCGGCAGGCATTGCAGAAGCCAGACTGCTGATCGTGGCCATCGATGACCGCGACCAGATCGACGAGATCGTCAAACACGTCTGCGCCACATACCCACAGGTCCATGTCATCGCCCGCGCGGTCGACCGCGACCATGTTTACGAGCTTTGGGCCCATGGTTGCCGCGACATTATTCGCGAAACCTATGACGGATCGCTGCGAATGGGCCGGTCGGGGCTGGAAGCTCTGGGCGAAGACCGCGAAACCGCCGAGGAAATGATCGAAGCCTTCCAGCGGCAGGACCGCAAGGCGATGGTGGCGGTCGCCGATGTCTACGAAATCGGCGTGCCGGTGGTTGAAAACGAGGCCTATGTCAGCAAGGTCAAGGACATGCTGGAACAATGGGTGCCGGAATTGCAGGCCGAGATTGACACGATCCGAAAACGCCGCGCAGGCCGCTAGCCGCGGCCGATATAGGGCATGTTGGTGGCCATCACGGTCATGAACTGAACATTTGCCTCCAGCGGCAGGCTGGCCATATGAAGAACCGATTTGGCAACATTGCCGACATCCATCACGGGTTCGATCTTTATCGACCCGTCAGCCTGCGGCATGCCCGTGGTCATCTTGCGTGCCATTTCGGTCAGCGCATTGCCGATGTCTATCTGCCCGCAGGCGATATTGAAGGGCCGACCATCCAGTGAGATCGACCGCGTCAGCCCGGTGATCGCATGTTTCGATGACGTATAGGCCGCCGACCCCCAACGCGGCACATAGGCACTGACCGATCCATTGTTGATGATCCGCCCGCCCTGCGGGTCCTGGCCGCGCATCCGCGCAAAGGCTTCGCGCGCGACGATGAAGGATCCGGTCAGGTTGATATCGATCAGGTTTCGCCAATCGGCCACCGCGATCTCATCAATCGTGCGGCCCTGCAGCGAGACACCGGCATTGTTGAACACCGCATCCAGATGGCCCCATTCGGCCATTGCGCTGTCAAAGGCAGATTTGACGGCATCCTCGTCGGTCACATCGCAGGCAAGAACCAGCGCATCGCTGTCGCCCTTGGTGTCCGCCAGCGCATCCGCGCGACGGCCGATCAGGCCAACCTTCCAGCCCGCGTCGATAAAGGCCCGTGCGGTCGCCTGCCCGATCCCGGCGCTAGCCCCGGTGATGATGATGGATTGCGTCATGTCGATCTTCGTCCCTTTTTCAGTTTCGAACCGGCTTCGCCGGTCCGACCAAAGCGGGGGGCTCTGCCCCCCGTGCCCCCCGAAGTATTTGGAAGGTAATGAAGGGGCGCAAAGGCCCTAGTGGTTATCGCGCGGCAAGTCTTTCCGGACCTTCTGGTAGGCCGTGGCCAGTTCCAGACAGCCGCCATCGGCCAACTGGCCGACATGGGTGCGGTAGATCTCCTGCCACGGCGTCTGGTGTTTGATTTCGGGGGCGACCCAGGCGTCCTTGCGGGCCTGCCATTCCTCATCAGGGACCAGCGCGTTGAGCGTGGAACTGTTCAGGTCCAGCCGCACCTTGTCGCCGGTCTTGAGGAAGGCCAAGCCGCCGCCCACGACGCTTTCGGGGCTTGCGTTCAGGATCGAGGGGCTTTCGGATGTCCCCGATTGCCGCCCGTCGCCGACGGTTGGCAGGTGGTTGATCCCGTGTTTGATGATCGCGTCGGGTGGCTGCATGTTCACCACCTCGGCGGACCCCGGATAGCCCACGCAGCCGACGCCGCGAATGAACAGGATCGTCTTCTCGTCTATCTTCAGGTCGGGGTCGTTGATGCGGTCGTGGTAATCCTCGGGACCTTCGAAGACCACGGCGCGGGCGTCCATGACGCCTTCGTTGCCCGGCTCAGAAAGGAACCGTTTCTGGAAATCGGCGGAGATGACCGAGGTTTTCATCAGCGCAGAATCGAACAGGTTGCCGGACATCACCAGGAACCCTGCCTTCTGGCGCATCGGGTTGTCATAGGGGCGGATAACGGCGGGGTCCTCGTTGGTGACGCCTTCCAGGTTTTCGCCCATCGTCTTGCCGGTCGCCGTCATCACACCATCATGAATGCGACCCGCCTTGCGTAGCTCGGCCATCACCGCCGGTACCCCGCCCGCACGGAAGAAGCTTTCGCCCAAGTATTCGCCTGCTGGCTGCATGTTCAGCAAAAGCGGCACGTCGAAGCCGACGGTTTCCCAATCCTTGACGTTCAGTTCCACCCCGATATGGCGTGCCACGGCTTGCAGATGTGGCGGGGCATTGGTCGACCCGCCGATGGCCGAATTGGTGACGATGGCGTTCTCAAAGGCTTGCCGCGTCATGATGTCGGATGGTTTGAGGTCCTCGTAGACCATTTCCACGATCCGCTTGCCGGTTTCAAACGCCATGCCCATGCGTTCGCGGAACGGCGCCGGGATCGCGGAATTGCCGGTCAACGACATGCCCAGCGCTTCTGCCATGGCGTTCATTGTCGATGCCGTGCCCATGGTGTTGCAATGGCCCAGCGACGGGGCGGAAGAACAGACACGGTCCATGAATTCGTCATAGTCGATCTTGCCTTCGGCCAGCAGGCGGCGGCTTTCCCAGACTATGGTGCCGGACCCGGCGCGCTTGCCCTTCCACCAGCCGTCCAGCATCGGTCCGCCATTGAGCGCGATCGCCGGGATATCGACGGTCGCCGCCCCCATCAGCATGGCAGGCGTGGTCTTGTCGCAGCCGGTGGTCAGCACAACCCCGTCGATGGGGTAGCCATGCAGCACCTCGACCAGCGACAGATAGGCCAGGTTGCGATCCAGCGCGGCGGTCGGCCGCTTGCCGGTTTCCTGGATCGGATGCACCGGGAATTCCATCGGCACGCCACCCGCTTCGCGGATACCGGCCTTGATCCGGTCCATCAGGAAGACATGGATCTTGTTGCAGGGCGCCAGGTCCGACCCGGTATTGGCGATGCCGATGATCGGGCGTTCGCCCTGCAATTCGGCGCGCGTGAAGGTCGAATTCTGGTAGCGTTCGACATAGAGCGCTGTCATTCCCGGGTTATTGGGATTGTCGAACCATTCCTGTGACCGAAAACGTTTTCCGGCGCGGGTTGAACCCATGTGCTTATCCTCCCATCGCGCGGCCGGTTGTCCGCCCGACTCTGCGCTTGTGGCAGATTTGCGATTTGGTATACCAAATGCAAGGCAAAATCACGCAAGGGATCGCGACGATGGCAGGCGAAATATTGGCGGTGGGGCATTACAACCCTGTGGACGAGGCAGCGTTGCGCGAAGCCGGCGCGGTCATGATCGATGATTTCGCCGAACTTGACGGATTGGGTGAAGCGGCCTGCGCGGCGGTCAGGGCCGTTGCCTTCAAAGGGCATGAAGCGTTCTCGGGCGCCTGGATGGATCGGTTTGAAAAGCTCGGGCTGATTGCAAATTACGGCGTTGGCTATGATGCGATCGACGTGGAAGCGGCATCGGCGCGCGGGATAAAGGTCACCAACACGCCCGATGTGCTGAACGATGACGTCGCCGATCTGGCCGTTGCCATGTGGTTGATGCAAGGCCGGAACATGGTCGAAGGTCATGCGCGCGCGCAGCCGGGCGTTTGGGCGAGCGAGGGTGAATTGCCGCTGAACCGCAAGATGTCGGGCAGCGTGGTCGGCATTGTCGGGCTGGGACGCATCGGGCGCGAAATCGCTGACCGGCTGGCAGGCTTCAAATGCGAGATCCACTACACCTCGCGCCGCGAAAAGGACACGCCGGGCTGGGTCTATCATGCAGATCTGGTTGATATGGCGCGTGCCGTGGACTTCCTGTTCGTGGCACTGGTGGGCGGCGCGGAGACGGCGGGCCATGTCAGCCGCGCCGTGATCGAGGCGCTGGGACCGCGTGGCGTTATCATCAACATTTCCCGTGGCACAACCATTGACGAACCGGCCCTGCTGGACGCGCTGGAAAACGGCACCATTGCCGGGGCCGGACTTGACGTATTCTTGAACGAACCCAACCCTGACTCGCGCTTTGGCGCGTTGAAAAACGTCGTCATGCAGCCGCATCAGGGGTCCGGCACCGTTGAAACCCGCGCTGCCATGGGCCAATTGCAGCGCGACAATATTGCTGCTTTTTTGGGCAACAATCCGCTTTTGACACCGGTGAACTGACCAGCGGCGCATTCGGACTTGGCGACAGGGCGCGCAACAATCTAAGGTTGCGGCAGTTCATTGGTGGAGCCCTTTATGGTCAGTATTGATTTCTGGTATTCGATTGGCAGCACCTACAGCTACCTGACCATCCTGCGCCTGCAAGAGGTTGAAAGCACGTTCGGTGTCCGTTTCCGGTGGCGCCCTTTCAACGTGCGCCACGTGATGGTCGAACAAAACAATGTGCCTTTCAAAGACAAGCCGGTGAAGTCCGCCTATATGTGGCGCGATATCGAACGGCGCGCGGCGCGTTACGGTTTGTCGCCCAAGCTGCCTGCGCCCTATCCCTTGGCCGGGCTGGTGCTGGCCAATCAGGTCGCGATGGTGGGCGTCGAAGAAGGCTGGGTGTCGGACTACACGCGCGCCACCTATCGGCGGTGGTTCGAAGCGGGTGAAGCTGCGGGCGAAGACCCGAACCTTTCGGCCAGCCTTTCCGAAATTGGACAGGACCCGGCGCGGGTTCTGCCCATTGCGCAATCGGATCGCATTGAAGCCGCACTTCAGGCCCAAACGGACGAGGCCATGGCACTTGGCGTGTTCGGATCACCCACGTTCGTCGTGGGCACGGAAGTCTTCTGGGGCGATGACCGTCTGGAAGACACGATCCTTTGGGCAACGCGCGACTAGGCCGGTGGTTTGTCGTCTTCCAGATAATAGCGGATGTTGTCTTCGAAACTGTCATCCGCCGTCAGCCCCAACGCCAGCCCACGGTCGGCGCGAAGGTCGAACCGCCAACCCTTGACGATGGCCTGAATCACCGGCTGGTCCTCCCAGCGGATGAGTTTGGCCGGTTCCGGCCCTGCCACCGCCGTCATCGCGTCGATCATCTGGCCGATGGTCCACATATGGCCTGGCATGATCATTGCGCGGTTCTGTCCAAGGTTGGACGCGTCGATTTCCGCCGCCTTTACCAGGTTCTCGGCGCATTTGCGCGGGCTCAGGTAGTAGTGCGGGAAATCACGATCCACGGGGCAGATCGCTTCCACCCCGTTCAGGGGTTCGCGAAAGATCGACGACATGAAGGAAGACGCCGCCGCATTGGCCTTGCCGGGACGCACCGATATGGTCGGCAGGCGCAGTGCCCGCCCGTCGATGAACCCCTTGCGCGAATAATCCGTCACCAGCATTTCGCCCATCGCCTTCTGCGTGCCATAGCTGGTTTGCGGGTTCAGGAAGCTCAGGTCGGTGATCGGGTCCGGCACATCACCGCCGTATACGGCCATGGACGAGGTAAAGACCACTGTCGGGCAGGTTCCCAATTCACGCGCACGGTTGAGCACGTTCATCGTGCCCATCAGGTTGATGCGATAGCCAAGGTCCGTTTCCGCCTCGGCCTGCCCGCTAACGATGGCAGCGAGCAGATAGATGACGTCGGTGCCTTCGGGCAACGCCGCCGTGACAGACCCGGGATCAGTAATGTCGCAGGTTACGCGCGTGATCGGGAAATGTGCGCCGGTGATGAGTTCGGGATCGGCAACATCAGCGAGGGTAATGGACGATATATCACGGCCTTGCAGGTGCCCTCGTGCCACCAGCGCCCGCGCCAATTTCTGTCCAACGACCCCGCCGCCGCCGATGATGACGATGTTCATGCGCCTCTCCCCTACTCGAAAATATCTGGCACCAGCGCGCCGCGCGCCCCGATCACCTTGCGCGCCAACGTGCAGGCTGACAAGGCTGCGTTTTCGGGTGTCTGCCCCTGCCCCAGGCCGGCCAGAAACGCGCCGGCAAAGCTGTCACCGGCCGCCGTGCTATCCACCACCTCCCCAACCGGTGAGGCCGGCAACACCTGCGTCTTGCCATCTGCAAACAACGTCACCGGCCCGCCACCATCCTTGACCGCCACAATCCGCGCGCCCTGCCCGGCGTAGCGCGCAATCGCTTCGTCCGACGTCACCGGGCCCCAAAGCGCGCGTTCCTCGTCAAGGCTGGGCAGGACCACATCTGCCACCGATGCGCCCAGTAACAACCCATCTTTCATCGCCGCTTCGCTTTCCCAAAGCGCGGGGCGCAGGTTGGTGTCGAATGCCACCATCGCCCCGCTTGCGCGCGCGGATTTGAGCGCGGCGCACAGCGTTTCGCGCCCCAATTGCGGCAGGATCGCCAACGTGATCGCAGAGAAATGGATAATGGTTTGCCCGGAAAAGATTGTGTCGAGCCAATCGGCGTCATCGGCCAAAAGCCGCGCCGCTGACTGGCTGCGCCAATAGGAAAAGCTGCGTTCCCCAGCGGCGAGCGAAATCATGTAGAGCCCGACAGTCCGGTCTGCCACGCGGCGCACGGCGCCGGTGTCGATCCCCTGCGCGCCCATGAAGTCCAGCATTTCGCCCGAAGCCGCATCGGTGCCGACGCATGTGCCATAGCCCACCGTCCAGTTTTCCGGCAACATCCGCCGCGCATACCAGGCGGCGTTGAACGTATCGCCCGCAAACCCGCGCCGGTAGAGCCCGCCGCCCGCATCGGCCATCTCGATCATGCATTCGCCAATGGCCAGAAATCGGCTCACAAAAGCCCCCGCCCGGCGAGGTTGCGCATCAGCGCACCCGTGCCGAACTGCCATTCGGGCGCTTGCGTTGACAACTGCACGGTGTTGGTGAGCACGCCAAGCGATGGTTCTTCGATGGTGACAACATCGCCGATGTGGTGGGTGAACCCCTGCCCCGGTGCGTCGCGGTCCTGCGTCGGTGCGAACAGCGTGCCGAGGAACAGGAAGAACCCGTCAGGATATTGGTGATGCCGCCCGATGGTCTGGCCCACGATGGATGCCGGGTCGCGGCTGATCTGGTTCATCGACGACCGGCCGTTCAATACGAACCCGTCCAGCCCCGTCACCGTCAGCGTCAGTTCCGCCTTGCGCACATCGTCCAACGAATAGCTATCATCGAACAACCGCAGGAACGGGCCGATCGAACAAGAGGCATTGTTGTCCTTGGCCTTGCCCAGCAACAGGGCGGACCGGCCCTCGACATCGCGAAGGTTCACGTCATTGCCCAGCGTCGCGCCCAGAATGCGGCCGCGGCTGTCGATGGCCAGCACGATTTCGGGTTCGGGATTGTTCCACTTGCTGATCGGGTGCAGCCCCACGGTCGCGCCCCAGCCTACAGCCGCCATCGGTTGCGACTTGGTGAAAACCTCGGCGTCAGGGCCGATCCCGACCTCAAGGTATTGCGACCACATGCCTTCAGATTGCAGGACCGACTTGACCTGCATCGCCTTGTCGGATCCCGGTTCGATGCCTGACAGGCTGTCGCCGATCACGCGTTTGACACGTGCGCGGATTTCTTCGGCAACGCTTGCGTCACCTGCCGCCTGTTCTTCGATCACCCGTTCGACCATGGACTGGGCGAACGTCACGCCCGATGCCTTGATCGCCTGCAAATCTGCGGGTGCAAGAAGGCGCAGCGCGTCTGCGCTCGCATCTTCGGTCGAGGCAGCGGCCAATTCGCCCAGCGAACAGATGACCGGCCCCGATGCCGCCCGCGCATCGCGTGCCGGGTCGTCGCGTTCCAGCAGGTCGCGCATCGTGGGGAAATCGGCGCAGGTGATGTCCACCACGTCATCACCCCGCAGCGTCACCAGCGCCGGGCCGATCCCCGGCCGCCAGATGCGACCGACGAAAGTTCCATCGGAAAACGGGTTCGATCCTGGCAGCATGTTGTGCATCCCTGTCGCAGTTGCATCGGAAATAATTTGGTATACCATTTCCGTCAAAGCGGTGCGGCGGTCAAGCCCGCACGCCAAAGCGACAGCCAGAAAGGAACGAGACATGAGCGACAAACCGGTTATCGGGTTCATCGGCGTGGGCTTCATGGGCCACGGCATGGCCAAGAATATCCGTGAAGGCGGCTATGAATTGTGGGTCAAGGGCCGCAGCAACCGTGCGCCGGTCGAAAACTTGCTGGCGATGGGCGCCAAGGAAGCCGCCAGCCCCCGCGAAATGGCCGAAAACTGCGACATCATCCACCTGTGCCTTTCCAACTCGCCGCAGATCGAGGCCTGCTTTCGCGACCCCGATGGCATTCTGGCCGGCGCGCGGCCCGGCCTGATCGTGGTAGACACCTCGACCGCCGACCCGAACTCGACCGAGGCATTGGCCGCGGAACTGACCGCCAAGGGTGGGCATTTTGTCGATGCGCCTTTGGGCGGCACCCCGGCGCAGGCCGAAATCGGGCAACTGCTGGCCATGGTCGGCAGCGATGACGCGGTGTTTGACCGGGTGAAACCCGTCATCGATTGCTGGGCGGGCAATATCTTTCGCGTTGGCCCGGTCGGCGCGGGCCACAAGATGAAGCTGCTGATGAACTTCATCTCACTCGGATATGGCGCACTGTTTTCAGAGGTCATGGTTCTGGCCACCAAGGTCGGCGTGTCGCCCGCCACTGTGCGCGAGGTGATCGCGCCCAGCCGCATGGGCTGCGGGTTTTTCGACACCTTCATGCAATACGTCGTCGACCGGGACCGCGACGCGCATAAGTTTTCCATCGCCAATGCGTCGAAGGACCTGCGGTATCTGAACAAGATGGCCATGGATGCGGGCGTGGTGAACCTGATCGCAGGGGCAGCGCGGCATTACTTCACCCATGCCGAAGCGATCGGCAAAGGCGGGGATTACGTGCCCATGTTGTCAGATATCGTGGGCGATCTGAACGGGGTGGATATGGCGGCAGAACTGGGCCAGAAAACGTAGCGCCATGCCCCCGGCCAAGCGGAGCTGAGCCCCCATGAAAGCCGCCGTTCTCACCCAGTTTTCCGCCCCGCTTTCCGTGGAGCAGGTAGCAGATCCCCTGTGCCCGTCGGACGGGGCGATCGTACGCGTCATGGCTTGCGGCGTTTGCCGGTCTGATCATCATGCCTGGACAGGCGCCGACCCGGATGTGGTTCTGCCGCATGTCATGGGTCATGAATTTGCCGGAGTGGTGGAAGAGGTCGGGCCGGATTGCGCAGGTTTTCGCAGGGGCGACCGGGTGACGGCGCCTTTCATTCTGGGCTGCGGCCATTGCCCGGATTGCGCAGCCGGTCATCCGACGATTTGCGCCGCGCAATCTGTCATCGGTTTTACCGGATGGGGGGCCTTTGCCGAATATGTCCCCATCAGCGCCGCCGACTTCAACCTTGTCCGCCTGCCCGATGGCATTGGCTTTGACGAAGCCGCAGGTATGGGCTGCCGCGTCACCACAGCCTGGCGCGGTCTGACCGATCGAGCCGCAGTGCGACCCGGCGAATGGGTTGCGGTCCATGGCTGTGGCGGCGTGGGGCTGTCGGTCGTCATGCTGGCCACGGCAATGTCCGCGCGCGTCGTCGCCGTCGACATTTCAGGCGCTGCACTCGCCATGGCAAAGCAGCTTGGCGCCGAAGCTTGCATCGACGCGGGCGAAGTCACTGACGTGCCACAGGCGGTACGCGATCTGACGGGCGGCGGGGCGCATGTCTCCATCGACGCGCTCGGCCAGACCGTGACCTTTGACAGCGCCCTGCGGTCGTTGCGCAAGTTAGGCCGTCATGTTCAGATCGGTATGCCGGTGGGGTCACACGCGACCGTGCCCCTGCCGTTGCTTGAACTGGTCTATGCGCGCCAGCTTTCCATCCTGGGCATGCGCGGGCTGGGCGCGCCCGGGTTCACGCGCCTTCTGGATTTCATCACCGAACGCGAACTGAACCTGAGCAACCTCGTCACACACCGCATCCCACTGTCCCAGGCCGGCGAGGCGCTGGCGAAAATGGACGGCGCGCAACCCGCCGGGATCACAGTGATCAACGATTTCCGGGCCTGACCCAGGTCGCTAACGGCCACCTGCCACCGCCGCGCGGGGAAAGATTTTTGTCAAAAATCTTTGTGGTATGAGAAAACGCGCAGGCTGACGTCTGCGCGCATCCGGCATCAGGCCGGGGCCTTTTCGGCCTCAAGCGCAGCGCGCATATCCGGCGCAAGCTGGCCGAGATGTGTATCCAGGGCCACCGAAAACGCCGCATGGTCGCGCGCCGCCAGTGCTTCCACGATCGCGGCATGGTTCGAAACCACCCTTTCGCGGTTGCGCTTCTGACGTGCCGACAGGTACCGCACCCGCCATAGCCGTTGCAGCATGGCAAGATGGGTATCGACCAGCACCTGGTTGTGCGACGCCCGCACGATCATGGAATGAAATTCCATGTCCAATTCGAACAGGTCCAGCGGGTCGATCCTGTCGTAGCTGTCGGCCAGCCGGTCATGCAGCGCTGTCAGCCTGTCCAACTCGTCCGACGTAATCCGTGCGCAGGCCAATTCGCCGCCCAGTCGTTCGAGCGCCAGCAGAACCTCGACATAATCGGCCAGTTCCTCGTAGGTCGGGCTGGCCACAACCGGGGTGCGCGACGGGCGCAGGATCACGAGCCCCTCATTGGCCAGAACGCGCACCGCTTCGCGCAAGGGCGTGCGGCTGACCCCCAACTCGGCGGCGTTGTCGCGTTCCTTTATGGATGAGCCGGGCGGCAGGGTCCCACGCAGGATCGCCCGGCGCAGGCGCGCAGCGATCTGGTCGGGCAAAAGCGGGTCGGACATGTGCAACGTATTTCCGGTTTTGGGAAATGGTATACCACGGCATTGGACCTGTCGAGTTTTCCGCCGCGTCAGAGTCGGTCGCGCAAGGAATACCACAGCATGGCCAGCACCAGCAGGGGCGAACGGAACGCCGCACCGCCGGGGAAGCGCGGGGACGGCACCGCCGCCATCGTGTCGAACCGTTCCGCTTGACCGGCGATGGTTTCGGCCGCGATCAGCCCGGCGATCGTTGCCATCGCGACGCCGTGGCCGGAATAGCCTGAAAGCGACAGCGTTGCGGGGCCCACACGTTCGAAATGCGGCATCCGGTTCATCGTGATGCCGAGCGTCCCGCCCCAGGCATGGGTGATCGGGATGCCCGCGATCTGCGGAAAGACCTGTTCCATCGGCCGCCGCACCGCCCCGGCAATATCCGCCGGAAACCGATAGCGATAGGATTCCGTGCCGCCGAACAGCAACCGGTGGTCGTCGGAAAAGCGGAAATAGTTGACCACGAATTTGCTGTCGGCCACGGCATAATTGTTCGCGATCAGCTTTTCCTGATCGTCGGGATCCATTGGCTCGGTTGCCACAACGTAATTGTTGATCGGCATGACCCGCGCCGCCACGCGCGGTTCGATCCCACCGAGATAGCCGTTGCAGGCCAGAATGACGTGATCAGCCCGGATCACCGCCTGCCCGGTCGTAACCGTCGTACCGTCCAATCGTTCGACCCGCGTGGCTTCATGGATTGTGGCCCCGGCCGCTTCGGCCAGCTGCGCGAGGCCCAGCGCGAAGCGCAGGGGATGAAAGTGCCCCGCGAACGTATCGAGCGTGCCGCCGTGATAGGCGTCCGAGGCCAGCACATCCCGCAGCCCAGCCCGGTCCAGCGCGACAATCCTGTCGTGGCCATACTCGCGTGCCAGTTTTTCTGCATAGGCGTGGCTTTCGGCCACGTATCGCGCGCGGTGATCGGCGTGGATGATCCCGTCATGGAACGGCTCGCCCAGTTCGGCGCAAAGATCGCGGACCAATTGTACGGCGTCGCGGGAAATGTCCCACAGCCGATGCGCCGCATCCCGGCCAAGTGACTGTTCCAGCCAGTCCTGATCCTGCCGTTGACCTGTGCCCACCTGCCCGCCATTGCGCCCCGAGGCGCCGAAGCCCACGCGTTGCGCCTCGACCACCACGGGTTTGAACCCGCGCCGCGCAAGATGCAGGGCCGTCGACAGCCCGGTAAACCCGCCGCCTACGATGCAGACATCGGCCCGTATCTCGCCCAGCGCCGCAGGACGCGTCGACGCCGGATCGGCCGTGTCGGCATAGTAGGACCGGGGATATTCCCCGGCCCTGTCGTTGACGTCCAGCAGGTTCATGGGCGCGTTCAGGCGGCTTTCATCAGACCGGCTTCGGTGGCGTCTTTCAGGGTCTTGTCGAGTGCGGTCCAGGCGCGTTCAGCCAGAATGTCGAAATGTTCGGGTTTGAATGTCAGCGGCGGGCTGACGATCATCTGGTCACCGACGTGGCGCATGATGAAGTTGTCGCCAAAACAATGGCCCCGGGCGATAAGCCCAACCTTGCCCGGCCCTTCGGCAAAAGCCGCGCGGCGGGATTTGTCCGGCGTCAATTGGAGCGCGCCCATCAAGCCGCAAGACCGTGCTTCGCCCACCAACGGGTGGTCGGCCAGTTTTGCCCAGGCTTTTTGCAGCGCCGGTGCGGCGACGTCGCGCACGTGGTCGATCAGTTTTTCTTCTTCCATGATGCGCAGGTTTTCCATCGCGATGGCGCAGGAAACGGGATGCCCGGAATATGTATAGCCATGGGCAAATTCGCTGTCGCCGACGGCTTCGTAGACATCGTCGGAAATAATCGATCCACCGATCGGCGCATAGCCTGATGACAGGCCCTTGGCGACGGTCATGATATCGGGACGGATGTTGAAGGTGTTCGTGCCAAACCAGTTGCCGGTGCGCCCGAAGCCGGTGATGACCTCGTCCGCGATCAGCAGAATTTCATGTTCGTCACAGATACGCTGGATTTCCGGCCAATAGGTCGACGGCGGAATGATGACGCCGCCTGCGCCCTGCACAGGTTCGGCGATGAACGCGGCGACGTTGCCCTCGCCCAGTTCATGGATCTTCTCTTCCAGTTCACGCGCGCGGGCCAGGCCGAATTCTTCCGGCGTCATATCGCCGCCTTCGATGTACCAGAACGGCTGGTTGATATGAACGATACCGGGGATCGGCAGGCCGCCCTGCGCATGGATCGCCTTCATTCCACCAAGGCTGCCCGAACCAACGGTCGACCCGTGATAGGCGTTCATGCGGCTGATGATGATCTGCTTGTCGGGTTTGCCCTTGGACGCCCAGTAATGGCGCACAAGACGAATGTTGGTGTCATTCGCATCCGACCCACCAGAAGCGAAGAACACGTGGTTCATGTGTTCAGGTGCAAGGCTTGCCACCTTTTCAGCCAGTGCAATGACCGGCACATGCGAAGTCTGGAAGAACGTGTTGTAATAGGGCAATTCGCGCAATTGCCGGGCGGCAACGTCGGCGATTGTGTCGCGACCATAGCCGATATTCACGCACCAAAGACCACCCATGCAGTCCAGGATATCATTGCCTTCGCTGTCGCGGAGCCACACGTCACGCGCACCGGTGATGACCCGCGTGCCTTTGCGGGCCAACGCGTTCGGCTCGGTAAAGGGGTGCATGTGGTGGGCGGCGTCCAGAGCCTGCAATTCAGCGGTGGGCATGTGGTTGGTGATCATGTTCATCGGCGTTTTCCTTACACGTTAAGCAGCAGATGCTGGCGTTCCCATGGGCTGATTTCGCGCTGGTGTTCTTCCAGCTCGGCCCATTTGATGTCGGAATAGAGCTGCCAGAATTCGGGGCCCAAGATGTCGCGCATGGCTTCACCCTGATCCATCCGGTCCAGCGCCTCGCGCTGCGAAAACGGCAGCATTTCCGCGTCTTCGGCGCTGTAGGCGTCAGTCGTTGCCGCAGCGCGCGGTTCGATTTTGTTGACGATACCCAGATAGCCCGCCGCCAAAGACGTGGCGATGGACAGGTATGGGTTGGTATCCGAACCGGTCACGCGGTTTTCGATGCGCCGGGCATCCGGCCCCGAGTTCGGAATGCGAATGCCCGTGGTGCGGTTGTCGGCGGCCCATTCCAGGTTGGTGGGTGCCGCGTGACCTTCGGCGGATATCCGGCGGAACGAATTGACGTAGGGCGCCAACAACGGCACGGCTTCCATCAGGTATTTCTGGCTACCGCCAATGAAATTGAAGAAAGCGTCCGACGGCGTGCCATCAGCATTGGAAAAGATGTTGGCGCCGGTTTTCACATCCACCACCGATTGGTGGATATGCATGGCCGACCCCGGTTCGTCCCGGATCGGCTTGGCCATGAACGTGGCAAAGACACCCTTTTTCAGCGCCGCTTCGCGGATTGTACGCTTGAAGTAGAAAACAGAGTCGGCCAGGTCGAGCGGGTCGCCGTGGTTCAGGTTGATTTCGATCTGCCCTGCCCCGCCTTCCTGAATGACCGTGTCGATCTGCAAGCCTTGCGCTTCGGCGAAATCGTAGATCGTGTCGATCACCTCGCCGAATTCATCGACGGCGACCATCGAATAGGCTTGCCGCGACGCACCTTTGCGGCCCGTTCGCCCCAATGGTGCCTCGATCTCCTCGTTGAAATCGATATTCGGCTTGGTCAGGTAAAATTCCAGCTCAGGGGCAACGATCGGTTGCCAACCCTTTTCGGCATAGAAGCGCAGCACACGTTTCAGCACGTTGCGCGGCGCCAGCCCCAGCGGCTGGCCATCCCGCGTTTCGAGGTCGTTGATCACTTGCAGGGTTGCGTCATCGGCCCATGGCACTGCCGACGCCGTCGACATGTCGGGACGAAGGACCACATCGCTTTCCCGCCACTGGTTCTGGATCTCCATGTCCACCCATTCGCCGCTGATCGTCTGGTAAAACAGCGAAACCGGCAGGAAGAAAGTTTGGCTTGGGCTGAACTTGTGGCTCGGCATGGCCTTGCCGCGCGACATGCCGGCCAGGTCGGGCACGATGCACTCGACCTCTTCCAGCCGTCGCCCGCCAAGGTAATCCTTGAAAGCCTCGGGCAATGCGTCGATCCAGCTCAGCTCTGATGGGGTTGGCACGAGGGCACCTTTTTTCATGGGCCGGACCCTGATCCGGCATTTTTGATCAAATTACTGACGAGCGGGTCACAGGTCAATCGCCTTATTGGAAGGCGCAAGGTCCAGCGATTTGCGGATCTGGTCCATGCCTTGTTGGATATCCACCCGGATCGCCTCTGCCGCGCGAATTGCATCGCCTTCGCGGATGGCGGCGATGGTTTCATCGTGCATGTCAGGCAGATTGGCGGTGCCAAATCGACCGCAAACCACACGCAGCGAAGGACCGGACCGCAACCAAAGGCCCTGCGTCAACGTCAAAAGGATACCGGCACCCGACTGGCGATAGAGATGAAAGTGAAACAGGTAGTTCTGCTTCAGATAGGAACCGACATCACCGCTTTCGATTGCCGCATCGACCCCCTTGTCGATTGCGAGCAATTGATCCGCCAGACCGGATTGCGCTTTTTCTACCGCGATTTCCACGATTTTCGGTTCGACGGCGCAGCGTGCGAATGTCAATTCATCCAGTTCGGCGGCAGCGATCGTTGGCACCTCGATGCGTCGATTGCCCAGCTTGCGCAGCGCCCCAGCGGACGTCAGCCGCCGTACCGCATCGCGAACGGGCATCATTCCTGACCCGATCATGTCGGCCAGCCCCTGAAGCGTCACCGCCTGGCCCGGAACCAGTTCTCCGAACAGGATTGCGTCGCTGATCCGTGCATGGATCGCCTCATGTTCAGGCACTTTCGTCGTTGGTGCGTTCACCTTTTAATCCCTTTGGCCGTGCTGCAACCGTCGGCGCTTGTCGGCTTCCGAAACTTCGGCCAGAATGCCCGATGGACGGAATACACTTGCGCCGAATCATATGATTTGATCAAAAGTGTATCAGCCAATCCAAACCAGACAATGGGGAGCCACCACAATGACGAAATTCCTGACGACCGTGGCCGTCACGTCGCTTCTGGCGACGTCGGCACTGGCCGAAGAGGTCCGGGTCTACAACTGGTCGGACTATATCGACGAAGAACTACTGACCAAGTTCGAAGAAGAAACCGGTCTGGACCTGATCTACGACGTGTTCGATTCGAACGAGGTTCTGGAAACCAAGATGCTGGCCGGCGGGTCGGGCTATGACGTGGTCGTACCTTCGGGCACCTTCCTGCAACGCCAGATTCAGGCCGGCGCGTTCCAGAAACTGGACAAGTCCAAACTGCCGAACCTGGCCAATATGTGGGATGTCGTCAGCGCCCGCACCGATCAGTATGACCCGAACGGGGATTATTCGATCAACTACATGTGGGGCACGACCGGCATTGGCGTGAATGTCGGCAAGGTCACCGAACTGCTGG
>JBNKYL010000304.1:0-11146 GCA_050300875.1 Paracoccaceae bacterium
GCAGCGTTGTCGCTTGCGGCATTGTCCTGTTCGGGCAGGACCGTGTCGATTTCCGCGATCAGGCGATCGGTCGCTTCCTGATCCTGTTCGACCTCATCACGTTCGGCGGCGACCATGTCAGCCAAGTGATCGCCGGAATGATGCATGATGCGCAGGATATCGTCTGTCACGACAAGGTTTTCGGCGCGGATTTCATCCAACAGGGTTTCGAAACGGTGGGCGAAATCGACAAGCAGGTTGAGCTTGAACGCCCCAGCGCCACCCTTGATCGAATGTACCGCGCGAAAGACGGAATTCACGACATCGCTGTCGAATGCGTTGGGCACGATGGCGCGCAACCCCTCGCTCATCTGGTCGAGCAGGTCTTCGCATTCGACGAAAAAAGTCTCTCGTAAATCGTTGGACATCTGGGGGCTCAGGTAATTGCCACGCGGCGCACGGCCGCGATCAGTTTTTCGTCTTCGAAGGGTTTGACGATCCAGCCGGTCGCACCCATCTGGCGCGCGCGCTGTTTCAATTCCGCCGCGCTTTCGGTCGTCAGGATCAGGATTGGCAATCCCTGCCATCTTTCCTGCGCACGCACCGCGTCGACAAATTCGAACCCATCCATGTTGGGCATGTTCAGGTCGGTGATGATGACATCTGGCACGGATGCCTTCAACTTTTCCAACCCGTCCAACCCGTCCTCGGCCACCGTAACCTCAATACCCGCGCCGCTCAGCGTGTGATTGATCAGGTTCCGCATGGTCCGAGAATCGTCCACGGCAAGTACTTTCAGGCTTATCACTGCATTGCCCCTTTCAACGCGTCCTCGGCGCCAAGAAGTTCGACACAGCGCAGCATGTCCGGGCTTGGGCTGGCGAACCGAAATGCGTGTCCATCATCCGCCCAGCTTTTTGCCGCAGCCAAAAGCACCTGTGCGGCCTGCGCGCCAAGATGACGAACCTGGCTGGCATCAATCGTCAAATCTGCACCACGATGCGATTTCAGGGCTGACAGGATTTCGGTCGCACCCTGTGTGTTCAAGACTTCGGGCAGGGCATATTCAGCAGGCAATATACTGTCCTCCGTGGCTCTGTGTGGGCACGCGCTTGGCATCACTCATGCCGGACAGTAGCGGGCAAAGTGCTAATAATTGATTGAATGCCTTGGGTGAAAACCGCGCAAATGCGGTCAGGGCTGGATCACCGCTGCCGACCAGGCATCCAAAAAGCGCTGCCGTTTGAGCGGATCGACAAAAACGAGTAGCCCCGGGTCCAGCCGGATTGGGCGAAGATGCGGTTGGCGGGCAAGGGCGGTTTCATCCAGCCGGGGCAGCCCGGTTTCCTGCGCCAGGCTTTCCTGGCCCTGGTCAGACAGCAGGAAATCCAGGAACTCGCGGCCCAGGTCGGGGTTTTCGCCAGTGACCGGCAAAAGCGCCGTGCGCAACAGCACATGGGTGAAATCGCGCAGCTCGACAGTCAAGATGTCAGGCGCCCCTGCCAGCCGTTCATCGGCATAGCTGCCAAGAACGTTGTAGGCGATCACCAGCCGGTCGGCGCGCAGATCGTCGATCATGGCGCCGGTTGATGCGTAGAACCGTGGTCGGACGCGGCCCATGACCTCGGCCAGGCGCCAAAACGTATCGGACCTGCGCGCATCCTGTGTGGCGAACAGGTATCCGGCACCGGACAAGGCCGGGTCATAGGTGCCAATCCGGCCAATGAATTTGTCCGGGTTCGTACGGATCAGTTCGGTCAATTCGTCCCGCGTGCGCGGCGTGGGCAATCCGCCAAGCCCGTTCAGCGATACGGCCAGAACAACCGGCTCCTGGGCAAATGCGAACAGAAGGTCACGCCAATGAGCCCAGTCGGGCAGGTCGGCCGTGTCGGGTGAGGCATGCGGCAGTGCTACGCCGTCATTGGCAAGCTTCATCTGCAGGTCCATCGCCGATGAAATGGCCAGGTCGAACGTGCTGCGTTCGTCATTCAGGGCCCGATAGACATCTCGACTGCCGGCAACGACATACCTGACTGAACGTCCGGGGTGGCGTTCCATGTAGCGGGTGATGACCGGGGCGAAGGCCTCGATATCCGTGGTCGAAATGATTTGCAGCACCGGCACGGCCGCGCCACCGTCAAAGAACCGTTCTTCTTCGATTTCGAACCCGATCGCCATTCGGGCAAAAAGCATCAGGCCAAGGGCAAAGAAAAACGCGCGCATGCGCCACCTCCGTCTGCCTCGGTCAATTCGAACTGGCCGGAATAGGCCTGCGCAACTTCGGCCACGATGGCCAGGCCCAACCCCGATCCGACCACATCGCCCACATTGTCGCCGCGCTTGAAGCGCCCCTTGAGCTGGTCGAGCCCCGCGCCCGATAGTCCACGGCCCCGGTCACGCACGGACAGCGCGGCCAGCCTGTCAGCCACTGCCAAAGTCAGTTCAATTCGACCATCTTCACGCGAATACTTGATGGCATTGTCCAACAGGTTTCGGATCACGGTTTCGATCAGCACACGGTCGGCCACGACCCGCATGGGCACGGGCGGTGCATCGAAATGGATCGAAATGTCGCGCAAATCGGCGCTGGGGCGCATGCCTTCCACTATCCCCGCAACCAGGGCGGACAAGTCCAATGGCTCGTCGCTGCGCTGATCGGCACGATAGCTTACGGCTGCATGGTCAAGAAGTTGTCCCGCTGATCGCGCCGTATCGTCGGCCAACCTGATTATGCGACGCAGGCTGTCCGATGTGGCGGGATCGTTCGACTGATGCAGGGCGATTTCAGACTGGTTACGCAGCGTGGTCAGCGGGGTGCGGATGTAATGGGCGGCCTCGGCGATGAAGGTTTCGGTGCGCGACAACGTGCCGGCCAGACGCGCAATGAATCCGTTCAGCGCAGCAACCATCGGTTCCATTTCCTCGGGCACCGTGCGGGCCACAGGGCGCAAGTCCTGTGGACCCCGGCGCGCCAGGGCTTCGGCCAAACTGTTGACAGGCTGCACAACGGATCGCGCCGCCAGCACGGCCAGAATGGAAGCCAGCGCGAAGAACCCAAGCCCCAGAATGGCGGCGCGGTTTTGCAGGCCCGCGATAATGGCTGCCTGCGCGCTGCGGGTCTGCGCAACGATGACCAGAACCGGCACCTGGCGGGCCTCGACCAGAACTGACCGCGAAACGACGGCAACCCGAATGTCATCGCCCTGATACCTTGCAGAATGAAAGGTAGGGTCCAACCCCGGCGCGGCTTCCCCAGCTATTGGCAGGTCGTCATAGCCCGTCGCCGTTACGCCATCGACATCTATGCGGTAGAATATCCGGTCATTGCCCATCGCCCCCAACATGGAGAAAGCGGAGTAGGGGATGTCGATTTCAACCCCGTCCTCGCCGCCACGCAATTCTTCGGCAATCGCGATGGTGGCCGCGCCCAGGATACGGTCTTGCGTTCGTTCCACGGCGCTGCCAGCGACCGAGCGCACGGCGAAATACATAAGCCCCGTCAACAATGCCGCCGCAACCAGCAATTGCCAGACCAATCGACGGCGAATCGAGCCCGACACATTGGGCGGTCTCATGCCTCTACCAGCCTGTAGCCTACGCCGCGAACCGTTTCGATCCGCGCCCGCGACCCGTCCAGCTTGCGCCTGAGCCGCCCGACATAGACCTCGATCGCATTGTCGCTGACCGCTTCGGACGCCGAAAACAGCCGGTCATGCAGCTGGGTCTTGGAATAGATGCGATCCGGGCCGGAAATGAGGATTTCCATCAGCCGCAATTCTCGGTTGCGCAATTCACGGCAGATGCCGTTGAAACGGACGGTTGCCTGAAGCGGATCGAATTCGACCCCGGCAAAGGAAAGACCTGTGCGTGCCTGTCCGGTGCGGCGGCGCAGAACTGCGCGAACTCGGGCTTCCAATTCCAGGAAATCAAAGGGTTTTGTGATGTAGTCATCCGCGCCGGTATCAAGCAGAGCGACCCGATCTGATACGGCCGAACGGGCGGTCATAACGATCACCGGCGTGTCGCGTTTCGCCTGCCTGTGGCGGGCCAGGAAATCTCGGCCGTCCCCATCCGGCAACATGATGTCCAGCAGGATCAGGTCATAGGGCGCGACCGCAAGGTGATCTTCGGCTTCTTCCAGACTGGCGGCCCAGTCGACACCATGCCCGTCCAGCGACAGGCGTGTGCGGACGGATTCCGCAAGATCGGCATTATCCTCGACCAGCAAGAAGCGCATTTTCCCCCCATAACCCGGCGCGTGACAGGTTCATGTCAGGTTGCGGGCTAAACTGGCGCGACGCAAGGGCCGGAAAACCGGTCTGCAAATGGGAGGAAAGCATGACTTTCAAATTCAAGGCGCTGGTTGCCGGCGCCACACTTTCTGTTCTGTCCACATCCGCGATGGCGACCGAATGCATCGCACCAGCCAACCCTGGCGGTGGCTGGGACTTCACCTGCCGTCAGATCGGGAAGATCCTGTTCGACATCGGCGCGGTTGATCAGCCCGTGCAGGTCACCAACATGCCCGGCGCAGGCGGTGGCCTGGCCTTTAACCACGTCGTCAGCGAGCGCAGCGATGATGCCGACTTGATCGTGGCAGCATCTTCGGCCACGACGACGCGTCTGGCGCAGAACGCCTACGCTGGCATGACCGCCGATCAGGTCCGCTTTGTGGGCGCCATCGGTGCGGATCCGGGTGTTATCGTGGTGGCCGCCGACAGCCCGTTCCAAACGCTTGGCGACATGGTGGATGCGATTCTGGCCGATCCCGGTTCGGTTGCCTTTGCTGGTGGTTCTGCCGTGGGTGGTTTCGACCACATGAAACCGCTGATGATCCTGCAACAGGCTGGCTTCACCGACATCACCAAGGTCAAGTATATCGGCGTCGACGGCGGTGCGGACGCCATCACTCAAACCGTGGGCGGCTTCACGCAGGCTATGACCGGCGACATGTCGGAAATCGTCAGCTTCCTGTCCAATGGCGATGTACGCGCGTTGGCGGTTCTGACCGAAGAGCGCGTTCCGGGCTTCGAAGACATCCCGACCGCCAAGGAACAGGGCTATGACGTGGTCGCCGTGAACTGGCGCGGGCTTTACGTGCCCAAGGGCATTTCGGACGAGCAGTTCGACGAATGGGCCGGCAAGCTTCAGCAGGTCGCTGACAGCGACGAGTGGGCACAAGCCATGGCCGACAACGGTCTGGCCCCGTTCACCAAGGTTGGTGGCGACTTCCAGGGCTATATTGACGGCCTTGTCGCCGATATCGCCGAGATGTCCCGCGAACTGGGGGTCATCCAGTAATGGCATCAGACCGGATATTCGGTCTGGTCGCTCTGATCACGGCGGTCGCGTATCTCGCGGCCGCCAGCCAGATCCAGACCAACATGTTTTCGGGTGAGTTTCTGCCGAAGCTGTTCCCGTTTCTGATCGGCGGAGTCGCCGCCGTGTGCGCCTTGGTGATGATTTTCAAGCCCGATCCCGACCCCGAATGGCCCGCTACCGCGACCTGGGGAAACATGGCGTTGGCGGTGCTGGTTCTGGCCATTTATGCAGTGATGCTGAAGCCGCTGGGCTTCATTCTGCCCACCGCAATCGCGGCAGGAATCCTTAGCTACCAGATATCCCCCCATGCGCGCATGGCGTCGCTGTCTGGGGTCGGGCTTTCGCTAGGGCTGTTCGTCTTGTTCAAATACGCCCTTGGTCTGGGCAATATCGTGGCCTACCGCGTGCCGACACCGGCCAAGCTGTGGGAAGCGCTGACCATACTCATTCCATTCGTGGGGCACTGACCGATGGAAATCCTGTCCAATCTTGCGCTGGGCTTCGGCGTTGCCTTTTCACCGTTTACGCTGTTTCTGGCGATCTGTGGTTGCTTCCTGGGCACGATCATCGGCGCGCTGCCGGGGCTTGGCCCGTCCAACGGCGTGGCGATCCTGATCCCGATCACCTTCACGCTGGGGCTTGATGCGACATCGGCTCTGGTGCTGATGACATCCGTTTACTACGGCGCAATGTATGGTGGGCGGATATCGTCGATCCTGCTGAATATCCCGGGCGATGAGCCGGCGCTGATGACCACGCTGGACGGCTACCCGATGGCCAAGCAGGGCAGGGCAGGCGATGCGCTGGTTCTGTCGGGCGTTGCATCATTCGTGGGCGCGCTGTTGGCCACGATCGGTCTGATGCTGCTGGCGCCTTCGCTGGCGCGTGTGGCGTTTCTGTTTGGCCCGGCTGAGTATTTTGCGCTCTACCTTCTGGCCTTCTGCACACTGGGCGGCATGGCATCGAATAACCAGGCCAAGTCGGCGCTGGCGGCTTGTATCGGGCTTGGCATCGCCATGATCGGCGTTGACAGTTCATCCGGCCTGCCGCGAATGACCGGTGGCAATCTGCACCTTTATGACGGCATCGACTTTCTAGTTGCCATCGTCGGGCTGTTCGCTATCGCCGAAGTGTTTTTCTTCATCGAAAGCCATGGGCTTGGGTCGTCCATCGGCGTCAAGTTGGACAAGGTCCGCATTCCCTGGAAGGACATCATGTCGACGAAATGGACGATGCTGCGTTCGTCCGGTGTCGGATTCGTCGCCGGTATCCTGCCTGGAGCCGGCGCCTCGTTGGGGTCCTTTCTTGCATACATGTCAGAGAAATCCTTGGCGGGTGAAAAGGGCGGTTTCGGCACCGGGGTGCCCAAGGGCGTCGCGGCACCCGAGGCAGGCAATAACGCGGCCGCAGGTGGGGCACTGGTGCCGATGCTGACGCTGGGCGTTCCCGGTTCGGGCACCACGGCTGTGCTTCTGGCGCTGTTGATGACGCTGAACATCACACCGGGCCCGACGCTGTTCACCGAACGGCCCGAGGTCGTCTGGGGCCTGATCGCGTCGCTTCTGATCGCCAATGTCGTGCTGCTCTTGATGAACGTGCCGATGGTGAAGATCTTCGTCAAAATCCTGATGGTTCCTGCCTGGATCCTGTTGCCGGGTGTGACGATGATTTCCTTCGTGGGGATCTATTCGCTGTCGGGCAGTTACTTCGACCTGTTGTTGATGGTGGGCTTCGGGGTGTTGGGCTATATCCTTCGCAAGTTGGACATCCCGACGGTTCCTGTGATCCTGGGCATCCTGCTGGGCGGCAATATGGAAGACGCTTTGCGCCGGGCGATGACGCTGTCGGATGGCGATGTGACCTATCTGTTTTCATCGCCGATCTCGATCGGCTTGTGGATCGCGGCGATTGCGGGGTTCATTGCGCCAATGTTCCTGCGCAACGTGCTGAAGAAACCGCAAGCGATCACAGACTGATATGACACGTATCCTGATCCCATCCGGCGCGCTGGGGCTGGACTATGATCGTGAAGCCCTGGCGCGGGGCGTTGCCGCCGCGCCGGACCTGATCGCCATTGACGGCGGGTCCACCGATAGCGGGCCATCCTATCTGGGCCGGGGCGTGTCGAAATATGCCCGTTCCTCGACGAAGGTCGAATGGAAGGGGCTGATCGAGGCCGCCCGCGCCGCAGGCTGCCCGCTGGTCATCGGCACGGCGGGGACATGCGGGACGGACAGCACCGTGGATTGGCTGGTCGAGATCACCCGTGAATGCCTGTCCGAACTGGGCTGGCCCGCCAGGATCGCCACCCTGAAATGCCAGCAGGACGCCGGGCATATGTCAGCGGCGTTTGCGGCAGGGCAGATCACGCCACTTGGCAATGCGCCCGAGATCGACGTGGAGACCTTCGCCAACTGCACGAATATCGTGGCACTGGCGGGCGCCGAGCAGATCAACGCGGCTTTGGCCACCGGGGCGGATATCATCATCGCGGGCCGCACGACGGATACTGCGATCATTGCTGCCTTGCCATTGGCGCGCGGAGATCACGCCGGCGCGGCCTGGCACGGGGCGAAAATCGGCGAATGCGGGGCGCTTTGCGCGACCAATCCGCAATCGGGTGTGATCCTGGTGGACTTCGACGACGCGGGCTTCACAGTCACGCCACTGGCCGATGGTGCCCATGCCACGCCGCATACCGTTTCGGCGCATATGCTCTATGAAAACACCGACCCGTTCATCCTGTACGAACCGGGCGGGCATCTTGATGTGAGTAACGCGCGCTACACCGCATTGGATGAAACTTCGGTCCGTGTCGAGGGATCGAAATGGGTGCCTTCGCCCGACTATACCGTGAAACTGGAAGGGGCAGGGATCGGCGGCTACCAGACCATGCTGATGGCCACATTGCGGGACCGCCATTATGTGGAAAACGCGCGGGCCTGGGTTGCCGATATTCTGGACCGACATGGGCAGAAAGTGCAGGCGCGCATGGGGTTGGCACCGTCCGATTATCGCTGCGAATTGCGGCTGATCGGCGTGGACAGCACGCTCGGCACACTGGAAAACCGGGGATCGGACCCTGCCGAGGTCGGCGTGCTGTGCATTATCACGGCGCCAGATCAGGCCACCGCCAATGAGATTGGCAAGCTGATGAACCCCTATCTTCTGCACCACCCGCTGACGCGCGAGGAAGAGCAGCCGACCTTTGCTTTCCCATTTTCGCCGGCTGAGATCGACCGTGGCCCGATCTATGAATTTCGGTTGAACCATGTGCTGCATCTGGCCGACCCGATGGCAGCGTTTCGGCTTGAGGTGCTGGATGGCTGAATTGCGGGATTACGTGGAAAAGGTCCGGTCTAAGAATGCCGGGCCGTTCTGGGTGACGATCGACATTTTCTGCGGCTCGCGCGATGCGTTCGACCGGGTCGTGGCGGAGCTTTCGACCGGGCAGGTGGCGCGGGTTTTCGGGGCGGAACCTCAACTGGTGAAACGGTTCGATATTGCTGACCTAAATGTGGTCAAATTCTCGCTGCCGCGTCCGGCGGTTCAGGGAGCGGTGGAAGATCGGGACATGCATGGCGCGGCTTGGGCTGCTTTGCTGGCGGAGCTGGAAATCTAGGCTGTCCACGCGTGGACGCTTTCTAACATATTGATATTGAATAGTTTGGAATTTCAGCCTGCCGACAGGTCAATGCCGTGGCGGTCTTTGGCGGTTTTCAGGACGATGTCGGATCGCACTTGCGCGACCAGCGGGTTCGGCAAAAGCCGAGTGTGGACGAAATCAGCGAAGGCGGCCAGATCGCGTGTCCGCACATCCAGGATGTAATCGGCATCGCCGGACACCGAAAAGGCCGCGCAAACCTCTGGCGCCGTGTCGATGAAACGGGCGAAATCATTGTCGGACCCGTGGCCGTGATCCTTCAGGTTCACGCGGATCATGGCGCGGAACCCAAACCCCAAGGCAGATGCGTTCAGCCGGGCCGAATACCCTTCGATCAGCCCCGCGTCTTCCAGCGCCGCGCGGCGTCGCGAACATTGCGAAGCGGACAGATTAACCCGTTCGGCCAGCGCAGCATTGGTCAGCGCACCATCCTGTTGCAGGGCCTGGAGTATTGTAAGATCGAAGCTATCTATGCGCATTTCGTGCAGGATATTGACATTTGAATACAGGATTGTGCGCATTTGGCTCTTTTGCTGACCAATACGCAAGCCAAATGTAGGCCATATGGGTGATATTGGGTTCACGCGCACAGGAGGCCAGGATATGGGACCATTCCCGCATGACGCACCGAAAGCCACGATTTCCGATGACAACCCGGCTGGAACCGACGGGTTCGAGTTCGTCGAATTTGCCCATCCGGAACCAGAGGTCTTGGATCGAACTTTCCGGCAGATGGGGTTTGTTCCGGTGGCTAAGCACCGGTCGAAAGACATCACGCTCTACCGGCAGGGCGATATCAACTACCTGCTGAATGCCGAACCGACATCCCACGCGGCAGAATTCGTCGCGGAACACGGGCCCTGTGCGCCTGCCATGGCATGGCGAGTCGTCGATGCCCGCAAGGCGCTGGAACGCGCCGTTTCCCTGGGAGCGACGGAATACACCGGGTCGGGCAAGTCGCTGGATGTGCCCGCGGTCGTGGGCATCGGCGGGTCGCTTTTGTATTTTGTCGATACCTACGGGGAAACTGGCAGCGCCTATGAGACCGAATTCGATTGGCTCGGCGATCCCGATCCGCGCCCTGCCGGGTTCGGGTTCTATTACCTCGATCATCTGACCCATAACGTCATTCGCGGCAATATGGACACCTGGTACAGGTTCTATGCCGAAACCTTCAATTTCCGCGAGATACGGTTCTTTGATATCCAGGGAAAGATGACGGGGCTGGTCAGCCGGGCCTTGACCTCGCCCGATGGCAAGATCCGCATTCCGATCAATGAATCGACCGACGACAAGAGCCAGATCGAGGAATATCTGCGCCGCTACAAGGGTGAGGGTATCCAGCATATCGCGGTGGGGACCGAAGACATCTATGGCTGCACAGACATGATCGCCGAGGCTGGCATGAAGTTCATGCCGGGGCCGCCGGACACTTACTACGAAATGAGCCATGATCGCGTGAAAGGTCACGACGAACCCATTGAGGGGATGAAGAAATACGGCATCCTGATTGACGGCGAAGGCGTCGTGGGCGGTGGCGAAACGCGGATCCTGTTGCAGATCTTTTCCAAGACCGTGATCGGGCCGATTTTCTTCGAATTCATTCAGCGCAAGGGCGATGACGGGTTCGGCGAAGGCAATTTCCGCGCGTTGTTCGAATCCATCGAAGAGGATCAGATCCGGCGCGGCGTTCTGAAGGTCGAAGCAGCGGAATGACCGGGCGGGTGAAGTCCATGATGGATTTTGGCGCCCGGATCAGGCATCCGTGATGGCCTTGGCGAGTTTGTCTGCGCCATAACGCACGGGATCGGTGGCGGGCAGGCCGGTTTCGGCCTCGATTGCTGCCAATTCGGTGCGTGCGGCGGCGTCATCCAGCGTGCTGGTGTTAACGGCGATGCCGCGCACCTTGGCGGGCATGAGCGCCCCGGCTGCGCTGGCCACGGCTTCGTTCAGGGCCACGACCTGCGACAGGGGCGGGACGGTGACTGGTGGGGCGTCGGAGACTGCGTGAAGCTGATCCATCCCGGACATGTGGCAGAGGATCATGTCGGTGCAGGCCGCCCCACGCATCAGGGGCAGGGTGGCGGTCGACCCTGGATGCAGCAACGATCCCTGGCCCTCGATGATGACGATCTCGCGGTCTGCTGCATTCATCACCATGCGTTCGACTGCGCCAGCGGC